>JAZDKG010000001.1:0-4473 GCA_043803205.1 Planctomycetota bacterium
GGCGCTGTCCCAGAATCCGTTTTCCTCGTCCTCGAGGGAGGCGAGAAGCATACTGGCCGGCGAATAGAGCACGGCCACTCCGTCGTCCGCGCGCCGATGCTCCATCACGAGCCTCCCCAAGCCCTCCCGGATGACCTTCACGGCCTTGAGGGTCTCGCGGAAGTAGTCATAGAAGGAGAAGTCGGGCGCGATGACCGACATCGAGTCATACCCCAGGCCGGTGAAGACCCACGCCGAGTTGGCCCCCCTCAGGATGGCGTTCGAAAGCCACCAGACATGGGTGAGAGGATCATGTCCCGCGCGCCAGATCGCGTGGTATCCCCCGAACCACCCGCCGCCGATGAGGGCGCCCTCCGGCGAGAAGTCGCGCACGGCGTCAAGCTGGTAGGGCCAGTAGTACATCCCGTTCACGTCCATCGCGTGCGCGAGTTTCCAGTAGTCGGTCGCTGTCAGCGCTCCGTTCCTGGGGCCGTGTCCCGTATCGCCGCTTCCTTCGTATCCCACCCGGGCGCCGGGGGCCTCGCTCAGGAGCCATTCCCGGGCGTGATCGAGATATCCGGCCCACAGCGCGTTCATGTGCCGACGATGATCGATCCATGCGGGGATGAGCGAGCGATCGGCGCGGACGGCCGGAAGGCCGACCGGCACGACCTCATCGAAGCTCCCGTACGCCGTACCGTACTCCGCGTTGAGCTTCTCGATGCTCCCGTACTCGCGGCGCACGAACTCCCGAAAATCCGCGACGCAGGTCTCCGAGAAACAGAGATCCTCCTTCCCGTTGTGATGCGCGAACATGCACTCGTCCCCGAGGTTGAAGTACCCGACCGGAAGAGAGGCAAAGAACTTCCCCAAGTCCCGATAAACGGCCTGGGCGGCCTTGAGGTACTCGGGGTCGGTGAGACACGGGACGCGAGCGGCGCCCAAAGCCGCTTCTCGCGAGGGCTGCTGAAGCCGGCACTCAACGAAGATGGGACTGCGGAAAGTCATCCCGCGTCCGTAGACCGTCGGCGCGGACCACAGGTTCGCAAGGAGCCCGGCGCCCGTGAAGAGGAGCCGCCGATCATAGGCGGCGGGGATGAACTGCCAGATGTCAAACCCCGCGTCATGAACCACCTTCGCAAGAAGCGGATTGAGATACGAATCCCCGGCCGTCGTGTAGCTTTGCCACAGGATGAACTGGAACTCCTTGCGAGAAGGGAAGAGGTCCCTGTAGGCGAACCGCCTGCGCCGGATATCGATCGCCCCCTCCTTCCCCTCGAGCCGCGCTTCGACCGTCTGGAGCACGCTGATTTTGGACGCTGGCCGAAGCTCAAACGACACTTTCCCCGCAGCAGCGTCAGAGACTTCACGGGCGACCACGCGCCCGTAGTTGTCCACCTGCTCGATGACAAGGCGATCCCCCTCGCCGGGGTTCTTCACCTCGACCGTCCCCTGCGTCGGCTCCTCCAGGCGGAAGCCCTCCTGCGCCAAGTCGAGGTTCTCCAGGGACGCCCCCGATTTCACCCGGACAAAGAGCGAGCCGTAGTCCACAGTTCTCCCCGCCTGCCGGATCCAGAGGTCCGCGAAATACTCCCCCGCCGGGACTTTCCCCAGCGCGAACGAGACCACGTTCTCCCCGCGTTTTAGCGTGAGGAAGCGCTTCGCTCCCGCGCGGACGTCGCCGTACCGCGATTCGCGCAGGACGAATTCCGTCTCCGTGCCGAGAAGCGAATCCGCCTGGACGCGGAAGTCGATCGAGCGCATGTTTTCCCGGCTGAGCGCAAGCGCACCCTCTCCGGGCAGCACCATGGCCTTCGGCCTTCTCCCCGACGCCCAATCCAAGAGCTCTCCCACAAGCGCAAGGTAGTATTCATAGTGCAGGGGGTAGAACTCCGGGAACCGCTCCGTGCATTCGGGGGTAAGGACCTGGAAGCCGTCGAACTTTTCCTCTTCAGGCACCGAGGGAAGGCGCAAGAGCCTCACCACCCTCCCCTTGCCGTATTCCGCGAAGGCGAGATGCCGGCCGGCGACCTCCGCGAAATCCTTTGCGCTGGAGAACGCGGGAAGGCCCTGGAACGGAAACGCCGAGAGCGCGGGGAGAGAAACGGGGTTCCCCTCAAGGGCGGCCTTCAGCTCCTCGTCCGGGAGCCCCCGGATGCGCAGAACGAGTCCCGCGCCGCTTTCCACCTTCCGCAGGATCTCCCGCCGGACCCAGTCGGGGAGAGTCTTCCACCGGACGTCCGCGACCACGATACAGTCGTATTTCTTCGCCAGCTTCTCCCGGAAGATCGCCTCCGTGCTCGCCTCGTCCGTGTGATGCCACACCTTGGCGTGCATCCCCGTCACGTTGGTCGCGAAGGCGTCCCATCGATCGACCGCGGCCACCTCCCGGGCGACGTCGAGCCTCTGCGAGATCTCCACCACCTCCCTCAGCCCCCGCCGGTGCGTGATGAAGAGCACCCGCAACGGCCCCGCGGCCGCGTTTTTCTCCCACGCGATGTGGTCGCTCGTGACCTCGTCCGTCGGCTCGATCCACCTCGGCGGGCCCTGCGCAGCGCCGGCGGCGCTCCAGAGCAGCGTTCCCATGAGGAGGACGCAAGCTGGCCCGAGGAGCCTTGACCTCTCCATCCCATCACCTCCGTTCTCCGAAAGTCTCGGCAGGAGCCACCCCGCAAGGTACCAAGCCCTTGTCCAAGGCGCAAGCTTCCGCGGGCGCCACGCGCCGTTCTGCGCTTGCGGTGCGAGCGAAACATGCTACCCTAGAGAACTCGGGCGGCGCGTCGCCGCTCCGGAGGCGCAAGGTGGCACGTAAACGCGAAGTCCGTCTCGAATACATGTTTGCAGCCGAGATCGCCCGCGAGCGCAAGCGCCTGCCGCTCGCCTTCGTCCCTATCGCCCCCCTCGAATGGCACGCTGAACACCTCCCTTACGGCACCGACCCCCTTGACGCCCTTGCCCTGTGCATCACCCTCGCCCGCAACGTCGGAGGAGTGGTCCACCCGCCCCTCTGGATCGGCATCGACGAGTACCGCAAGCCCGCGCAGACGGCGGCGATCGGCTTCGACCCCAGGGAACACAGGCTCCTCGGAATGGACTTCCCCGCGAACAGCGTCAGGAGCCTCTACTGGAACGCTGCCGCGATGGAGGCGGCGGTCCGGGGGGTTGTCCGCGCCCTCAAGCGCGCCGGCTGGCGCATCGTGGTCCTTCTCAACGGCCACGGCGCGCCGTCTCAGCAGCGCCTTCTCATGCGCGTGGCGCGCACGGCCTCCACGCGTGCCTTCCGCGTCCTTTACGCTTTCGACTTCGTGGACTCCGGAAAGGTCCGGATCGACGTCGGCCACGCCGACCGCTTCGAGACCTCCCTCCTCATGCACAACTTCCCCGACCTTGTGAAGCTCGACCGTCTTCCCGCGCAGGGGAAGCTGCGCAACGTCGACCACGCGATCGTCGATTCCGAGACGTTCCTCGGCCGGCCTACGGCCGACTTCACGGTGCGACCGTCCCGCGACCCCAGGCGCGCGGTTCGAGCGATCGGCGAGCGACTCGCCCGGACGGCGGAGTTGTCCATCTCCCGGCGCGTGCGCGAGGCCGCGCGCGAGCTCGGCTTCTTTACGGAAAGGTGATCCCCATGCCCGTCCGTTTCGCAGGCATCGGCTTCGCCCATGGCCACCTCGAACAGTTCCTTTCCCAGGGGGTGTTGCGGCACGACGAGGCGGAGCTCGCGGCAATCGCGGACGACGACCCGGGCCGTCTCGAAGCGGCGCGGGCGGCCTTCGACGTGGAAGCCACCAATGACGTGGACGCGGTGCTCGCGCGCGACGACCTGGACGCGATCGCGCTGGCCCCCCCCAACCACCAACGGCCATCCCTTGTCGCGAAGGCTCTGCGGGCGGGGAAACACGTCTTCTGCGACAAGCCGCTGGCGATCACCGAGATCGGGCTCAACCGCGTCCGATCAGCCCTGCGCCGCTCCGGAAAACAGCTCTACCTCGACCTCCCGGAGCGCTTCATGGAGCCCTTCGTTCTTCTCCACGAGGCACTCGCCCGCGGCGCGATCGGCCGGCCGGTGTGCATCCTCTCCTCGAACCCGCACGAGCTCAACCCGGACTCCCGTCCCGACTGGGTGTGGAAGCCCCGGCAGTACGGGGGGCTCATCTGCGACCTCCTGGTGCATCGCGTCGATCTCGTGCGCTGGCTCACCGGCCAGGAAGTCGTATCGGCCGTCTCGCTTGTCTCCTCATTCGGGTTCATGAAACGCCGGCCCTTCGAGGAGGCAGCAAGCGCGCTTCTCGTCCTCAAGGACGACGTCCACGCGCTGCTCCATACGAACTGGGTCGCCCCCCCGGGGAGGCCCGCTCAGGGCCACGTCACCGTCTACGGCCTCAAGGGGACCGCCTTCGCGGCCGGGTACGGCGGAGAGCTGGTCCTCACGACTTCCGCGGGAGAGGAGCGCCTGCGCCGCGAGGCGGAGAACTGCAACTACCTCATGTGCGA
>JAZDKG010000002.1:0-2108 GCA_043803205.1 Planctomycetota bacterium
AAGAAACCTCATTTCACGGAGGAAACGTTCCATGAGAAACAAGGCTTTTACACTCATTGAGCTTCTGGTGGTGATGGTGATCATCGCCTTGCTCGTCGGGCTCCTCTTGCCCGCCCTCGGCCGCGCCCGCGAGGAAGCTCGCAAGACCCAGTGCAGGAGCAATCTCAGACAGATCGGGCTGGCGATGACCATGTACTGCACGGACAACAAGAGCTGGACGCCCGTGGTTTACGGGCACGTCATCTGGGGCGCCGGAAAGGGTCAGGTGCTCCCGAATGACGCGAATCGAGGGTCCGTGCTCAACGCCCAGTTCTACATGATGCCCCTGCTCGATGGCTGGGATGAGGACGGCACTTCAGGAGCCGGCATGGGGGTCAACTATGGACGCTACACCTACGAGGCGAACTGGGACGATCCTTGGCCCCTCATGGCTTCCTACTCCAGCCTCAGGGCCCCCGGCGGCGGCAAGGCGACCGGCCTCGGGCTCCTTTTCGCGGGCGGGTATCTCACGCAGAAGGGGGCGAGCGTCCTTGACTGCCCCAGCCGCCAGTTCCCCCAGGGCGAATGGTGGGTCCTTCGCGACTTCGGCACGAATAACCTGCGGTTCAGCTCCGAGGCTACCGGTCGGCAGTTCATAGCGGACGTCAAGAAGTCGACCACCTTCGACGGCGGCGAGCCGTTCTGGACATCGAACGGGCGCATCACGTGGACCAACGACAATCGTCTCGGCGAGTTCGTCTACGCCGACTGGAGCACGGGCGAGATCGTGGGTCTCCCCCAGCCATGCGACGAGGGACGCTCCGAAGGTTGGGGATATGCGGGTTACCCGAACAGCGGGAGTTACCCCGTGTCGTGCAGCGGCGTCGACGACGGCACGCGCTGCGCCATCATCGGGTCGTACCAGATGCGAAACTCCTCGAGCATGAGCACCACCACTCCCCTGTGGCAGAGCTGGAAGCTCGACCGCGCCCAGGGGAACGCCCTCGTCTCCGACGCTCTCTGGGCGTTCTACAGGTATGCCGGTTCGAGCCAGATCACCGGCGGAGGCACCTACATGAACGCCCCCGACGAGGTCACGCGCGAGTACTTCCTGCAGAACCACGACGCCGCCTACAACGTGCTTTTCACGGACGGGTCGGTAAAGACGTTCAGCGACGGCGGGCTGTCTCTCTTCAAGTTGGCCGCGAAGTACAAACTCGCGGGGGGCGCTTTCAACATGCGCCACTCCGAGAGGGGCGTTATCTGGGAGCTCTACTTCGACGCCCTTTACGCGCAGGACTAGAAAGGGAGTGTTCCTCCTAACGGGGGCCGGGCGTCTCTTTCCTCAGCGCCCGGCCCCTCCTTTTTCTGCGCTTGGGAATAGAACGTGGTGAAGAGAGGCACCACCCTCCCGAATCGACCGGCCCCGGCGGAAACCTGTTCCGCCGGGGCCGCCTTGAATTCGAATTGCTAGACCTCGCCGGGACGCCTCTCTGGAAGACCCCAAACGGGGTAGGAAAATGGCGGGGGATGCGTCGGTTTTACGACGGTTTTGCGGCGGTTTGCGTCGGGTGGGCGTCGGGGGGGTCCGGCAGAGGAGCGTCGGTTTGCGACGGTTTGGCGTCGGAGGAGGATCAGGAGGCAAGGTCGGCTTGTGAGGGGAGTGGCATGGCGGGTTTTCTGTCGGTTTGACGCCCCGTGTCCGCGGACTGCGCCGCGGTTTGGGGTAGGGAAGAGGAGGGGAAGAGGGGGGTTGACGGAATATGGCTATTTGGTAGAATAGCCAAGGATGTGCCGCGAAGGAGATCGCCCATGAAGGTTGCTGAGCGAGAGCGCCTCGAAGCGCGGGCGCGCATCATCAAAGCGATGGCTCACCCCACGCGTCTCTTCATCGTGGATGAGCTTTCGCAGGGCGAGCGGTGCGTCTGCAAACTGACCGAGATGATCGGCGCGGACGTTTCCACGGTGAGCAAACACTTGAGGGTTCTCAAGAGTGCGGGAATCCTATCGGATGAGAAGCGCGGATCGCAGGTCTTCTACTCCCTGCGGGTGCCGTGCGTTCTCCAGTTCTTCTCGTGCGTTGAATCGGTGCTCGAATCCACGGCGAAGGAACAGATGAGGCTGGTGCG
>JAZDKG010000003.1:0-19302 GCA_043803205.1 Planctomycetota bacterium
GATGAGGGTGGGGATGGCGGCGATGACGAGGGAGGCCATCACCATGGGGACGGCGTGCTGCTGCTGGAACTCGTAGAGGAAGACCATGAGGGTCCACATTTTCGGGTCCTGGCAGACGAGGAAGGCGTGCATGAAGGCGCCATAGGCGGCGGTGAAGGCGCCCAGGGCCATCACGGCCATGATGGGTTTGCAGAGGGGCATGGTGATCTGCCAGAACATGCGCAGTTCTCCTGCGCCGTCGATGAGGCCGGCCTCGTAGAGCTCGGGGGGAAGGCTGTCGAAGAAGCCCTTGAGGAGGAAGATGGAGTAGCCGCTCGCCATCGCGGGGAGGATGAGGGCGTAGAAGGAGTTCATGAGGCTGACGGAGATGGGGACATCGAAGCGGGCGGCGAGGCGGGGGATGACGTAGCCCGCCAGGAAGACGGCGACGGCAAGGGCTATCGTGGCGGAGGGTAGGACGGGGAGGCGCTTCCCGAGGCGCATGTGGAGAAGCGCGAACGCGAGCAGACACGCCGCGACCACGAGGATCTGGACCACGGGGAAGCTCTTGATGAGGAGGAGGTTCGGGATCATGAGGACTTCGCCGGGGAAGGCCATGGTCGCGAGGAGAAAGAGGAGGATGTGGTGCGTCTCCTTGAGGCGGAAGCGGGAGAGGGCGTAGGCGGCCAAGGGGTTCACGGTGAGGGTGGTGCCGATGAGGAGGATGATGTAGGTGGCGGTGACCTGGAGCGAGTATCCGTTGATGGCGATGTATTCGAAGACGGAGCCGAAGTTGAAGGTGAGGTAGCGCCGACGGAGGTCTTTCTTCTGACGGGAGAAGTCGTCGTAGCTAGCGGTCGCCATCGCGGCGGGGAGGCGGGCATCCTCGAACTTGGCATGGGAGGTTCCCCAGGCGGCGTTGAGGGCTGAGAGGTCGCCGTAGCGGGAGCGCAGGAAGTCCCACCAGAAAGGTTCCGGACGGACGAGGGAGAGGGCGTCGAGGGGGCAGTGCTTCTGGACGAAGAGGTTCCAGACGCTCTCGAGACCCGGATCCTCGGGGATGCGCTCGGTGAGGACCGCGGATGGGTTCTTGTCGGCGTCGTGGAGGTATTCCCGCCAGGCGTTCTGGACGTCGGGGTGCGAGAGGTCGATGCGGACGAAGCGGAAGGGGGCGGCGCGGACGAAGAAGTCGCGCTTGGCGCGCTGGCCGAGTCGTCCGTCGATGATGTCCTCGTAGGTGACGTCGACGAGGGCTTTTGCGGTGAAGTCGGTTTCCTCGCGGAGGCGCTCGGCGTTTCCGTAGGTGTTGCGGACGAAGTCGCAGGCGTAGGCGTCGAAGAGGAGGAGGCCCGTGCGCTCGGGGGCGCGGGTAGTGAGGAAGACGCGCAGGTCCGCGAGATGCGGGAAGCGGCCCTCGCGCTGGTTGAGGAGGTCGCGTGGGGGGGAAAGCCAGCTGAAGTGGGGGACGGGGTCGATGTAGTTGTAGGCCTTTCCGACGGCTTCGACGGAGCCGTAGCGGTTCCAGAGCCAGCGGTTGTATTCGTGTTTGAGGGAGGTGGGGGTGTCGTTTCCGCCCGCGATGAAGGCGGCGGACTTTAACTCGTCTGGGCAGGCGGTCGAGAGGAAGTCGCGCCAGTCGGAGGCGATCCTGGCACGTTTCGCGGGATCGAGATCGGTCACGAAGCGAAGCTGCTCGAGTCGGATGTCGCGGGCGCGGTACCAGGTGTCGGTATGGAAGGCGACGGCGAGATCCATGATCTGCGCGTAGTCGACGAGGTACTTCTTGAAGAGGGCGAGGTCGTCGTACCAGAACTGGGGGAGGAGGCGGAACTCCTCGTAGTCGGCCTGGCTGGTGGTGGCGGTGGAGAACATGAGCGCGAAGGGGTAGATCATGGAGAGCGCCCCGACCGCCAGGACGACGTACATGGCGGTGGTGAGGGCTCGGACCGAGAGGGAGCGATGACCTACGACGCTGATCAGCGGCATGAGGCGAGATCCTCTAGGAGGTGGGGGAGAAAGCCATAGCCACGAAGGCACGAAGACGCGAAGGAGACACCAAGAAGATGGAGAGAGGAGAGAGGACAACGAGGAGTTGGGGGAGAAATCATCCTGACACCTTTTTCTCAGGCGCGGCCGCCTGCGGCGGCGGCATCGACGGCGGCGGAGCGGAACTGGAGCTTGTTGAGGATTCGGAGCTGGGTGAGGGTGAAGCCGATGAGGAAGGAGCCCATGATCCACGCCATGGCGGTGGCGGTGCCGAACTTGAGGTAGAGGAAGGCGTTGTACCAGATCTCGAGGCCGACGGTCATGGTGGCGTTTTCGGGGCCGCCGCCGGTCATGATGAAGATATTGCTGGAGGCGTGGAAGCTGCCGATGACGGCGCCGACGAAGTTGATGATGATGAGGGCGTGGATATTGGGGAAGGTGACGTTCCAGAATTTTTTCCAGACGCCCGCGCCGTCGATGTCGGCGGCCTCGTATTGTTCGTCGGGGATCCCCTTGAGGGCGGCGAGGTAGATGAGGCATCCCGATCCCGCGCCGGCCCAGATGCCGGGGACGACGCACCAGAGCATGGCGAGCTTGGGATCGCGCAGGAACTTCTGGGCCTCGAAGGAGAAGGGCCGCCAGAAGGCGGCGGCGAGATCCGCGAGGGCCGTGGGGCCGAAGGACAGGCGCGAGGCGAAGAAGGCGACCACGCCCGCCGAGAGGAGCGCGGCGGCAGCGCCCGTGAGGACGCGCTCGCGAGGCGAGTTGAGGGTGGAGGCGGCCTGTCGCGCGAGGCCCAGGATCGCCGCCAGGAGGCCCATGAGGACGGCTGCCCTCACGACCGCGGCGGCCGGGACGGGGAGCTTGTTGACCGCGAGGATCAGGCGGTTGATGGCGCCGT
The DNA here is from genome assembly GCA_043803205.1 of Planctomycetota bacterium. Classification (GTDB taxonomy): domain Bacteria; phylum Planctomycetota; class DG-23; order JAZDKG01; family JAZDKG01; genus JAZDKG01. The sequence continues at coordinate 2,867 of JAZDKG010000003.1, forward strand.
TGGGCGTCGGGTCGTAGAGGAGGTTCTTCCAGAGGAAGAGGGTGACGAGGCCGGTGGTGACGGCGGGGAGGTAGTAGATAACGCGGAAGAAGACCTTCCCGGTGGGGATTTCGGTGAGGAGGATGGCGAGCACGATGGGGACGCAGAAGCCGAGGCCGATGGACATGACGACGTATTGGGCGGTCTGGAGGATGTAGCGCCAGAAGAGGGGTTCGCTGGTGACCTCGACGAAGTTGCGCAGGCCCACGTAGTGGGAGCCGCCGAGGATACGGTATTCCTGGAAGGCGATCGCCATCCCCTTGGTGAGGGGGTAGTAGTTCCAGATGAGGACGGTGGCGATGGCGGGGACGAGGAGGAGCCAGGCGTGGAGTCGACGGCGGGCGGGGTGTCCGCCGACGCCGAAGCCCTCGCTGTCGCGCAGACGCCTTTGGGTGCGGACGGCCACGCGCACGACGAGCGCGCCCGCCAGGAAAAGCCCGACCAGCATGACGGCGAAGATGACCCAGCCGACGCGGGCGCGGCGACGCACCTCGGAGGCGGGCATTTTTCCGAGGATCATGCTGTTCACGTGGGCGACGGTCTCGTCCATGATCGCCTGGAGGTCATGGCGGTATTCGCCGGTGAGCTCGTCGGGGGGGTCGTTGATGAGTTTCTCGATGGGGCCGCCGAGCTCGCGGGTCTTGACGTGGTTGAAGCCGTCGCAGTAGGGCTCGACGCGGGCGGCCAGTGTCAGGTCGTCCCAGAGGCGGCGGCGGTCCTCGGGGATGCGCTCGAGGAGATGGGCGTAGCCGGCGTCCACGAGGAGCGAGGGGCGGACGTACTCCTCCATCCCGAACTCGATGAAGGTGTTCATGCGGACCTCCTGGGCGCGGGGGCTGGTGCTGTATTCGATGTAGTCCCAGGCGGCCTGGCGGATTTTTTTGACGTTGGAGCGTCCGGACTCGTCGGAGGGCTCGATGGTGGCGTTGATGGCGAGGTAGCGGGCCTGCATGACGGCGGCGGGGGGCGCGTCGTCGCGCGAGGGGAAGGGGAAGGAGAGGAGGGAGGCGGGGTTGTTGATGTCGGCCTCGTCGATCACGCCAAGGCGCATGGCGTATTCGATGCGCTGGAGGGAGCTACGGCCCTGCTGGAGGGCGACGGCGTCGGCGACGCCGTGGTAGATGCGTTTGCGGACGTCGGGGTCGTCGAGGGGGAAGACGTCGCCGGTCTGGGGGTCTACGGCGCGACGGGAGCGGAGCATCTCGGGGGTGATGTCGAACTCATGGTCGCGGTTGCGGAGCCAAGGCTGATGTATGAGGCGGCGGTAGAACTTGAGGGCCTCAATCGCGGCGGGGGAGTTGGTCTCGAGACGCCACTGGAGGTCTTCGATGGAGTAGTCTTCTCTCACGCCGAGTTCCGTGAGGCCGGCGAGAGCCCGGGCACGGCGCTGCTCGTAGGCGTCCTCGTCGGAGAGGGCGATGTGGAACTTGGCATAGTCGACGGGGGGAGGGGGGACGGGGAGGAGGGAGCCGTCGGGGAGGGGGTAGAAGGAGCGGACGACCTCGCCTCCGGACGACCAGACGTACTGGATGAACTCTCCGCCGGCGTCGAGTCCGGTGGCCATGCGGAGGCCGATCTCCTGGGGCTCATGGGGATCGGCGCCCGGCTCCTTGGAGGGATCGCGGGTGAGTCGGCGCGCGTAGGAGTAGAGTTCTTCCCAGTTCCGGGGTCCGTGCTCGCCGAAGCCGGCTTTCGCGAGGAGATGCCGGTTGCAGATGAGCGCGGTCGAGAAGTAGGAGACGGGGACGCAGACGATCTTCCCCTTGTCGTAGCAGAGCTCCCAGACCTGTTCGGGGGAGTTGATGCCAACGTAGGGTGTGCCGGTGCGGCGGGCGTAGTCAGCGATATAGTCGTTGAGCGGATAGAGGAATCCCTGGGCGCGGTATTCGGCGACCTGACGGCCCGTGAGGTAGAAGATGTCGGGGGCGACGCCTCCTGCGACGGCCATGAACTCACGTCCGCCTGCGGCGGGACCCTGGATTTGGAGGGGGATGAGCGACCAGAGGGAGATCTTGGGGTTTCTGCGGAGGAACTCTTCGACGACGCGGCGGCGGCCGACGAAGATGGGGTCGTCGCTGATCTTCGAGGGGACATCCCACACGTGAAGGACGACATCGTTGGTCGGCCGACCGAGCTGGGGCTGTGCGGGGGCGCGGGCGGCGGCCAGGAGGAGGGGAAGGAGGATGGCGAAGATTCTCGAGCGCCGCAAGAGCTTTCCTTTGCGACTGGGGGACACGTCAATCCGGCGGGGGGCAGAAGCCGCGACGGACGGTGAACTCGGTGACGGTCCGCTGCTGGAGGAACTGACGCAGGTAGTCGGGGCCGCCGGTCTTTGAGCCGAGCCCGGAGAGTTTGAGTCCCCCGAAGGGCTGGCGGTCGACGAGGGCCCCGGTGATCGGACGGTTGACGTAGAGGTTTCCGACGCGCAGCTCGGAACGCGCGCGCGCGACGTGCCAGGGATTTCGGCTGTAGAGCCCGCCGGTGAGGCCGAAGCGCACGCCGTTGGCGAGCGTGATCGCCTCGCTGAGGTCCCTCGCGCGCAGGACGCAGAGCACCGGGCCGAAGATCTCCTCCTGGGCGAGCGGGGAATCGGGCTCGACATCGGTCGCGATGACGGGCGGGACGTAGAAGCCCTCGTCGTCGAGGCCGTCGACGTCGCCCTCGAAGGCGAGGCGGGCGGATTTCCTGGCGAGCTCAATGTAGCGTCGGACGCGCGCGACGGCAGCGGCGTCGATGAGGGGTCCGAGGGCGTAGTGGGGGTCCGAAGGGGGGCCGACGGGGAGACTCTGAGCGGCGGAGACGAGCCGCGAGAGGAAGGCGTCATAGAGCCCTTCGAGGACGATGACCCGCGAGCAGGCGGAGCATTTCTGTCCCTGGTAGTCGAAGGCGGATGCGATCACGCCGGGCACGGCCTGGTCGAGGTCGGCGTCGCGGTCGATGAGGATCGCGTTCTTCCCTCCCATCTCGGCGATGACGAGCTTGAGGTGCGCGCAGGCCGAGGAGGAGGCCGTCGCCAGCCGACGGATGCGGAGCCCCGTGTCCAAGGACCCCGTGAAGGCGACGAGCGCCGTGTCCGGATGCTTGACCAGGTATTCCCCCACGGGACGTCCTGGGGCGGGGAGGTACTGGATGACGCCCGGCGGGAAGCCGGCCTCTCTGAAGATGCGCATGAGCTGCGAGGCGACCACGGCGGACTGGAGCGCTGGTTTCATGATGACGGTGTTTCCGGCGACGACGGCGGCGGCGGTCGAGCCCGTGAGGATCGCCAGCGGGAAGTTCCAGGGGGTGATGACGACGGCGACGCCTCGGGGCTCGTAGAGGGTCTCGTTGTTCTCGCCGAGGACGTTGCGCTTGCGCGTGTCGGAGAGTCGCTCGGCCTCGCGGGCGTAGTATTCGAGGTAGTCGATCGCTTCGGCGACGTCGGCGTCCGCCTCGCGCCATTGTTTGCCGACCTCGAGGATCTCCCAGGCGGCGAGCTGGAGGCGGCGGGAGCGCATGATCTCGGCCGCCCGCATGCACAGTGCGGCGCGCTTCTCGACTGGGAGCCCGGCCCAGGAAGGGAGGGCTTTGCGCGCGACGCGCATCGCGCGGGCGGCCTCCCGGGAGGAGGCAAGCGAGACGCGCCCTACGACGTCGGACTTGCGAGCGGGATTGAGCGAGAGCGCCTGGTGGCGGGTCGTCACGTCGGCTCCGTCGATGCACAGGGCGTGGGGCTGCCCGAGGGCGGCGTGGACCGCGGAGAGGGCCTTGGACATTTCGTCGCGGCCGTCCCTGCGGGAGAAGTCGCTGGGCGGCTCGTTGGAGAAGGGGGTGCCGAACCCGCTGGGTCGCGCGTCTGCGGGATCGAAGGAAGTCTGACGCGGCGACCCGGGACGGGCGGAGAGCTCCTCGACGGGGAGGGGGGTTCGCCACATCTGTCGGAGGAAGGCGCTGCGGGAGGTCGCCTCGAGGAGTCTGCAAACGAGATAAGCCATGCCGGGGACGAGCTTCCCGAACGGGACGTAGACGCGGATGCGCAGGTCCCGTTCCGCCAGGGCGGTGCGCAGCTCGTCGCCGAGGCCCAGGAGCGTCTGGAATTCGACCGCTCCGGGGGGGAGGTCGAGGTCCTTGGCGACGGCGATGGCGTGCGCGGCGCTGCGGACGTTGTGGGTGGCGATGGCCGGCCGCAGGAGCCGGTAGTTCTCGAGGACGAACCGGGTCGCCTCTTCGAACGCGAGGTCCGTCTCCTCCTTGTGGAGGTAGACGGGGGTCGGCCAGTTCCGGTAGGCGGAGACCTGGCGCTCGTGGTCCCAGTAGGCGCCCTTGACGATGCGGACCCGGACGGGGGTGGATCGCTCCTTGACCCAGGCGAGCAGGGAGGCGAGATCGTGGAGCGTCTCGGGGAGGTAGGCCTGCACGGTGATCCCCGCATCGGCGTAGTCGCGGAAGGCGTCCTCCATGAGGATCATCTTGAAGATATCGAGCGCGAGGTCCTTGCGCGCGTAGTGTTCCATGTTGACGTCGACGGCGGCGCGGGCCTTGCGGGCGGCGTGCAGGATGCGGCGCAGCCGGGGCGCGACGGCGTTGAAGGAGCCTTCGCAATCGATGGGGTCGAAGCGGCTATAGAGGGAGGAGAGTTTGAGGCTCACGTGGAGGCGGGGGACGCGTCCGAAGGGGCTCTTGTCGGTCGTCCGGCAGGGGGGGAGGGCGTCGAGTCGGGGGGCTGCGGCGCGGATGAGCGCGAGATACGCTTCCTCGTAGGCGTCGGCCTCCTTCTCGCTCGTGACGGCTTCTCCGAGGACATCGAGTGTGGCGCCCTGGCCGGCGTCGTGGAGTCGTTCGGCGGTGTCGAGGGCGCCCTCGAGGGTGTCGCCCGCGACGAAGCGGCGGTTGAGGGCGGTGATGAGGTCGCGGACCGCTTGAGCGGCCGCGTCCGTGGGGATGCCCGCGTTGGGCAGGATCGCCCGGGGGTGGCCGACGTAGGCGTGGAGGTATTCGAGGAGCTCGTCTTCGGTCTGGGCCGCCGGGTAGACGTCCACGAAGCGGAAGGCGCTCACCAGGAACGGGCCGCCCTTGTAGGTCCAGTGGAGGAGGGTGTCGTGCTGGAGGTTGCTCTTGAAGTCCGGGGGACGGGCGGACTCGATGCGGTGAAGGATCTCGGAGGCGATTCGTCGGGTTTCGTTCTCGCTAGCGTTGGGGTCCGGCATGATCGTTCCATCCCCAGCAGGGCGGGATCGGCGCGCGGATTGGCAGTATACAGGTCTCGGGGGCGCGGCTCAAGGCGGTGTCTTGGAGCGTCGCGGCTAGTCGGGCAAATCGGCGGCGACTTCGAAAGCTCGGGCTTCGTTGATTTTCTCGAACCACTCGCGGAGGGCGTCATCAAGGCGCGGGTAGTACCAGTCGGTCATCGCGCGGACGTGCTTGGCCTTCGTCTGGCTTGCAGGCTCTTTGAGGCGCGGGTTGACGGGCGCGTCGCGCAGCCAGCCGTCGGTGTCGCAGGTCATGTAGGGGAGGCGGCAGTTGGCGCGGAGGACCATCTCGACCTGGCGTCTCGAGGGCGCGTAGTAGCCCGCGTTGTTGCAGAGGAAGCCGATCGCGTTCGACGTCTGGTAGCCGCTCACGAAGCAGCGAAGCCACGGGGAGCTAACGAAGCCGAAGCCTTCGCCCCGCAGGGTGCAGTCCGCCCAGGTGTCGGCGGCGGGATTGTAGCTCCACTTTCCCCACGCGCCGCCCGGCGCGTTGTGCGTGCAATGGACCATGAGGACGCGTTCGTCCCCGATGAGTTCGCGGGTTGCGCGGCAGCAGACGTAGGTATTGGCGACGCTGCGGCCGTAGAGCCCGTCGAAGTAGATGCCGTCCGTCTCGGGGAACTCGCGGAGGTAGTCCTCGAGGGCCTGGAGGTAGAGGCCGACGTTCGTGCCGTCGAAGGTCTCGTTTCCGCCGACGCCCCGCGTGAAGTAGAAGGGGGAGGCGTAGACCATGACGCGCAGCCCGAGGGCGTGGGAGGTGCGGATCACCCGCCGCAGCTCGTCCGGGAGGCGCGGCTCGAAGGCGTTGTGCCAATCCTTCCAGAGCATGACCTCGGACTGGAGCCACAGGAGGTTGCCTCTGCCGACGTAGCTCCTGATCTTTTCGTCGGAGGGGACGGCGGCCTGGGGCGACTCCCATGTGCCCTGCCAGAGCGGACGCAGCTCCATGGATTCCTTCCATGGGTAGGGCCGGGGCGGAGCGACGACGATCCAGAGCTCGCCGTTGACGCCGACCGCGTAGGCGGGACTGCGCTGGGGTTCTCCTCCCGGCGCAAGGGAAGCGTTTTTGATGGGGTACACGCCGACGGCGCCGAAGGAATCGATCCAGAGACGGTTGTCGCCGGTGTGATAGCTTACCTCGTCGGGGAATCGCAGGGACATTGAGACGATGGCTTCCCTACTTGCGCGGAGCATGAGGAGGGAGTCGCAGTTGACCTTGGCGAGGAGTCCGCCGTCCGACCGCAGGATGACGGCGCCCGTGTCGGCGGCGTCGATGCGCAGGCCCTTGAGGAAACCTTCCGGGAACGTGAGCCCGAGGACCTCTCGCGCTTTTCCGATACGCTGGGAGCAGAGGAGGACGCTGTCGAGCGGGCGGAAGTCGAAGACGGCGCCGGTCGTCCGGACGACGAGCGAATCATCGGAAACCCGCGTTGCTTCGATCTCCATGCGCCAATGGGCTTTCATGAAGATCGCGTCGGAGAGGAGGTCCTTGGCGAGGGGGTCCTCCGCCGCGCGCGCAAGCGCGGGGATGAGGAGGAGGACGAGCGCGCTGGCGAGGACCGGGCGCATGGCGAGGCTCTCAAAACCGAGGGAAAGGTTGTCAGAGCAAAGCGAGCACGAAGTCGACGATGCGAGAACGGATCTGAGAAAGCTCGGCGGGCTCGAAGTCCGGGCACATGGGATAGACCTCGGCGCCGTCCCAGGGATAGACGCTTTTGGGCATCCCCTGGATGAGGTCCCAGTTGACGCGGGAGCGGAGTTGGTTGAGCCAGGCTTGGGCTTGGCGCGCCTCGGGGCGATCCGCGTGCGCGGCGATGCGCGATTCGAGGAGTCGCAGGAGGCGGTAGTCCTCGACGCCTTCCCGGCGGTTCTCCCAGGCGACGGAAGGGACGGGTCCGGAGTCGCTGGGGAGGACGAAGTTGAATGTGGCGTTGCGGTTGCCCTCCCAGGAGTAGCCTTCCGTGTAGCACCAATGGAAGTTTCCCCTGAGGTTGAGCGCCCACGTGTAGAGGCCGGCGTAGAAGCGGGCGCGTGTGCCGTTGCCTCGGCCGCGATGGTTGCAGTCGTAGGTCCAGAGTTCGGCGCCTTTTTCCTTGGCGAGGCTGCGCAATTCCGGGGTGATGCGACCGGCGTTGACCACCCAGACGTCGATGAGGTCTGCGTAGGCTGTGGCGGCGTAGTCGTTGATGGCGGTGGTGATGCGCATGTGAGGGCGAACGGGCTGGAGGGCCTCGAACGAGGCGCGCGCCTCGTCATTGACGGACGGCTCGTCCCTTCCGTAGAGGAGCAGTTCCGGAAGGGCGCGTTTCTTGAACTCCTCCTGGATGATTCCCGCCGCGTCGGGGAACTTGCCGAGGTTCGTCGAGAGGAGCATGATCGGGACGTCGGCGGAGATAAGACCCTCGTCGCGCATGTCCTCGAGCTGGCGGAGGGATTCGTGTCCGTCGAGGGGTTTCACATGCCCTTCCTTGTCGATCCAGTCGCCGCTCGCGGTGTACATGTAATGCGTGGCGCTGGTCATGCCGTGGCGCGCCATGTCGCGCCAGTACATTCGCAGGAGCTCGGGTTTGCGGTAGCGCGCGTCGTCTTTCGGGCCGGCCCACCGGTAGTACATGCCAAAGGCGACGTTTGCGCGGGGAAGGGCGAAGGGGAGCACCTCGACGGAGGCCTCGATTTCCAGCACCTTGACCTGGTGGACGATGAGCTCGAGGGCGATCGGGTGCTTCCCGGGGGAGGCGTCGCGGGGGACGGCGACATTGATCCAGAAGACGGTGTTCTCGCCGGGCTTCACTTCGCCCATCCCCGCCTCGGGCATATAGGTCGCGAAGCCGACGACGCGGCCGCCTTCGACCTCGACGTCTCGGTAGGGGGTGGGGAGGTATCGTGGCGCGAACTCGACGCTACGGATTGTCAACGGGAACGGGGATTCCTTGACGCTCAGGGTGACCGATCCGGTGTGGGAGATGCTCCAGAGCGCGAGGACCAGAGGCTCATCTTCGCCGGGGGAGGTGCGGATCGCGGGCTTGCGCGCAAGGTCGTCCGCCGAAGGGGGCTGCTCGCAGAACAGGAGCCGGCTGTAGTCGGCCCACCAGAGAGCGAGCCCGAGGGACTGCGCTTCGGTGCTCAAAGTCGGCGTCTCCCGTAAGGGCGGAACGACCTTGAGGAGCTCTTCCTTGGGGGGCAGAGGTTCCTCGGGGGCGCCGAAAGCGACGGGGAAGTAGCGCCAGTGTCCTTTGAGGGGTTCGTCGGCGGCCAAAGCGCAAGTCAGGGAGAGAACAAGAAGGGCGCCGGTGAGCGCAGGCACTCGGCATATCCCGACGGACATCATTGTTGCTCCTGCACGGGTCTGGGCGGATGGAGAGTCGCTTGCGAGTATACGGAAGCGCGACGGGCGGGGGAAGCGGTTTCGGCGCAAGCCCTGAGAGCTTTGCGGTCATTCCTCCGGAGGCGGGTTGTAACTGAGGGACGCTCCGCTTACGATGACGTGTGGGGGGGGAGGCGGTTGGGATGTCCACATGTCGCAGCAAGTCCCCCGGTTGAAGTCCAGGAAGGTCTGGTGGACGGCGCCGGAGTCGCCCGAGCGCGCAGCGGACCTCGGGCGGCGTCTTGGGGTGCCGGCTTTTGTCGGCCAGGTGCTCATCAACCGGGGCGCGGAGGACTTCGAGGCGGCCCGGACGTTCCTGAGCCCGCAGCTTACGCACCTCCCGGACCCGCGCGAGCTTCCGGGAGTAAGCGAGGCGGCGGCGCGGATTGCGCGGGCGGTGGAGAGCCGAGAGAAGATCGTGATCTACGGGGACTACGACGTGGACGGGACGGCGTCGGTCGCGATCCTCTATCGGCTGCTGACGCTGACGGGCGCGGACGTCTCCACCTACGTCCCGAGCCGACTGGACGAGGGGTACGGTCTCAATCTAGACGCGATGCGGCACCTCTCGGAGAACGGGGCGCAGCTCATCGTCACGGTGGACTGCGGCATTACGGCGGTCGAGGAGGCCGCCTACCTCGCCGAGCGCGGGATCGATCTGGTCGTCACCGACCATCACGAGGGCGGCGAGGGAACCCCGCAGGCGGCAGCGATCATCGATCCCAAGGTCGGCGCGCCCGCGGGCGCCTTCCGGGACTTGGCCGGCGGGGGGGTGGCGTTCAACCTGGCGTGGGCGACGGCGCAGGACCTCTCGGGAAGCGCGCGGGTCAGACCCGAGTTCCGCGACCTCCTGGTGGATGCCCTCGCCCTGGTGGCGCTCGGGACCGTCACGGACGTGGTGCCCCTCTTAGGGGTGAACCGGACGCTTGTGTCGTTCGGGCTCCAGGAGCTGGCGCATTCGCGCTTGGCGGGGGTGCGGGCACTGGTGGAGGCGAGCGGCCTCTCGGGGAAGAAGCTCGCCGCCGATCGGATCGCGTTCGTTCTGGCGCCGCGTCTCAACGCAGCCGGCCGGATGGGGGACGCCGGGGAAAGCGTGGAGCTCTTCGTAACGGACGACGACCGTCGCGCGAGCGAGATCGCCGCCGTCCTTGACGAGCGGAATTCCGCCCGCCAGAAGGAGCAGAAGCAGATCTTCGAGCAGGCGCTCGCGCTAATCGAACGCGAGATCGCCGTGGAGACGGAGAACGCGATCGTGTTAGCGGAGGAGTCCTGGCACGGCGGCGTGATAGGCATCGTCGCGAGCCGAATCGTGGACGAGTTTCACCGTCCCACAGTGGTGATTACGCTGGAGGGGGAGGAGGGGCAGGGCTCGGCGCGGTCGATCCCGGAGGTCAACCTTTTCGAGGCGCTGCACGGGGTGCAGTCGTTGCTCCTTTCGTTCGGGGGGCACGCGCAGGCGGCGGGTCTGCGCATCCGGCGCGATCGGTTGAGTGCGTTCCGGGAAGCGTTCTCGCGGGAGGTCGCCCGGCAGGTGAGTATCGAGGAGATGCGCCCGGGCCTGCGGATCGACGCGAGGGTGGAGCTTAGGGACCTCGTGGGAGAGGCGGTGGAGGCGCTGGGGAGGCTGGCGCCTTTCGGGCACGGCAATCCCGCGCCCGTGCTGGCGGCCGAGGGGGTCGAGGTCGTCGGGGTCCCGTCGCGGATGGGGGCGGACGGGAAGCACTTAGCGCTCATGCTGCGGCAGGGCGACCGGGTGATCCGGGCGGTCGCGTTCGGCGGGGGGGAGTGGCTAGCGCCCATCGAGCGGTCGGGCAAGATCGACGTCGCCTTCGTGCCTGGGATCAACACGTACCAGGGCGCGAGGTCCGTGGAGCTCCGGATCGAGGACCTTGCGGTATACTGAGGGCCGACCGAGAGGCCTGGTGTGCGAGAGGACGGAGGTTCTTGCGGGCGGGGCGTCCGTTGGGGGAAATCCCATCGTGAGAGGGAAGGACGAAGCGGGGACGTACGAGCGGGAGGCGATGGTGGAGGGGCAGATCGCCCGACGGGGGATCCGAGACGAGCGCGTCCTCGAGGCGTTCCGCCGGGTGCCGAGGGAGGAGTTCGTGCCCGAGGGATATCGTCGCTCGGCGTATGAGGACCACCCGCTCGATATCGGGTCCGGGCAGACCATCAGTCAGCCTTACATGGTGGCGCTCATGACGGAGGCGCTTGCGCTTACGGGGAAAGAGGGGGTGCTGGAGATCGGGACGGGGTCGGGCTACCAGACGGCGATCCTCGCGGTTTTGGCGAAGCGCGTCTACACGATCGAGCGGATCGCGACGCTCTCCGAGAGGGCGCGCGAGACGCTCGAGAGGCTGGGCTACGCGAACGTCGAGTATCACGTCGGCGACGGGACTTTGGGATGGCCCGAGCGGAGGACCTTCGAGCGGATCATGGTGACGGCGGCCGCTCCAAGCGTTCCGGAGCCGCTGGGCACTCAGCTTGGGGAAGGCGGGCTTCTCGTCATCCCCGTCGGGGGACCTTGGGAGCAGTCGCTCTGCGTCGTCGAGAAACGGGGGGGCGGACTCACCCAGCGCAGCGTCTGCGGCTGCGTGTTCGTCAAGCTCATCGGCGAGCATGGGTGGAAGGTTGACGACGTGGACTGGGGCGGCGCCTAAGTCCTCGGGCTCTCCCGCGCGGCCTCCCTGCGCCAGCGGTTGGCCAGCTCCGTCAGGAGCTCGTCGGAGTGCACCTCCTCGCCCGGGAAGTCGGAGAGGATCGGCAGACCCGTTATCTCCTTATGCACCTGATCGTCAAGGGGAAGGCGGCGATCCAAGAGCGCCCCCAGCAGGCGGGCCGTCGCAAGACGATGGTCCAGGCGGGCCTCCGGGTGGAAGAGGACGGTGCGGGCGCGCCGGACGATCTCCTCGTGCAGGGGAGGAAGGGAGGCCGTCCCGGGGTGGGCCTTGCCGATCTCGATCAGGATGGGCGCGGCCCGGACGAGCATCGCGGAGTGGATGAGGGCCTGTGAAGCGAACGCGGTCGCGAGCCGCGCGTCCTCCGGGTTGAGGTCTTTGATCCAGCCGTAGTCGGGCGCGGGGTCGCCGAAGGTAAGGAGGAGAGGCGTCGCGAACCCCTCCGGGTGCAGGTCCGCGGACGCCTTGAGGAACGCCTCGAGGAGCTCGCGGGTCGGGAAGTAATGGAGGTTGTCGAACATCTGCGGGACGAGCCGGCGCGCGATCGTGCCCGAGAGATGTTCGCAGGCGAGTCGTCCGCGTTTCCCCCGTTTACCGGGGAGCTCCCCTTCCCTGCCAAAGGGCGAAGAGCGCGGCGAAGGCGATCTCGGGGCGATAGCCGGAGAGGGCCTCGAGCTCGCCCGGCGATCCGCCGAAGAAGACGTCCCTTACGAGCTCCCACGGGATGTGTCCCTGAACCTGTTCGAGCGCGGCCAGCACGCGGTCGAACTGTCGCTGGTTGGCGGCGTCGAGGAAGAGACGCAGCGTGGCGGGGAGCACCTCGTGCGCGGGGCCGAGGCGGGAGAAGACGGAGAGGCGCCAGCCCAGGGCGGCGTCGTCGCGGATTTTTTGGGGGACCGTGAGCGCGGAGGTGGCGCGGGTCTTGATCTCGGGCGCCGCCAGGTCCAAGCGCGTCAGCCACTCCTCGAGGACCGACGTGAAGCTCCCCTCCACGGCGCAGACGTCGAGCGTCTGGGCGGCGGAGGAGCGCTCGGAGGCGTCCTCCGAGAGGAGCTTGTCCAGGAGCAGCCTCATCTCGTCGGAGGTTTTCTCGAGGACCGCGGCGATCGGGATCGAGCGCATGAGCTCGTTGTAGAGGTCCCGGATGGGCTGCGGGGAGGTGTCGTAGATGGTGTTGCGCAGGTAGTCGGCGGCGGCGCGGGTGTTCACGAGGGCGATCGCCCGAAGGTGTTTCGCCTCGTCCTCGGGGGTGGGCAGGACTTCCTGGATCGCCTCTCTTGAATCCAGGGGGAACTGCGGGAGGAGGCGGAGCAACGTGTCGTGCGCCGCCGCGCTCGTCTGCGGGAACGAGAGCGCCTTTAGGAGCGCCTGAACGAACGGGCGGGAGCGGCTGTGCGATCTCGGCACGACGCGGACCGTCCCGAAGAGCGCGCGCCAGGCGGCGCGCCAGACGGGCCTGCGCGAGCGTTCCGCGAGGACGTTGAGGACTCCGACGAAGGTGTCGCCGTCGGCGGCTTTCCAGAGGAGCTGAACCATGAGGCGGTCGTCGTCCAGTCGTCGGACGAAGAGGAGCGCCGCGACCAGCCGCCCTCCACGCGCCTGGGGAGTCGCGCCCGGAGGCGGCTCGGCGAGAAGCTCGGAGCGCACGGGGGAAAGGATTCCCTGCACCGAATGGAGCCGGTTCTGACAGAGGCCGTACAGGCGCGGGATCGTCCAAGTCTCCTCGAGCTTCTCGAGGGCGTCCGCGGCGGCGCGCGCGACCTCGAGGTTCGGCGAGAAGCCGAGTCTCACCGCCCAGGCGAACGCGAGCGGGACGACGCTGCGGGATAGACGTCCCGCGTCGAGTGGAAGGAGTCCGGCGCAGAAGCGCTCCGGAAGGGCGCGCGGATGCTTTTCGAAGAGGGCCCCGACGTATTCAAATGACTCCGCCGCGTCGATGGCGACGCACGTGCGTGCGAGGCGCGCGGGCCAGTCGGCGGCGCCGAAGGCGTCGATCCGGCGCACGAGGTCGGGGATCGCGTTGGAGCCGGCGGCGGCCGCGAACGCCTCGACGAGAGGCGGCCTCGGGTTACGGTCGAAGGCCGTGCGCACCGCATCGAGGAGCCCCGGTCCGCGAAAGGCGTCCAGCGCGTCGAGAGCGGCGCGCGTGCAGGCGTCGTCCTCATCATTGATGGAGGACAGGCACAGCTCCAGGGCGGCGGCCCCGCGGAACTTCGCCAGGGCCCGCGCCACGTGCGGGCCGATCGGCCGGCCGAAGACGGAGTAGAGGCGGGCGACCATGCGCAGGCCTTCCTCTCCTCCAAGGCGGGCGAGGTCCTCCAGGAGTCGGGCGATCTCGGCCTCGTCGGCGCGACGCAGCCCTTTCGTGAAGAGGTCGCAGCGTATGGCGACCTCAGGCGGCGACCCCGGACGGGCGCTCTGCTCGCCGAGGAAGGCGAGGAGCTCGAGGTCCGCGAACGCCCCGCGCCGGTACGCCTCGAAGGTCGCGGCGAAGAGCTTCGCGTCGCGCACGTCGGCGAGGAAGAAGGCCCCCGCGCCCGCAGGGGGACACTGGGCGCGGAGCGACGCCAGGCGCAGAAGGAGCTCGCCGAAGCCGAGGCGCGCCAGCGCCCCGGAAAGCGACGCGGAGGCGCGGGCAGCGACCTCGGAGAGCGCCTCCCGGTCCCGATCTTTGCCGAGCAGGGCCCATAGCCTGGGAAGGACGGTTGTGAGGAGGACCGCGAGCTTCGCGACCGCGGCGCGCTCCAGGTCGCTCTCGGCGCGCGCGGCGAGGCCCTGGAGGACGAGGAACCACATGGCGGGCGCAAGGAGCCTGCGGTCGCCCGCAAGCGTCGATATATCCACGTCCTCGAGGACGAGTTCCCGCCCGTCCTTCGGTCCGAGGCACACCAGGCGCGCGCTCCTAGTCCGCAGGAACCGCCGCTCGGGGAAGCCGAGGAGGAGAACGGCGCCCTGGGGCGAATCGAGGTGTTCTCCCTCGCCCGCGGTCCAATCCAGGCGGTTCTGGACGCAGATCGCCGCCTCATCGAGTTCGCACAGGACATCGGACGCTTCCGAGGGAAGCGAGTCGGTCACCGCCGACTCGTAGAGGAGCGAGCAGGCGCCCGTGAGCAGCGCCAGCAGGTCATCCGTCGTGCGCGGCGTGACGACGGGCGAGACTTCCACGGGCGCGGGCGGCGCCTCAGGGGCTTCCGGCGCAGGGGCGACTTTTTCTTCTGCGACTTCGCGTGTCGCGAGGGCTTCGAGTTCGGCGACGACGTCCACGGGGGGCTGCGACCACCCGCCCGCGTCGAATCCGGGCGCGTCGGCGAGGGACGCGAGGACGTCCGCCGTCGGCGCATCCGCAAACTCCTCGACCCCGGCCGGAGCGCCGACGAGGCTGAGCGCCCGGGGCGAACCCCATGAAGGCCTTTCCATAAGAAGGGGCGCGTCCCCTGGAGGCGGTTCGCCCTGCTCCAGTACGAGCCCTTCGACTCGGCTCAGGGCAGGCGTCGGCGCCTCGTGCTCCAGGAGAACCGAGGTCGCCGCCATACCTTCGGCGGATGAATATGCTTCCTCCAGGGCGATCGGCGACGGAAGTTCTTCGGCGACGAGAGCGAGGCCGTCCATCGACTCCGCCGCACAGAAGGCTTCGAATGCGGGAACGGGCTCAGCCCACTCCCCGAGCTCGACGGCTTCCTCTGCGAGAAGCTCCTCCTCCGGGATTGCTTCGACGACGGCGACCTCGTGGACGGCCTCCTCCACGGCCTCCATGAAGACCGCCTCGGCCTCGAGGTCGGGGGGCGCGGCCTCCTCCTCCAGCACCGCAGCGGGCCGCTCCTCGGTCATCTCTGCGGGGATCGGCGGCTCCTCGATCGCCGTCTGCGCAGGGGGAGTTTCTTCGAGTTCCGCGACGGCGGGAGCGCCCGGCACAAGGTCCACTTCCTCCACAGGCGTCTCGACGGGGACGCCGGCGGGCTCCTGGAGCGCCGTTGTCGTCGCGTGCTCGTGGGGGAGGTCCTCTTCGATGACGTGCGTCTCGGGGACTTCGGGGGCCGCCTCAAGGAGCGCGGTTTCAGGCTCCGCGACTTGCACGGCCTCTTCGACCTCTTGAGGCTCCTCGAGGGCCGTCTTTTCGAGCGGCGGCTCTTGGACCGTCACGGCCTCAGCAGGCGTCTCCAGCACCTCCGTTGCGGGCGTCGGGGACGGCTCCGCGATGCTCAGGATGGAGATCGCAACGGCGCGCCCGCAGCGAGGGTCCTTGAAGCGCTTTCCGCGCACGAGAAACCTGGAGGCGTCGTTCACCTCGATCCCGCGCTCCCTCGCGTCCGCGACGAGCGCCCAGCGGATGACCGACAGGTTGGCCACGTCCTCGCCGAAGTCGCTCCAGAGCTTCACCCGGGTCTCCGCGGGAAGTTCTTCTCCGAGGTTTTTTGCGAGAAGACGGGCGATCTCGCCGTGCGGCCTGACGCGGGAATGCCGCGCTATGTGTTCCAGCTCCGACGGATCGCCGGGGCGACGCTCCATGAAGACGTGGACTTCGACGAGCTCGGGAGCGCGTTCGGCGATCGCGGGGGGAGCTTCCGGCGTCTCGAGCTCAGGGGGGGCGACTTCGCCTTGTTGGGGGAGTTCCGCCGCGACGGCGGGCGCGCCGCTTCGCAGGACGTTCACGAGCACTCCTCTGCCGAGGAGGCGGTCGCGGAAGCGACGCGCGCGCACCGCGAAGGCGGTCCGATCTCCGTAGTCGAAGCCTCTCTCGCGTCCGACGCCGATGATGTGCTCCTGAAGCGCGGCGATCGAACCCACGCGGTCGCCCAGCGCGACGAACACGGAAATCGGCAGATCGCGGCTCAGCGTGAGCTTGAGGTCGCGTCGGAGAAGCGTCTCGATGCGCCCGCCGGGGAAGAGGGCGTTGCGTTCCAAGGCCGCGGTGCGCTCCGCCCTTCCGGCCGGCTGCTTTTCCAGGAAAAGGAAGACGTGGACGAGCTCGCCGACCTCTGCGGCTTCCATCCGGACCGGTTCTTTGACTCCTGGGACGGCTTCCTCGCCGGCCTCCTCGACGTGCGCGGCGGCGGTCTCTCCGGAAAGAAGGGCGCCGGCGAGCTCCTCGACTTCCTCGGTGGAGGCGGGGGGACCGCCTGCGGGCTT
>JAZDKG010000004.1:0-29221 GCA_043803205.1 Planctomycetota bacterium
TTGGTATGTCGCTGCGGGAAAGGCCGACCCCTGCATGTTGAGACTGCTTCGCACGCCGGAGGAACTCGACAGTCTCTTTCGCTCGGGGATTCCAGACGCCGGTCTCTTGGCGGAGGCAGGTGCCGCGCAGGACCGCATCGTGGACAGCATTATGGCTAGGCACTATGTCCCGGTTGACGCGATTATGACCGGGACGTTGTATGTTCGGCCGCCCTCTGCGGTGCCCTGAGCCGAACGCGTGCTGGAGAAGTTCCGCCGGTTCCGGGAACACCAAATCGTTCCGGCTGCTTTGCCCCTCGTCTCTTCTCCCTCGTCCCTTCTTCTCCCCCTCTATCACTGTACCGCTCTGCCGCTTTATCATTCCCATGGGGTCATGGTCTCACCTTCTTCTTGGACTCACTCGCGGCCTTGAGAATCCGGTCCACGAGCCCCCCCGGCGCACAAGGCGCACTGAGGTCCTTCTCCTCCAGAGCCGCGGGGAGCGACCACAGCATCATGGCCTGGTAATAGTCGCTGTCAGACGTCCCCTCGCCGCTGTCCGTATCGCCGACCATCATGCAGCGCAAGTCCCACGTGTACCCTTGGCGACAGACAAAGTTATGCCATATTCTGTGCGCAAGCTCGATGCCGAAATCCCTCTGACCGTGGTACATGTACGTCATCGCTAACATCATCCCCGCGCTGACGAAGTAGCTGTATGGGCCGTAATCCTCTGGTTTCACGACCCTGACCGTGCCGTCTGCGTTCGTGTAGTTGACCGCGCCATACCGGGTGAGCGCTACGTTGCATCGCTTGATCGTCTCAAGAACCGTCTTCACCCTGTCCTCCGGCAGCGCCGCCGGGAGACCGTGATGCGCTAGGATCCATTCCCCATCCAACTGATAGGCGAACACAAGATCGGATTTCTGCCCGGTCTCGGGGTCCAGGAAGTTGAGATAGTACGAGCCGGTCCACAAACGTTTCTCCATCGCGTCGGCGCCGGCCTTGATCCATTCCTCGCACTGCCGCGCGAACTGCTCGTCACCGATCTCCTTTGCCATCCGCTCCGTTATTCGCAGTTGCGCTAGGTGCAAGCCCCCGATGTGCGCCGTCATTCCGAACCACCCCGGCTCGACGGCCTCGAACCATTCCGTGGGGAACCTCCGGACGCGCAGGTTCTCGCCGTGGTCGTTGGCGTCGGGCATCGAGATGATTCGCTCGCCGATGGAATACGAAGGTGTCGCCCTCAGGTTCACCGTCCAGACCATGCATCTCTTCACCATCGGGTAGAACTCTCTGAGAAGCTTCCGATCCTCGTCCCCGCGACACATCAGAAACTGGTTGACTAAGCCTGCCAACGACACCCCGTTGCTGGCGAATTGGTAGCCCCTCGTCGGAGACGCGAAGTCAAGATAGGGAGTGCGGTTCGTCTGCCCCCCCCATGTCCACACCGGCGCGCCTTCCTCGAACTGATACCCCTTGTAGCCCCGTAAGGTCGATAGCTCCAGTTCCCGGAAAAAGTAGACGAACGGAAGGCTCCCGTAGAAACTGCACGGCAGACACTCGATCTGCGGACAACTGCGGGGAGACTCGTTCATCCCGAACAACCCGTCTTCCTCGCGCACCCACTCGGGCAGCGGCTTCCCGGCCTGCGCCCACAGCCCGTCCTCCGTAATCAGGTGGAGCACGTTTACGAGCGAATCCCGGAGCCACCCGGGCAGCTTCTTCTCCGCGTAGATCACTCCCTGCCAGGCGAGAATGCGCCTCAAGAGCGACTCGTGAGTCCTCCCAAGCAGTTCCCCCGCTTCCTCCGCGCTCGAGAAATGCCTGGCATACATGTGCGTGAAGGTGCGAGGCTCCCCCGAATAACCCTCGGGCGCGCAGGCCGCCGCGTTGTGTCCGACGCTGTTCCACGTGGGCGCGTGCCAGGCGACTACAAATCGCACCACCTTGCGGCTGCCGCCCTCTAGCGAAAAACCCACCGCCGCCGAGGCCCCGGGATGGCTCGCTCCCGCGGCGGGGAGTTCCGCCTCGATCTTCCCCCATGCCTCTCCATCGCCGCCAAGCTCGCCGCCCGTGCGCGCCTTCTCTCCGCCGATGACGCCCAACGCGTACGAAACCGCCTCCGTGCTCACCGCGACGCCCCGAAACTCGCCTTTCACCTCTCTCCGATCGAACCGATCCGTCAGAGCCTCCCCGACCGTTGGACCGGGAAAAGAGAAAGCGACGGTCCCATGCTGTGCCCGCTCGCTCTCGTTGCGAAGGTGGACCTCAAACACGATTCCGGGGATGAGCGAGCTGACCACGTCTCCGGGAATGAAAGGAGACCACGCCCGCATCCCGACGCTTATCGGAGCGTCGGTGTCAAACTCCAGGTCTGCTACCGGGTAGTGTCCCCAGTGGTGAATTTCCTTCGGCATCTGGACGCTGGCAAGTGATAGAGGTGACGCCGCTTCAGGGATTGGCGCTAAGCGCGCTCCCCCCTGGTACCATCCCGATCCCTGTTTCACCTGTTTGGGATCGCAAAACACCCACGTCCTCCCGCAGACGGTCATCCCCAGGATCGGCAGGTTGAT
Source organism: Planctomycetota bacterium (assembly GCA_043803205.1). Taxonomy (GTDB): domain Bacteria; phylum Planctomycetota; class DG-23; order JAZDKG01; family JAZDKG01; genus JAZDKG01. The sequence goes on from JAZDKG010000004.1 coordinate 2,556, forward strand.
CGGGCCTCGTCGCGGCACGTGGCTGTTGAAGATCGTGCAGTAACCCAAGAGGCCGCTGGTTTCCAGATCAATGCAGCCTGTGTCAACCCCGCCGAGCGGCATCCCGTTCGTGACAGTGTCCCCCAGCCCATACACGACCCCGCAGACCGGCCCCCTGAACCCCTCGGCTTTGAAATGAACCCATTCTCGGCGGGGCAGGTCTCTGGGGAAAATCCTATCCCTCATGGCTCGTGACTCCATGTTCCCGGCTGTCCTGAAATCTCAAGTCCGTTATCACTCTACCACTTTATCAGCCTATCACTTTCTCCCCTTTGTGGCTTGGTGGCAGTTCCCCTCCCGACACCTCACCCCCGGCTTCTCGCCGCTGATCGCTGACCGCTGATGGCTTCCCCGCTATTGTCTCTCCGCCTTGAAATCCACTAGCGCCATCGTCGTCGTCGCAGGCTCATCGCCCTTCGTCTCGGTCACCATCTTGACCATGCTGCCCGGGATCTCCTCGCTCGTCCAAATGGTCACGATCGATGTCTCGCCTTCCTGCTTGATCTGCGATTTCACCCACGTCGTCTTGATCTTGTTGCCCTTGACCGCAATCTCTTCGCTGCCTTGTCCCAGGAGTACCGGTTTCACGACCTCGCCGCCCTCGGGCTCGGGCTTGTCGATCTTCGCTGGGTGTACTATCGTCTGAGGCGGCATCTTCATCTCGTTGCCCTCGACTACCACTGCCATGACCATTTCGAGGACGACTCTTTCGGGCGTGACTTCCTTGAGCGTGTACGTCATTCTGGTCTCGGGGTTCATCTCCTCCGTCTTCGTCGTCGTTTGCTGGATGATGAAGGTCCCTGGCTTGAAGCGCGCCCAGTTCTGGTACATGGGGTTGTCGATCTGTTCGGCAGACCAGGCTCCTGCGCACAGCAAGCCCAAAACCGCTAGTGCCGCAACATGTCCGATCAGACGCCTTTCCATCTTGTTCTCTCCTTTTTAATGTGGTCGGCCAGGATCTCTCGATCCTGTCCATCCTGTGATCCTGTCAACTCCTTGTTCTCTCTCGTCCGCGACAATCTCCCTTTGTCTTTGTGCCTTCAGGCTGAAGCCTTGGTGGCAATTCCCCCTTTTTCCGCCCCCGAACCGTCGGTGACCAGCCATCCGAAATGTACCGCGTCACCCCGCCTCCCGCAAGCTTCTCCTCCCTTGTCCCTAGTTCCCTCGCTTCTCATCCGTCTTCCCTCGTCCTTTGTCCTTCTTACCCCGCCCTCTGCAAGCCTCCCGTCCCGCCCCTTCATCTGCCCGCCTGCTCTAATGTTCACCTCTCGTGCGCGCAAGCGCGCGGCTTCTCCCTCTGCGAGACGAGGCAGGAGGTGAGGATGCGTTATCTTCTCCCCTTATGACCTGCCGCTCTACCACCTACCACTTGGTTTCGTAGCGACGGCAATGATACGACGCGAGTGGCGGGTGAAGGGTTGAAGCGGGGGCCAGCCGAAGAGGGTGACGGTACGGAAGCCGGCGGCGCGCAAGAGCATACGGATGTCGGCGCCATTGAAGATGCGCATTTTCAGCAAGATGGTTTCGGTCGTTTTTCCGCGGGAGAAGGTGTAGAGGGAGTGGGTGCGCTGGGTGCGATCGTTCCAGCGGTTGCGGGTTGTGATCCGAACGCCTCCGATCTTATGCTCCATACGTTCGCGGAAATGAGAGAGCATCCAGGACTTGTTGAGGCCTTCGATGAGGAAGCGGCCGCCCGCGTTGAGGGTGCGGAAGACGGCGCGGCAGAAGGCAAGGTTGTCGGCGTCGGAGAAGTAGCCGAAGCTCCCGAACCAGTTGAAGGCGGCGGTGAACTCGCGGTCGAAGTCGATGCGGCGCATGTCGCTCTCGATGAATCGGACGTCAAGGCCACGCTTCCGAGCGTCGCGGCGTGCGCGAGCCAGATAGGACCCTGTGAGATCCACGCCCGTCATGACGAGGCCCATTTCGGCCAGGGGGAGGGTGATGCGTCCCATGCCACACGGGACGTCGAGGATGCTTGCGCCCCTGCGTACCCTGAGAAGTCTTTTCACGAGGCGCGCGTGGCTGAGAGTCGTCGCCTCGTCAAAGGTCTTGGGAAGGACCCTCGTGTAGAGACCGGGGAAGAAACGATTGAACCATTCGGTCATTCTGGGGCTTCCTTATCCTCGCTCCGCAGCCACAAAAAAACCCGCCGCCCTTTTCCAGGTGGCGGGTTGAAAGATTTCAGGTTTCCTTTCGCGCTCAGGGAACGCTTCCGCCGCCCGGATCAAGCCGAACCGCAACCACGGGTACCATGATTAGGCCCGTGGCGGGCGAGGAAATCATGATCGGGCGATAGAGATTCATGTGAACTCCTCAGAACCTCACCAGCAGCATACCTGCTTTCCCGCGTGTGTCAAACTTGAAAGGCGGGGAAAGAAACGGGGACATCTCTGAAAGAGCCACCCGCGTCAAGGGGATTTCGCCTACTGTCTTTTCATCTCCGCCCTGGGGGGATGAAACGGGGGAATTCTACTTTCGTGGGTTCCCCTTTCCGCCTCCCCAACCGTCTCCCGCCATCGTTCCGAAATCTGCCCCGTCACCCCGCTTCCCGCAAGCTTCTCATCTCTTTCATCCCCTCTTCTCTGCCGAAGGCCTGATTCTGATCGCCGATCGCTGACGGCTGACCGCTGATCGCTGAATGCTCCTCTCCCCTCTTCTTTGTGTCCTGGTGGTAAACAATCCCCGGGCTTCCTCTTGAGCCCACCGTTGGCCCCGCTCCCCTCCTTCCCGTAAGATATCTGCAGAGTTTTCCGCAACATTCCCCCTTGGGCGCAGGTATGACTCCATGAACGAGCGCAAGGAACACGCGATGACCGATGCCGAACTCGTCGCCTGCGCCCAGCAAGGCAGCGACAACGCCTTCGAGGAGCTCGTAAGACGCCATGAAGGGAACGTCTACCGGGTGGCCAAGCGAATCCTTCCGAACTACGAGGACGCGCGCGATGTCGCTCAGGAGACTTTCCTTCGGACCTTCCGTTCGCTCGACCGCCTCGATCCGACGCGGCCCATCGAGCACTGGCTCTTGGCTGTCACGGTCAACCTCTGCCGCTCGACGCTGCGTAAACGCAGGCCCAGCCTGGAGCTTGTTCACGTCGAGGAGCCCGCTGCGCCTGCGGACGCCGATGCGCCCGCGCTCGCCGCGCTCAACGAGGCCCTCGTGGCTCTCCCTCCCAAGTACCGGATCCCGATTGTCCTCTTTCATCAGGAAGGCAAGTCCTGCGAAGAAGTTGCAGCTCTTCTGGGCGCAAGCTCCAACCGCGTGCGAACGTGGCTCCATCGCGGGAGGCGCATGTTGCGCGACGCCATGCTCCGAAAAGGCTTTTCCCCCGGAGGTCGGTCATGAGATGCGCTAAGTTCGAGGACTGGATCCAGAAGAAGCTCGACGGAGAACTTGAGGCGGGGCAACAGGTTCCGCTCGAAGAGCATCTCAAGACCTGCGAGCGCTGCCGCAGGGCCTTGGCCGATTACGAGGGTCTCGCGCGGATGCTCAAAGCGACCGCCCCTGCGGAGTGCGAGCCGCTGGCTGCGAGCGTTCTGGAACGCATCGAGGCGGAGCGCCCGCGTCGCGTGCGATTGGCGTTTCGCTTCGCCCTAACCGTAGCGGCGGCCGTGGTTTTCAGCTTCGTCCTCCTTGCTGTCGTCCGCCGGGCGAGGACGCCCCATGAGCCGGCGGTTGCGCGCGAGGAGACGCAGAAGGGGGTCGAAGTTCCTTCCCTTTCGGAACTTCTAGCGATGGAGCCGCCCAGCGTCCTTGACGATTCGACGCAAATCCTTGCTGAGAACCTGGAAACGCTGAAGAAGGACGCGGACACAGCGGGGAAAACGATCCTCGATGTCTTCGAGGAGATCCAGCGTGGGATTCCCCTCATCTAGCGGAAGGAGATTGGCATGAAAGTCTTGAAGCAGCTTGGAGTTGCGCTCATTCTTCTCGTTGTCTCGGCTTCGTTTGCGCGGGCGGCCGACGGGCCGTTTGGCGAAGTCGCCCGTGTCGTGCCTGGCGACGTGCAAGTCTATATCGAGCTTAGAGATATAGCGGCGCTGCGTCAGGCCTGGCAGGGGAGCTCGGTCCTGGCGCGGCTACGGGAGACTGAAATGTATCGCGAAGCCGTCTCCTCCCCCGGCTACAATAAGTTCGAGACGGGATTGGCGGAACTCGAGAAGCAGTATGGGTTTACCCGGGACGACGCGGTGAAGGATCTCCTGGGCGGGACTGTCGGTTTAGCTATCCGTTTCACCGACACCGCACCGACGCCGACTACGCTCCTTGCCGTCACGGGGCCGACCGCCGGTACGCTCGATCGGTACGCGGGGATCGTCTCCGACATCCAGGAGAAGGACGGGAAGCTCAAGAGCTCGAGCGGGTCCACCTACGGGGACTACAAGATCACGACCAAGGTGGTTGTGAAGCAGAACCGCGCCGGCGAACTTTTCGACAAGACCGAGCACCAGGTGATCACGGGAAACAAGTTCCTTGCCTCAAATGACCTGGACTTTCTCAAGCAGGCGCTCGACCGGCTAGCAGATCCGAAGAAGCCGAGCGTGGCGACGAACGAGCGCCTAGCGGCGGCCGCCAGCGCTCTTCCAGCAGGCGCGAGCGCCATTCTGGTCGCGGACATGCCTCCTGTGACGCAGCGGTTCCTCTCGAAGTCCGGTCTGGGCGCAAAGGTGCAAAACCCCATCGCGAAGAACATCCTTTTCACCCTCCGCGGATACCTTGAGAGCCTGTCCACCCAAGCGACCGGAGTCTACGTCAAGGACACGGTGAGGATCGTCTCCCAACGGCTTTACTCTCCTGAAAAGATCACTCCGAGTCTGCGCAAGCTCATCTCTTCGAGCGCGAGCGGCGCGGAGGCGCTAGCGATCCTTCCTCCCGGGACGCTTGGATGCCTTGACGTGAACTTCGAGCCGGGGGCGCTGGTGGCTTACCTGCGGGACGTCCTTCCGCCGGAAGGGCGGGAGCGGCTTGAGGCCGTGCTTGAGACGGCGAAGACGTTCACGGCTTCGCCGGACGCTTCCGCTAGCGCGCCGGAAGTGCTGGGAGGGGAGTTGACCTTGGCGGTATCGCGAGAGGGCGAGGGCGCGCCCGGGGTCGCGCTCATCCTGTCGCTTGCGAATCCCGAGGTCACGCGCCCGCGCTTGGAGGGGGCGATCGGAGCGACGGTGGCATGGATCGCCGTCGACCAGAGGAAGAAGGGGAACGCGTTCGAGATCAAGGCGGAGAACGTGGGCGAGAGCGTGGTGAGGAGCTTCGGGCCCGTGGGGCCGGGCGGTCGATTGACGCCGGCGTATGCGTTTGTGGGTAAGTATCTAGTGTTCTCGAGCTCGCGGGAGTTTGTGCGGGAGATCGCGCTGACCGCGGCGAGTCCGGCGAGCGGATCACTAGCGCGCAAGGACGTCGTGAGCGCGGTTCTCACGGGCGGGCAGAAGCCCACGCGCGTCCTGTATGTGGACATCGCGCAGTTGGGAAAGGTCATGGAGGAACACAAGGGCGCCTTGGTCGCCCATCACATGCGCAAGAAGGGGGGCACTATCGAGAAGGCGCGCGCTGAGGTGGACAAGCTCATCGAGATGGTGAAGCTTGGGGGTTGGCTGCGGGCATCTACGACGTGCGAGGAAGGGAAGATCACTACGGTCTTGGAGCTAGCAGGGAGAGAATAGGCTATAGGGCGTAGACTGTAGGCTGTAGATAGAGGCTACGGCACACGGGGGAAGAGGGGCGGGGGCAGAGGTCCAAGGATCGTCGTGACGCGCGGTTTTGGTGCGTGAATAAGTAAGGGTGAAGAGTTCTCGCGCAGTGACGCTGAGCACGCAGAGGGGGATGGGTGGCGATGAAGCTGGATCAGTAAGCCTGACCCCCTTTCTCACTCCACAAAGTAGAATGGCCCCTTTGATTCCCCCCGAACAAAGACTCCCGACGCCTTTTTCTCTTTCAAAGGAAAAAGGGGAATTCCCCGTTTCTTCCTCCTGTTCCTTTGAGCCTGAGAAAAGTAGAATATCCTGAGTTTGCACGCCATAATGCCGCTGAGCTTACAGCGAGTGAATATCCTGAAAGGAAACGCAGAATGAGCGCTATTGTGGCTGGAATCGTAACCATCGTCTGCTTCTTGCTCGCGTTGCTTATCTTTAAGAGGGAAATTGCGGATCTCGTATCGAGGCTTGGTGACCGAGAGAATGTAGCCCTTCGCATCGCTGGAGTAGCAAGCCTTGAGGCCTCTGGTAAGACGCTGCGTCAGCCAGCAGGCACAGTTAAGAGAGTTATTGTCGAGGTTGCGGATCGGCTCCTCACCGGTAAAGAACCGATAAGCAAGGGTTCCGACGAGAGGCTGTTAGACTTTGCCATATGGGTTTTTGGGCGCGGTGCGACCTTTGGCGCGTCCACGATGTTGAACCGGAAGGCAGTGCGCAAAGTGCTGAAAGCGAGTGAAATGGGGGCATTCAGGCCCCCCAGGTTCGGCCAGCAGAAGATAATCGCGTCGTATTTCGCCAGAGTTGGCATACTTGAGAAGCGAGATGACGGATATCATACTACCGATTTGGGGCTGCTCTGCGGCGTTCTCAGCGAGTACTTTGACCGGGATTTGCCAGATGCCTGACGGTTCACGACGATCGCGAACCTACTTGACAGTATGATACCTTTTGCGGGCGCATCAGATTCTCCAGATGCCTTGGTCTGCTGCAACGAACTCGGATAACAAATCGAAGCTGAGGACTCTTGTGTCGGGACTGAGCCCGCGCAGGAGAACGGCGCGTGTTCGTCGGCGGGCTTCGCGGTCTGGATTCACGACGACCAGTGACTTGAGCTTGCCCTTGCGCACACTTGTGCGGAAAAGGGCTGTTGAGTGAAGGTCAGTAGGGCGGAGCGAGTAGCCAATCAGGACTAAATGTTCGGCGTGGTGGATGGCCGCTGCGGCCTTCTGCCACAGTGTGGTGAAGACGCCTTTGTCATAGGCCTTGTGCCATTCCGGGGGAATGATCGTGAACTTTGGGTTGCCGCGTTGCTTGGTGTATGGCCGCTCTTTCAGGTGGACGGTCAAGCGCCCAGCGCTTCGCGGCACGTGGAAGTGAAGGGAACCGTGTAGCTTGTAAAGGTGTATGGAATCCAGTTTCTTGGCCGGGTCTTTAGGCTGCCAGGACTTATCGCCGGTGAGGGCTTTGCCTTGAGGACCAAGGTTAAAACCGTACCCGTAACGGGCGTTCCACTTTCCGTCGCCTGCATTCTGCAACGCGTAGTCTACTGCGCAGTCGTAATTGAAACTGACAATTTCGTCGCCGGAGCGCAAAATGTCGCGGACCAACTTCAGGTGGTGTGTGCATTCTTGGGGAGTGCGGCTGGAGTGGCCGCTTTGGCCCTTGCCGGGAAGGGAGCCCTCGAACACAACCTGCACCGCCTGCACCAGGCGGTTGCGCTTATCGCGGAGGTCCTCCTTCTTGAAATCGCGGTTGTCGCCGGTCGTCTCGAGCATCCGGAGTGTATGTTCGAGAGTCGTGAATACCGTCTCCATTGTCACGTCGAAGTTGGGGCCGAACATTTCGACTACGTCGGCCATCACGTCATGGATGAGGTCCTGATGCTTGCGGTCAAGAACCCGCTGCAACTGCGTGAAGAAATCGCCGTCAAGGGGCGGCAGACAAGGATTGGCCGTGGGGTGTACGAAACTACAGCCCCGAGTTGCCCCAGCTCCAAGCACAATGACCGCCATCAGAGATCTCCTGCAAAGGCTCTGTCGAGGACAGACGGGAGCAGGGCGTGGAGTTCGGCGGCGGTCTCAGCTTGCAGGTGCTTCAACGCGTCCACCTGCGCCTGCAACGCATCCAGCTCCGCCACAACCCGGCGCTGATCCGATAGCGGGGGGAGGGTGAACGGAATCTTTTCAATGTCTTTGTGTGAAATGTGCGGAACGCCGTTGCTCCGGCCAGGGTCAATCGCGTTGATGAGATGCGGCGAGCGAAGCCACCGGAAGAAGTAGCCCGGCAAGACGGTGTCGCCTCGAAACTGCGCTCGGGCGACACGTTGGAGAAGAAGGGCGGGCAAGTCTTCGTTGGTGACTTGGGCGACTTTGACCCCGGTTGAGATAATCGGACGGTCGAGCGAGACTAGCACGTCACCCTCGTTCAACTCGAAGCGGCGAAACTCGGCTCGCCGCTCAAACGGGATGCGCACAGTCTCGCTCCAATCGAGCCTGCCATGCCCGACGTTCGCATTTCGGGCGAGCCGAATTCCTTCGTTACTGAACCATTCGCTATTGAAGGCATAGCCTGTTTGGAAACGGATGTGGTCTCCGACAACTTCGCCTGAAGGTTCAGGAAACAAATCACCAGCGAGATGAAGAGTGAGTGCGTCGGCTTCTTCGACGGCTTGGTGGCGGAGTGTACGGGCTTCGTCGCTTTTGGCGGCCAGTTCCTCGATCCGCTGCACGATTCGCCGCTGCTCCGTCAACGGCGGCAAAGGGATTTCGACGTTCAAGAATTGGTCCGGCTTGATGCGGTTCTTGCCGCTCGTGCCTTGGGACTTCTCATCGCACTGCGCCCAGAAGTGCGCGGTCTTCGTCAGCCAGTGAATCCAGCGCGGCATGAGCTTGTCAGGATTCGACACGAACGTCGGGAACTCTCCGCTCACGAAACATCCGGCGAGTTGCGGTTGCACAATGGCCACGCTGCCGTTCCGCGCCCAAATCTTGTTCACCACGATGTCGTCCGCTTCAACCCGCGAGAGGGTCGAATACTTCGTGGCCGCGCCGTCAATTGACTCGCGTTCGTAAGCGCCCTCTCCCCAGAGCTTCACGCCAAGCTGACGATAGCTTGTGCCGACGACCGGTGCTTCCGGCCGCTCCACTGGCTTCAGTACCTCGCCCAGTCTCGCGTTTGGCCAAGTCTTGCTCATGCTTCGTCCTTCGCGAGAAGGTTGCGGATGTTGCCCATGATTGCGGCTATCCGCTTCTCCTTTTCCAGGATACTCTCGGCGAGTTGCTCCGGGGGCAAGTGCGTGATGTCTTCCTTCGCGCGGGGGTTCTTGCGGTCGAGGTTGTAACCAGTGGCGGCGATCTCGGCAGCGGGCACCTTCCACGCTCGCTCGTTCTCCTCCCGCTTGTTCCACCACGCAAGACACGGAGCGAATTCCTCGAACTGGAGTGGCTGGGTCTTGGTGTAGTTTTTCCGGCCCTCTGGCAGCGGGTGCTCGTAGTACCAGGCTTCGCGCGTCGGGCCGGAGCGGTCGAAGAAGAGGACGTTGGTGGAGATGCTAGTGTAGGGGGAGAAGACGCCGTTGGGGAGGCGCACGATGGTGTGAAGGTTGAAGTCCTTGAGCAACTCTTCCTTGATGCGGGCGCAGACGCCGTCGCCGAAGAGGGCGCCGTTGGGCACGACGACTGCGGCGCGGCCGGGTTTGGGCCGCCTGCGGAGCTTTCGCATGATGAGCTGGAGGAAGAGCAGGGCGGTCTCGGCTGTCTGTTTGTCTTCGGGGAAGTTTCCGCGGATGCCGCGCTCCTCTTCGCCGCCAAAGGGCGGGTTTGTCATGATGATGTCCACGCGGTCTTTGTCCCCGATTTCACGCAGCGGGAAGCGCAAGGCGTTGAGAGGGTCGATGTTCGGCGCTTCAAGCCCGTGCAGGAGCAGGTTCACTTGGCAGAGCAGATAGGGCAATGGCTTGGCCTCGATGCCGAAGAGGGTTTCGCGCTGGAGGCGGCGGTGGTCTTCGGCCTTCTTGCAGTTTTTCTTCAGATGCTCGAAGGCTTCGGCGAGGAAGCCGCCGGTGCCGCAGGCGGGGTCGAGGATGGTCTCGCCCAGGCGCGGGTGGTTGACGGCGACGATGAACTTCACCAGCGGGCGGGGGGTGTAGAACTCGCCGTTCTCCCCGGCGGCGTCGCGCATCTCCTTGAGCATGGACTCGTAGAGATGTCCGAGGGTGTAAATCTCCTCGGTGGACGTGAAGTGGATGGTATTCACCTTGTTGAGGACGTCGCGCAGGAGGTAGCCGCTGATCATGCGGTTGACCGTGCCTTGAAACACGGCGCGGATGACGTCGCGGCGGTCGCCGCCATTTGGGCCGGTGAGGGAACGCAAGCAGGCGAAGAGGCCGGGGCCTTTGGTACCGTCGGGGCGGGTGGCTTCGTCGTTTTGGATGAAAGCGATGAGGGCGTCGCCGGTAATGCCGTCGGGCTTGGCGGCCCAGTCTCGCCAGCGGTAGGGGGGCTGGATTGCGGGGCGAAAGCGTTTGCCCTCCAGCTTGGCTTCGGTCTCGCGCATCTGCTCCATGTCGTCGAGGAACTTGAGGAACATGATCCAGGTGAGCATGGGCAAGCGGTCGAGGTCCGTGGTGAGGCCCTTGTCCTTGCGCATGATGTCGCGGCAGGACTTGATGAGACTCCCAATTCCCTGAGCGGTCGTCTGCGGAGTGTTTGGTGCGGCCTTCTTTCGCATGGGGTCTCCGTCTAGTCAGCGTAAAGGAGCGCCTGCATCTTTTCCATGGCGCCACGCAGTTGGTCCGGGCCGCCAAACTTGTCGGCAATCTCGATGACGTTGCCATGTTGGGAAATTGGAGGCACCTTGAGGATGTCGGGCACTTTGAACTGTGCCGTGCCGTGGTCGATGTATTTGTCGAGGATCTCGTTCAGAATCTGGCGGGCTTCGGGCTTGAAGTATTGCCAGAAATCGACGTGGCCTTTGCGAAGCCGCTCAGCGCGTTCGCGGCGGCTGCGGAGAGGGGCGTTGAAGGCGATGTAGCAGAGCAGGTCAAACGGGTCGGCGTCGGGTTGCTGGGCGTTCTCGGCGAGTTGCTCCAATGTGATGCCGTGTTCCTCCAGAGCCTCGATGATGGCGGCGCGTTCCTGGGCATTGCCCCACTTGGAGCGGAGTTCGGCGGCGGAAGTCCACAGGCTGCGGACTTTCTCCGAAGCGTAGTCGGTGAACTTGACGACGCGAAGTTGTTTGCCGCTGGCGTCGAGTTCGTAAACGAAGTGGGCGGCTATCTGCACGATGCCGCCGTTGACGTAATACTTGCGCAGAGGCGGTTCGGGAGTGTCGGGCGGCAACGGGGGTGGAGGTTCAGGGGGTTCGGGTTCTGGCGGCACGGGGGGCTCCGGTTCAGGCGGGGGCTGGGGTTCGGGGATCGGCTCGTCAATCGGGGTTTCGGTTGGCGGGTCGATCGGGTCGCCGTCGAAGTCCGGGTCCGCGAAGAGCCGGGTGGCGCTGCCGGTGTAGTCGAGGATGGAGAACCAGAGTTTCCCGTAGTCGTCGCGGACGCGCGTTCCCCGCCCGATGATCTGCTTGAATTCGGTCATGGAGTTGATGACGCGGACAATGGCGATGTTCTTGCAGGTCGGGATGTCGACGCCGGTGGTGAGGAGTTTAGAGGTGGTGACGACTGCCGGAGTTGCGGTTTCGAGCTCCTGGAAGCGGCTGAGGTGGCCTCGTCCGATGTCCCCCTCGTCCGCCACGATACGGACCACGTAATCGGGATGCTCTTGGACAAGGTCGGCGCAAAGGTTGTTGATGGCCTGGCGCATCTCGTCGGCGTGCTCCTGGTCCACACAGAAGATGATTGTCTTGGCGAAGGGGTCGTTCTTGCGGAGAAAATCCGAGACGCTCTTGGCGATGGCATGTGTTCGGGCCTTGAGAGCGACAATCCTTTCGAAGTCCGGCGTCTGATACTCTTCGTCGGGGATCAGCCGTCCATAGCGGTCAAGCTGGTCCTTGGAAGGCCGCCAGCCTGTAGCATCCACATCGGGCACAATCCGGTGGACTCGGTAGGGTGCAAGGAAACCGTCGTGGATTCCCTGGCGCAAGCTGTAGGCGTAAACGGGGTCGCCAAAGTAGAGATAGGTGTCGCGGTTATCCTCGCGCAGCGGCGTGGCGGTCATTCCGAGTTGGTAGGCGGGGTGGAAGTATTCGAGGATTTCCCGCCAGTTGCTTTCGTCGCGTGCGCTGCCGCGATGGCACTCGTCGACGATGACGAGATCGAAGAACTCGGGGCCATATTCGCGGTAGAGGCCAGGGCGGCGCTCGTCCTTAGCGATTGCCTGGTAGGTGGCGAAGTATATTTCGCGGCTCTTGACCGCCTCGCCCTGGATTTTCCAGCGGGCGTCGCCAAACGGGGCGAACTGTTTGTCCTTAGGGTCGTCCACGAGGATCGATCTGTCGGAGAGAAACAGAATTCGAGGACGGCGTGGCTCGCCCGTGCGGTTCCAGCGGGTGCTCCACAGTTTCCAGCAAATGTGGAAGGCGACGTCGGTTTTGCCTGTGCCGGTGGCCATGTTTAGCAGGACGCGAGGATGCTTTTGCAGGATCGCCTGGATCACCCGGTTGACCGCGATTTCCTGATAGTAGCGGAGAGGCCTGCCCGGGACCGGGAAAGTGGGCGTCAGAAAACGTTGCTCATCCTCAGGCTGGCATAGACCAAGGGGACCTTGGAGGCGCTTCCAAAGGTCGTCCGGCGAGGGAAAGGCGTCGAGGTCAGTCTCCCGACCCGACAAGAAGTCATGCTCCACGATGCCTGTACCGTTGGTTGAATATGCGAAGTTGAGGTCGAGGATCTGAGCGTATTCTATTGCTTTCTGGAGGCCGTCGCGGGAGTTCTTGTAAGCGGCCTTCGCTTCGACGACCGCGATCATGAGGCTGGGGCGGTAGCGCAGCAAGTAATCTGCACGCTTCTGAGGGCCGCGAGAGACCTTGGTGCCGGCGACCATGATACGGCCGTCGGTGAATGTCCGCTGCTCGCAAATCTGATCGTCGTTCCACCCGGCGGCGTAGAGCCTGGGGACGACGTATCTCCTGCATGTATCGGCTTCAGTGAGCAAGGTTGTGAGAAAGCACTCCGATTCGGGTTAACTATGGCGCTTGAACTGCGGGAGGAGCTTTCGGCGGGGAGGGGGCATAGGGGGGTATCCCTTCATCGGAGGTATATAAGCGGGAATGGAGGCGGCGTCAATTGGGGAGTTTGGCGCGGGTTGAAAGAGCCCGAAGATGGACGGGATAACAGGATGACGGGATCCGACGGGCGCGGGGCGGGTTCGCTTGGAGAAGTGGTAGGCGGTAGGTGGTAGGGTGGTACGGAGGGAGGGGGCAAGGGACGAGGGACCCTCCTTCGTCCTCCCGCAGTCGCGGGACGGGACTACGGAGGGCGAGGGACGAGGGGAAGGCGAATGCGGAATGGGGAATGCGGAATGCGGAATTGAAAAGGGACGGGAGGACTCGCGCCCTTCGACTGCGCTCAGGGTCTGAGAGAGTGGAACAGGAGAGCACTCAGAACTGGAAGCCGCGGGTGAGTTTGGGTTTGTCTGCGGGGGGACATGTTTTCGACGGAGCAGGAATCTGCCCTTTGATCCCCTCGATATGGTGTCCCCGGGACTCTCGAGAGTCAGGGGGGGGTCGGTCTGGGTGCAGTGCACCGGTTTATGTTCGGGGGGGCAGGAGCCGGCGTCGAGGATGAAGACAGACGGGGGGTCGATGGGTTTGCCGGCGCCGTCGCGGTAGAGGGAGACACGGGGGGCCAAGGGGCGGTCCGGGGTGGCTTCAAGGACGCGGGCGAGCGACCGGTCGGCGAGCTCGAGTGTGCTCCCCGGGGGATAGAAGCCGAGGGTATGGACGAGGGCTTCGACGGCGCGGGGGTGGAACTGTCGGCCCGCAGATTCCACGATGTGGGCGATGCTGCGATCGAGGGGGATGGGGTTCCTGTAGGGGCGGTGGGAGGTCATGGCCTCGTAGACATCGACGAGCTGGACGATGCCGACGGCGATGTGTTCCCGTGCGGCGAAGGGACCGGGGGGGTAACCGGTGCCGTCGAAGCAGACGTGGTGGCCATAGGCGACGAGGACGCTCAGCGGATCGATCTGGCGGCATCGGAGGAGGATTTCCGCGCCCCGGGAGGGGTGGTTGCGCATGATCTGCCATTCAACGTCGTCGAGGGTTCCAGGCTTATAGAGGACTTCCTCGGGTATGCAGACCTTGCCGATGTCGTGGAGGAGTGCGGCCTGGGCGATGCGGGAGAGGTCGGAGGTATCCTTGATGAAGGTGGAGGCCAGGGTGGTGGCGAGGACACAGGTGTTGACGGAGTGGTTATAGGTGTAGTGGTCGTGGTAGGCGGAGGAGGTGACGGCGATCATTGTCTCTCGATCGGTGAGAAGATTGTCGACGACGTCGGTGGCGACGGCTTCGAGTTTTTCGACGTTGAGGAAGCCGCCGGAGGCGACGGTGTCAAGGGTGGCTGCGAGGGCGGACGCGATGCGGGTGCGGACGGAGGAGGCCAGGGGGGAGGTGAAATGCCGGTCGATGTCCGAGACGGAGCGGAAGGTTTCGGTGAGGGGGACGTTTTGGACTTCGATGGAGCGGACGCCTGCGGAGAGGATTTCGGTGAAGAGGTCTGCGTCGGGGTGCTGGGTGGAGCGTCCCGAGAGGATGAGGACGAAGGTCCGGAGGTCGTCGGGAAGGACGCCCGGATGGAAGCGCAGGGACTGGACGCCGACGGACTGGAGGCGCTTGATGAAGCGGGAGGCGAGGGGGGTTTCCTCGAAGTAGGGGATGCCTTTGACGACGAGGGTGTCGGAGGCGAGGCCGATGGGGAGGGGTTTGTTGTCGGCGGTGAGGGAGGAGATCGTTTCGGCGAGGCGGTCGAGGGTGATCTTCTGGCGGCCATGGCCGACAGGGTAGAGGGTGAAGGCGGTGAGGGACGCTTCGAGGGCCTGTGCGAGATTGCGGGGGGTGCTCATGGGCGGTGCTCTGGAGGAGGGGTTGCCAGGAGCGTGCGCGCGGAGCGGGCGAGGTCGCGTTTGGCGCGGGACAGGGAGAATCGGCCTTTGCGGGAAAGCGCATGGAGGAGTTCGCGGGAGCGTTCGAGGGAGGAGCGGGAGAGGGCCGCGAGGGCTGCGGCGCGCTGGGGGAACATGGTTCGCCAGAATGTCTTGCCGGCGGCGATCTCGGCGGTGACGTGGAGGTCACCGGCATTGGGGAGGGAGAGGATGCGGTCGGCGAAGGTGCGGCGGGTTTCAAGGGGCACGCGAGGGAGCCAGGCGTTGAGGGGCTTGAGGGCGAAGGGGGTTGGGATGCGCGCGAGGCGGACGGGGAGGTCGAGGGGGGCGGTTGGTCCGAGGTGGTTGAGGAGGGGGGTTAAGAGGTCGAGGCGCTCGGAGAGTTCGAGGCGGTCGGCGAGGTGGAGCGCGATGGGGACGAGGCCGCGGGCGGGATGCTGGGAGAGGCGGGCGAGAACGCCGGTTAGGTCGGGGCCGAAGGTTTCGGCAAGCAGGGGGTGCCATTTGGCGGCCTGAGGGGTGTCGCCGAGATCGACGACGTATTTGACGGCTTCTTCGAGGAAGGGCTCGCCGAGCATTTCCTTGGCAACGCGCAGGGCCCGGATGCGGCCGTCGCGAGAGGGGATCTCGCGCTCGACGTATCGCAGCAGGTGACGGGGGTTGGCGGTGGAGAAAAGGGACTGCCGGAAGGAGAGGGGGAGCCGGGCGTGTTGGCCCTCCGCGAGGAGAGCGATGACTTGGACGGCGGCCGGGGAGCCCGGGAAGGCGAGCTCGTTTGCAAAGAGCGTGCGGAGTTGTCCCAGGGCGGCCTCGTGAAAGGGGGAGGATTGGCCGGAGGCGGCCTGGCCGGCGAGGAAGCGGGAGTATTCGCGGGTGATTTCGTCGGGGTCAAGGCAAGAAGGGAGCGCGTAGCGGTTGGCGACGTCCGACAGGATGAGGGCCTTGAGGCCTTCGAGGAGTCTGTCGGGATCGAAAGGCTTGTCCTCGGGGCGGGGAGACGGAGAAGAAGGAGGCGGCGCGTCGGGGCGCTGCGACGTATCCGGGGAGGGGCTTCGCATGAAGAGGTGCATGAGGGCTTCGCCCGGGGGGACGCTTTGCGCGCGGGCCTGGATCTGGGGGAGGAGGGGGCCTGCGCTCATGGCTATGGATTGGATGAGGTCGGGGGATTCGCTCAGGACTCTCTGGGCGACGACGCCGAAAACCTGTCGGCGGCGAAAGCCGGCGGAGAGGAGGAGGCCAGGATCGAGTTTGCTGTCGAGGGAGCGCAGGAGGTAGCCCAGGAGTTGTTCGACGCGGAACCCTTGGTCGGCGAGGTGTTCGCCAAAGGCGTGGCTGGCGGCGGAGGCGATGAGGCGGAGGAGGTTGACCTCCTCGAGGGGCTCGGGGGATTCGGAGGAGGCGAGTTCTTGGAGGCGGGAGACGAGCGCGTCGGTCTCCGCGGGCTCGAGGGCGGCATCGGCGGCGTGGTAGATGGCGAGGAGCCAGTCCTGTTCGGCGAGAGAGGCGTCGGACTCCGTGGGCGAGGGCTGGAGGCGGTATTCGAGCTCGGTGAGGCGGAGGTGGTCGCCGGCGAGGGAGTGGAGGCGCTTGCGGAGCTCTTCGGGCGAGGGTCGTTTGATCGTGGAAGCGATGAGGCCGAAGAAGGCGACGAGTTCATTGGGCTCGAGGTCGGAGGTGAGGTAGATCTCCGTGATGAGGCGGCCGCGGAGGAGGGTGGAAAGCCAGCGGACGAGGTCAACGGGATGGGAAGCGGGGGAGGCGTTCACGCGGAGAGAGTCGCCGTCGACGGCAAGGGTGAGAGAGCCGGCGTCGGTGAAGAGGGGCTCGAGGTCGAGGATGACGCGCTCGAGGGAGCGGATGCAGAAGGGATGCTCGGGGGGGTAGAGTCGATGGGTGCTGACGGCGACGGCTAGGGACTGGACGAGCTTGGAGGAGGGGGGTTGGGCGGGGAGTAAGGGGCGCTTGTCGGCGGGCGTCGTAGACGCAGTACCCATGTGAGCAGCCTTAGGGGCCTTCCTGAGGGGGAGCGGCTTTCTTCATCTATATCTATCGGGCCGGGGGGAAAGGCACTTTACGGAGGCTTGGCGCGACGGAGGGGGAGGGGCTCTTTGCGGCCGGGCGGGACGTGATGCGCGCGGGAAGCGGCGCCTGCAAGAGAGAGATGGGAAGGATGGAGAAAGCAGAAGGAGCCAGGGGTCGGCCTCCTGCGGCCGACGATGGGAGAAGACGGGACGAGTCCCGAGCGTCAGAGCTAGACTGGGGGTCGATGGATCTCAACGCGGTTGCGACCTTTCTGCTTGGCGAGGTACAGGGCGCTGTCGGCGGCGCGGAGGAGGCCGTCCACGGAGGACTGCGGGACCGTGCCGGGGCAGGATGCGACGCCGCAAGAGACGGTGATCCGGGCCTCCGCCGTGTCGTCACGAAAGACGGTTTCAGCGATCTTCGTCCGTAGGCGCTCGGCGAGGATTCCGGCCTCTTGGGCGTCCGAATTTCGGATCACGAGGATGAACTCCTCGCCGCCGTAACGCGCGGCGATGTCCTCCTCCTTGGCACAATCGCGGATCAGTCTCCCGACCTGTTGCAGCACCATGTCCCCGAACGGGTGTCCGAAGGAATCGTTCACGTGCTTGAAACGGTCGATGTCGATGAAGATGCAGCCGACGCTCAAGCCATGCCGGCCCGCGTGGGAGAGTTCTTCGGAGAGGCGCTTAGCGAGGAAACGGCGGTTGTAGAGCTCGGTCAACTCGTCGATGACGGAGAGGCGCTGGACCCGGTCCTCCGTTTCCTTGATGCGGAGCATGGCGCGGGCTCTCGCCAGGAGCTCGTCGGGTTCGAAGGGTTTGGACAGATAGTCGTCGGCGCCGAGAGTGAGCCCCTTGACGCGGCTGGTGAGATCGGCGTTCTCCGTGAGCATGATGACGGGCGTGAAGCCGTCATCCCCAGCGTTCTTGATCTCGGCGCAGACCTCGAAGCCGCTCTTGCCTGGGAGATTGATATCCAGAAGCACGAGGTCGGGCGCGGCGGATCGCCAGATCTCGATGCCCTGTTCGCCGTCGGCGGCGAGCAATACCTCGTAGCCAGCCCCCTTCAGGACCATGTGCGCCACCCGGGCCTGGGTGGGACTATCTTCCACGACCAGGATCTTCTTTTGAGTCACGGGACACCGCTTGCATTGTGCGTGAAGCCATGCGACAGGGACCGACGATGCGGTCGACGGCGCCTCGGGCGATCGCCGGCCAAGGTATCGGCCTCCCGCGTATTCGCCGGAGTCCTGGCGAAGGGGGTGGTCATGTCCGGTCCATGGGCGCTGGGACGTAAACCTCGGTTCGGTTCTGGCCCTTCTTCTTGGCGGCGTAGAGGGCCATGTCGGCCGCGCGCAGCAGTTGGTCGACAAGCGCTTCGGGGACGCTCTCCGGGTAGGCTGCCACCCCGGAGGACACCGTCACTTCGGCAACCTTTCCCCGCGATGAGAAGGGCGTCTCCGCCACGCTTTGCCGAAGGCGCTCCACAGCGATGAGTGCCCCGGCGACGCTGGCCCCGCGAAGGACGAGAACAAACTCATCGCCGCCGTATCGCGCCACGATGTCCTCCGTCCGCGCGGACGCCCGCAGCAGCTCCGCGATTCTTCCGAGGACGCTGTCGCCGAAGCGGTGTCCGCGGAGATCGTTCAAGCGCTTGAAGCCGTCGACGTCGACCATGGCGCAGGCAAGAGGAGTCTCGTGTCTCTTTGCAAAAGAGAGCTCCTCCCGGAGTCTGTCCATGAGGAAGCGATAGTTGAAGAGGCCGGTGAGGTCGTCAGTGGTCGAGAGCAGATAGGCTCTCTCCTGGGCTGTCTTCATGCGGAGCATGGCGCCCACGCGCGCTAGGAGCTCGGCCTCTACGAAGGGCTTGGTTAAATAGTCGTTGGCTCCGGCTTCAAAGCCGCGGAGCTTGCTCTCCAGATCCTCTTGTACGGTGAGCATGAGGACGGGGGTGAGTCTCCGTGTCGGATCGCTCTTCATCTGGCGACAGACCTCAAAGCCGTCCTTCTTCGGCAAGAGGATGTCGAGGATGACGACATCGGGCTGAGAGGCTTGGCAGAGCTTCAGTCCCTCTTCTCCGTCCACCGCTACGGCTACGTCATGTCCGTGCTTCTCGAGAAGGGAGCGCATCGCGTGAGCCTGGGTCGGACTATCTTCGACGAGCAGGATTCTTGCGCCCGTCATTGGTGCCGCCTCCTATGATCAGAGTGCCGCGACCTGCGCGGAGGGAAACGCCCGCCAGCGATCTCATTTGTGAAAGCGGGATTGTGACCGGCAGAAAGTACATATCAGTCCTATTCCGTGCTTTACTATCGGTTGCAGCAACGTCTGACAATAAGAAATCCCTTTCTTTCTCTGGACTCGGTGTCGGATGTTAAGGGACTGCCGGTGTCTTTCCGGGAGTCAGGAAGCGGTGTCCTGCTTGACGTGTTTGAAGGGGATCCCGCCCGATCTGGTGGCCGTCGTCGAGCCGTAGGACTCTGCGGGTCACGGGGCCAGGGGCCCTTAGAACTGGAAGCCGCGGGTGAGTTTGGGTTTGTCGGCGGGGGTGGCCTGCCCGGGGGTTGCGGCGTCGGGGCCCTTGGTGAGGTCGGGGATCTCTTTATGGTTGGCGGCGAGTTGCGCGGCGATGTCGGCTTCACGTTTGCGGATCTGGTCGATGGATTCGGCGCCGCTGGCGAAGCCCTTGAGGAGGAGTCGGAGGTCGCCGGGGTTGGTGCTGGTCTGGAGGGCGTCTTCCTCGGTGACGAGGCCTTCGGCGACGAGGCGTGCGAGGGACTGGTTGAAGGTCTGCATGCCGTAGTAGGCGTTGGAGCGCCTCATGGCGTGTTCGATATCGCCCATTTTGCCGGCGGCGATGAGCTGCTGGATGGCGGGGGAGTTGATCATGACCTCGGTGGTGACGATGCGGCCCTTGCCGTCGGCGCGGCGTAGTAGCCGCTGGGAGATGACCGCGAGGAGCGCCTGGGAGAGGATCTTGCGGATGAGGCGGTCCATTTCGGGGGGGAAGGTATCGAGGATGCGGTCGAGGGTTTGCTTGCAGTCGTTGGTGTGGAGGGTGGAGAGGACGAGGTGGCCGGTTTCGGCGGCGCGCATGGCGAGCTCCATGGCGGCGAGGTCGCGCATTTCGCCCATGACGATGACGTCGGGGTCCTGGCGCAGGACGTGGCGCAGCGCCTCCTCGTGGTTCCAGGTGTCGATGCCGAGTTCGCGCTGGTTGATCGCGGCCTTTTTGTCGGCGTAGACGAACTCGATCGGGTCTTCGATGGTGACGACGTGGACGGGGCGGGAGCGGTTGATCTGCTCGATGAGGGCGGCCATGGTGGTGGACTTGCCGCTGCCGGTGGGGCCGACGATGAGGATGAGACCCTGGTTCTGGAAGCCGAGGGTGGTGAGGATGACGGGGAGGCGGAGGTCCTCGATGGAGGGGATGGTGAGGGGGATGAGGCGCATGATGGCGCCCATTCTGCCGCGCTGGAAGAAGACGTTGACGCGGAAGCGGGCGATCTCGCCCATCATGTAGGCGAAGTCGGCCTCGAGGTCGCGCTCGACGCGGGCGGCGATGGCCTTCGGCATGATCTCGAAGACCATGTGCTTGAGAGCGTCTTCGGTGACGGTTTCGTAGGGGGTGGGGATGAGATCGCCCGAGATGCGGAAGAGGGGGGGACGGCCGACCTTGAGGTGGAGGTCGGAGCCCTTCTTCTCGAAAAGCTCCTTGAGGAGGGCGTCGATCTTCATGAGGGGGACCTCCGGGAGACTGCGAGCGAGATTGGGGGACAGAGAGACAGCGACCTATCAGTATTCTTCGGCATTCGGAGCCCATCCCAATAGGCGGATCGGGGACCGTTGGGCCGGGGACGGGGGGGAAGTGATAGACTGATGGAGTGGTAAAGTGATAGAGGGGAAGCGGAGCAAGAGGGACGAGGGACAAGGGGCGAACTGCGCCGCGCTAGCTAATGGGAAGGGTCGTCGGTTTCGGGATCGTCCAGCTTGCGGGGCTTGCGTCCGCGCGATCGCTTTTCCGGATGTCGCACGTGGTTGATCCAGTCGACGAAGATGCGGAGGAAGGCGACGAAGAAGACGGCGAGGACGATGGTGGGAAGGCCGATCCTGGTCTTGACGATGGCATATCCGAGGACGGCGAGGGCGAAGAGGATGAGGGCGCCGACGGAAAGGGCGCTGAGGCGTTCGGCGAGGGGTTTCTCGCGGAGCTTGGGGGGGAGGAGCGCGCCGACGAAGATGGTGAGCATGAAGAAAGCGGCCGCCGGGATGATGTAGGCGAAGGCGGTGTTCTCCTTGCGGCGGGTAATGGCGATGTAGACAGCGCCTACGACGACTGCGAGCCAGACGGCGGCGAGCAACACGGTGACGACGGTTTTCTTTCGGGGGGAGTCCATCACGCGCGTCAGGTTAAGGCGGGCGGCGGGGGGCGTCAAGGCGCGCGAGCATCGCTGCACCCGCGGCGCTTCTTGATTCGGAGCGGCGTGCGCGTAGAGTACGGCGGCGGCGTTCGGGAGGAGAGCAAGGCGTGCGGGAGACGAGAGAGAGAGTCGGGATCACGTCGAGCGTGCCGGTGGAGGTGCTCTTTGCGGCCGGGGCGCGTCCCGTGGATCTCAACAACGCCTTCATCACGAGCGGACGCGCGCGGGAGATCGTCGAGGAGGCGGAAGCGGAGGGGTTCCCGCGGAACGTGTGCGCGTGGGTCAAGGGGATCTACGAAGCGGCTCGACGGGACGGGGGGATGAAGCGGATCGTGGCGGTGACGCAAGGGGACTGCACGAACGTGCGGGCGCTCATCGAGCGCTGGCGGGCGGAGGGGAAGAGGGTGATCCCGTTCTCGTATCCGTACGACCGGGACCGCGAGATGCTGGCGGCGGCGATTCGTAAACTGCGCGGCGAGTTCGGGGTGTCACAGGGGCGGGCGGCGGCGATGAAGACGAGGCTCGACCGGATCCGGAGGAAGCTCGCGCGTGTGGATCGCCTAGCGTGGCGGGAGAACAAGGTGACGGGGACGGAAAGCCACGAGTGGATCATCGCGGGGAGCGATTTTCGCGGCGACCCGGACGCCTTCGAGAAAGAGCTGGACGCCTTCCTTGCGGAGGCGGGCGCACGGAAGCCCCGGGGGAGGGAGCTGCGCCTGGGGCTCATCGGGATCCCGCCGATCTGGAGCGACTTTTTCGGGTACGTGGAGGAACGAGGAGCCCGGGTGGTCTACAACGAGCTCGCAAGACAGTTCGCCCTGCTGCCGGCGCGACGGGGGATGCTCGAGCAGTACCTGAGGTATACCTATCCCTATGATTCGGGCGGGCGGGTGCGCGAGATCCGACGGGCGGTCCGGGAGCGCGGGCTCGACGGGCTCATCCACAACGTGCAGAGCTTCTGTTTCCATCAGATCGAGGACGTAGTGCTGCGGGCGCGGCAGGGGGTGCCCACGGTCTTGGTGGAGGGGGATAAGCCGGGGCCGTTGGACGCGCGGACGCGGATGCGGTTGGACAGCTTCCTTGGGATTCTGCGGAAGGTGAGAAGACGCTAAGACAAAGATTCACCACGAAGATCACGAAGGGTTTATCCTGAGGGCACGAAGGGGGGAGAAGTGACACGAAGAAGAGCGGCCAACAGGAAACAGATGCGGAGGCGCAAGAAGCGGGATAGCCGCGAAGCCTCGCACCAGCTACTTTGTGAACCTTGGTGTCTTTGCGCCTTAGTGGCGAGTCTTGCCTAGGAAAGGGATGCAGAGAAGAGGAGACGAGATGATTGTCGGGATCGATCTGGGGAGTCGGACGGTGAAGGTGCTCTCCTGGAGCGAGGGGAGGGAGAGGAGAGAGCTTTTCGACACGGTGCCGTTCTACAAGCGGTACGCTAGAAGGGGGAAAGGGGGGCTGGCGCTGGAGCTCGCTCGGCTGAGGGTGCCGGCGGGCGCGACCGTCGTCGCGACGGGGTACGGGAGGAACCTCTTGGCGTTCGAGAACGCGACGGTGATCCCCGAGATCGAGGCGCACGCGGAAGGGGCGATGCACGCGACGGGGGCGCGGACGTTCGTGCTCGTGGACATCGGGGGGCAGGACACGAAGGTGGCGACGGTGCGCGGGGGGAGGATCACGGATTTCGAGATGAACGACCGGTGCGCGGCGGGGACGGGAAGGTTCCTCGAGACGATCGCGGGGGCGCTGGACATGCAGCTTGCGGAGCTTGCGCGGTGCACGGAGGGGCCTGTTGAGCTCAGCGCTACGTGCGCGATCTACAGCGAGTCGGAGGTGGTGGGGAGGCTGGCGGAGGGGTGCACGCCTGAGAGCCTTGCGGCGGGGGCGAACCTGTCGGTGGCGAAGCGCGTGGCGCCGATGGTCCCGAGGGACGGGCCGAGGAGGATCTACGCCAGCGGCGGGGGGGCGAGGAACATGGGGGTGATCGAGCTGTTGGCGGAGCGGCTGGGGAGGAGAGTGGAGGCGCTCACGGAGCCCGAGTATGTGGGGGCGTTGGGGGCGCTGATGCGGGCGGGGAGGATCGCGCGGCAGGGGGAAATGCGCAACGCGAAGAGAGGGGCAACGTTCGCCGTGAAGCGTGGGGGGGCTACTCGATCCCCTCGGAGGGATTGAGGAACGGGAGGAGGGCGGTGGTGACCTCGGGGATGGCGTAGTAGCCGACGAGGACTTTCTGTTTGGCCTGCTCCTCCGGGCTAGCGTCTTGGGAGGGTTTCAGGTATACGGCGATCACGAGGGTGTTCTTTTCGCAGACGAGGTCTTTGCCCTCGCTTTTCGTGTAAAGGCGCAGGGCGGTCTTGAAGACCTTGTTGGCCTTGGTCATGTAGATCCAGTAGCGGGCGGTCCCTTTCTCGGTGGTGCGCTTGGCGAGCTGGTACCACTGGATCTCGACAAAGACGGTCTTCGCTTCGATGCAGGCGGGGGCGCTGAAGTTGGTGATTTCGCCGATGTAGAGCCGACGGAGGTCGCACTTGACGACCTCGCGGACCGTCTCGGCGCTTGCCTGGGTGGCGGGTGTCGCGGGCTCGGGCTGGGTCTGGGGGGCCTCTTCGGGATCGGCGCTTTCCTGAGCGAAGAGGGCACAGAAGGGCGAGACGAGGACGGCAAGGAGGAGGGCGGCGACGAAGGCGCGTTTCATGACGGGTCTCCTACAGCCAGAGGCGGCTTCCCTACCTTGTACCCTATCTGTCTTATCGTTTGAGTCAACGCTCATTCTGAAACGGTTTGGGAAATCGGGGTGCGGCACAAGGCCCCCCGCTCGAGGACGCGGGGGGGAGCCTGGAGGTTCGCTGCGGTCGAGGCGGCTACTTTGCAACCTCGGCGATGGCGTCGACCTTGATGAGGGGGACGGCGAGATCCTTCTTGGCCTCAACCTTCCCGGAGACTCCGACCTCCTTGCCGACATACTGGTTTAGATCGACGGTGTCGCTGTAGAGAAGGGAGACGATGCGTCCGGCGACGACGAGCTTGTGGGTGGCGGGCGGGAAGGGCAGTTTGAAGCGATCAAGGGTGCCCGAGGCCTGCTGGGGGACATCGACAGCGGGCCTGGAGCCGGCCCATTTCTGGCGGATCTCTTCGAGCTTGCGCTCGATCTCGGCCATGCGCTCTTGGCGAGCGACGCCGACTTCGCGGACGCTCGCCTTCTGCCAGACCTCGGCCAGAGTCTTGCGGGCCTTGAGATTCAGGAAGGGATCGGTCTCGGCGGTGCGGTTGATGATCTCGACGAGGATGGAGACGGCCTTGGAGTAGTCTCTATCGGCGGAGGGTTTTCCGTCTTCCTGGGCGGCGAGGGAGACCGCGTCCGCGAGGAGCTTCTCCCCTTCCGTCAGGGGCGCGGGCTGGGTTGCGGGCGTTGGGGGGACAGCGGGGGGCTGGCCTTCGGCGGTCTCGGGGGGAGCCGGGGCTTCGGGGCCCGGAGCGCCCGCGAGGGAGCCCGAGAGCTGGACGTAATTCCCGTGGATAAAGGCGGTCGCGGAGGGCAGGGGTTGGACCTTGTAGTAGTTGTCCGCTTCGCCGAGGATGAGGAAGAGATAGCCCGAGTTGACGATTCCGATGCGGTCGTATTCGCCGCCTGAGCCGGCGCGCAGGGCGACCCGGTCGCCTTTGACGACGCCTCTGTCGGAATCGGGTCTCTTCTGAATGTATTCTTTCGCGATCCAGGCGTAGGTTTTCTCAGGGAGAAGGATCTCGACCCATTCGCCCTGACGCGCGACGGCGACGACCTTCTCGCCGCGGAAGGCCTGGTAGAGCCAGCCGCTCTCAAGGCTGGGCTGGGGGCGGACGTTGACCCGGTCGCCGGTGATGGTGCCTTCGACCGCGCTCGGCGGGGATGTCGGCGCGACGGCCTCCGTCTGAGCGGCGGCCCGGGGGAGGGGGAGAAGGACAAGGCACAGAAGGAGTGCGGAAAGAAGGCTTGCAGCGGTCTTCATCTTGATATCCCCCATGGACGGAAAGGCAGTTTCTCTTCGTCGCCTATGATAAGCACGGGTGGGAGGGTGTCAAAGGAAAATCGCGCGCGGGGACCATGGGGGAAGTGATTGTGATAGAGCGGTAAGGTGATAGAGGAAGGGCGGCGGGGCGACGCGCGGGGGGCCGGCGAGGGGAAGGGCAAGGCGAGTTTGCTTGACAGGGTGGGGCTGCTTGCTACGATGGGGCGCGACGGCAAGAGATGGCTTGGCACCAAGACGCGAAGGCTTATGGAATGAAGTTCCAATGCCGTTGTTGATGAGGGTGGGGTTGCGGTTAAGGAGAGGTATTCTCATGTTCGTAAGAGCGCGATGGCTATGGGCGTGTCTGGGCGTGCTCGCGGGGCTGGTGTGCGCGTTTGCCGCGCTCGCGCAGGAGAGCGGGAAGGAGGAGGGGACGCTCTTGCGCGAGGCGACGCGCCTCATCGGGCGGCGGGGGCGGCTCGTGAGCTACCAGCTCGACGTGCTGAGGGAGCCGACGGCAAGCGGGTCCGACAGGAACGCGTTCGTCTCGGTCGACGAAGCGCGGACGTTCGTGCTCCTGGAGAACGAGAAGCTCGAGGAGCTGGAAGGGATCACGCGGCGCGGCGAGACGGTCGTGAAGGTCTGGGGGACGGTCTACACGTACCGCGGGAAGAACTACCTGATGCTCACGCGATTCCGGATCCCGGACACGACCGAGCGGGAAGAGAACTGGTAGCTCCCAAGGGGCGAATGACGAAGCGCGAATGACGAATGACGAAGAGGAGCGGGGGGAAGAGACCTGGGGCACGCGGGGGGACAACTTTCACGGATCGGAGACGAGGATTGAGACTGCCGATTGAAGAGGTCGTGATCCATCAAGGGAAGGTGCGCTGCAAGGTGCGGTTTTCCTACGGCGTCCCGACGCATTTCCCCTTCACCCTGGTGCACGTTCGGAGCGGCGGCCTCGTGGGACTTGGGGAAGGGCTGGGGGAGCTCGCGCAGTCGGTGGAGGGCCACGCGCGGAAGCTCATCGGGGAGGACGCTAGAGGCTTGGATGCGATTTTGCCGGATCACACAGCGACGGAGGGAAATACCGCGCGGGAGGCGCTGTCGATGGCGCTGCACGATCTGGTGGCGAAGGCGGCGGGGGTGCCCCTGTGCGTTCTCTTGGGGGGAGCCGCGCGCAAGCGGGTGCCCCTCATGCCGGCGATCTTCCCGGAGGGGCCGGACGACGCCGCCCGAAAGGCGCGGGCGTTCGCCCGCGAGGGCTACCGGTGGATGAAGTTCAAGATGATGGGGGACGCGAAGGAGGACCTGACGAACCTGCGGGCGATCCGGAAGGAGGCGGGAAGGGGGGTGACGCTCCAGGGGGACGCGAACCGGGGGTACAAGGACTTCGGGGAGTTGGCCGGCCTCTTGGGGCAGTTCGAGAAGGCGGGGCTCAACGTGTTCGAGGATCCG
>JAZDKG010000005.1:0-2457 GCA_043803205.1 Planctomycetota bacterium
GCTCCGTCGAGAGCTGCGGGAGAGGGTCTACGGGAAGCTGCCGGAGGCGATCATCCACGGGGACCTTCATCCGGGGAACGTCAAGTTCGCCGGGGATCGGGTGGCGGGGTTCTTCGATTTCGACTGGGCGAACCGGTGGGAACGGGTGCGGGATATCGGGGACGGGGCGCTCTTCTTCACGTCGAGGAGAGAGGAGTTCAACGGGGAGGACATCTGGTCGCTCACGGCGGACTTCACGGTGGACGAAAAGGCGGCGGAAGCGTTTCTCACGGCGTACGATTCGGTATCGCGAATCGAGAAGGAGGAGCGCAAGGCGTTGGGGAGCGTCCTAGCGGCGAGGTGGCTGCAGAGCCGGGTCCGGGGGATGAGGAAGGTTGGGAAGGAAAGGCGGATGGAGTTCCTGGACAGGGGAGACCTTTTCCGGGTGCTGGAGGCGGCGGAGGGGTTTCGGGGGTCGTAGAGGGGATTCACCACAGAGGCACAGAGAAGAGGGAGAAGAGATGAACCCAGATAGACGGAGATGAGAACGGAAGACAAGATGACGCACAGGGAGATGGTGAAGGCGGTGCTGCGGGGGGAGAAGCCGGAGGTGATCCCGTCGTTCGCGGAGACGCCTATGGACGTGACGGCGTTGGCGGAGGCGCTTCCGAAGGAGACGGGGGACGAAGCGCGGGACGAGATCGAGAGGGCGAAGTTCTTCGACAACTCGTCGGTGTCGGTGGGCTTCGGAATCGCGGCGCAGACGCTGAGCAGGGACAAGGACCACCATCGCTATCGGTATGAGACGGGGGCGGTGTGGCTGGAGAGGCACTGGCCGACGTTCTGCCGGGAAATGGTGGAGTGCCCCGTGCGGTCGGCTGAGGACGCGCTTCGTTTCAAGATGCCGGACGCGAATGAGGAAAGGCGCTGGGACGAGAGCGGGACGCGGAGGCTGGTGGAGGCGTATCACGAGGCGGGGTATTTCGTAGAGGGGCACGTGACGGGGGCGTGGAGCGGGATCTACTACTACCTCACGAGGTTCGAGACCATCCTCATGTGGATGGGAATCGAGAAGGAAGCGGCGCACGCGCTCTTCGACATGACGGGGAAGTTCTCGGTCGACTCGGCGAGGAGGCTCGTGTCGTGCGGGGTGGACTCGATCACGTGCGCGTGCGACTTAGGGACGGGAAGCGGGCTCCTCTTTTCGCCGGCGATGTTTCGGGAGTACGTGTTTCCGTGGCTGGCGCAGCTTGCGCAGGCGTGTCACGAGCACGGGACGTGTTTTCACCTGCACAGCCACGGGCACATCGAGGGGGTGATGGACGGGATCGTAGAGGCGGGGGTGGACATGGTGAACCCGGTGGGACCGTCGGACGGGAACGATCTATCGATGTTCAAGCGAAGGTGGGGCGGACGGATTACGCTGCACGGGGGGATCAGCACGACGATCAGCCTGATGAGCGACCGCGAGATGCGGAGGCACGTCGCGGAGGTGATCGAGGTCGGGCGCGCCGGCGGGAGGTTCTTCCCGCGGACGGAGAGCGGAGTGCCGCCGATGGACGCGCGGAGGGTTAGGTTGTACATTCACGCAGTCGGGGAGGAGAGAAGGAAAGGCTATCGGTAACGGCGGGCCTCCCGAGGAGCGTTGCGGGGGCATGACGCCGATTGACGATGACAGAGAAGTCAGTGGAGGGAGGCGCGATGCGGATGCGCGAAGCGGCTGAAGCAACTTTTTTGAGAGGATCCGGGAAGGGGAAAGCTCTCGCGGCGCTGTGCGTGTGGGCGCTGGCGTTGGCCGGCACGTCGTCCGGGCAAGGGGTCGAGGGGAAGAAGATCGTCGGCGGGCACGGGTACGCGATGCCGACGACGTATACATTGCGTCAGAACGTGAAGGAGATGGAGCGGGCGCCGCTGGACGGGGTGTTTGTACACGTGAACCGGAACGACATGCAAGAGGACCCGATCGAGCGGACGATGCGGCCGCTACGGTGGTTCAAGCCGCCGGCGGTGACGATCGACGATTTCTCCGTGGCGCTCGACGATTTAGCGAACACGCGATTCGAGCGTTTCAAGCACAACATCCTCTGGTGCGAGGGGTCGCGCGGGTTCGCGGGGGACTGGTTTGACGACAAGTATTGGGAGGAAGTCGCGCTCGTTAACGCGGGCGTCTTAGCGGAGGTGTGCAGGCGCGGGGGGTTCGAGGCGGTGTGGTTCGACGTGGAGGTGGGCGGATCGCCGGGCGGGGGAGCGATGACGTGGAAGGGGACGTCGCGGGAGAAAGAGCACACGTTCGAGGAATACGCCGCCAAGGCGCGTCAGCGCGGGCGGGAGATGATGAGCGCGCTCACGAGCGTCGTGCCGGAGTTCAAGCTCATCATCAGTCACGCGTATGGGTCTCTCAATCGCACGCTAGCGGGGCGAGGAACGGACCGATTGTCGGAAGTGGAGTATGGGCTTCTGCCCGCTTTCTGCGACGGG
>JAZDKG010000006.1:0-9457 GCA_043803205.1 Planctomycetota bacterium
ACCCGAGCGTGCGGACCCCTGCCAACCTTGCCGTGATAGAGTACTGCGCCTCCTCGGGCGGAACTCACCCGCTTCAAATCGAGGGCTGTGCCCCCGGGTAGTGTTCCCCCCGAGACTTGCCGCCCAAGTGCCTGGCGGAACAGTGTGCCGAAAGGCGAGCAGTGCTGCCTTACCAAGGCTATGGATAGGGGCTGCTCTCCCCGTCTCAGGTTGCTAAGGACCCATACCGAAGAGCTCATCTCACGGATGTCCAAACTTTTCCCGAAATTCATTGATTTCAGGTTGACATGGCGCCGAAATATGGTACGGTAGGAACGATTAGGGCGGATAGATAGCATAAGGCATATAACCCGAAAAGATGGGTAGTATAGAATAAGCGCAAGAGATGTAGGTGGATCGAGGCTGGATCTCAGCCAAAGGGAAAAAGGAGATGCCCATGGGTACGTCACGCGAGCAAACCTGGTTCAGACCGGCCGCCGTCGTTTGTGTCGGCCTCATTCTCATCCAGGGCGTTCCGTTGAGGGCGTTCAGTTCGTCTCCCTTCCAAGCCCCTACAAAGGAGGTTGCCGCCTACGGCGAGGTCTTCCGGGCTAAACCCGGGGTTCTCTCCGGAAGGATCCTCTATCCCGATGGCCTCTCGCGCGCGGGAGGTGCCGAGGTGCGCGTGTGGGACTGCGCCGCCGCCCGTTTCGTGTGCGAAACGGATGCCGACGTGCAGGGCCTCTACGCGACGGCGGCCCTGACGGAAGGGCAGTACCTGGCGGTCTATGGGGATAGGGTCTACGTGCCCCTCGTGGTGAGCGAGGAGGCGCAGCTCTGCAGCCTCGATGTCGTCATCCCGCGCGGGAAGGTCCACTTCGCGCCCAGGGAACTTCAGGCCGCCATCGCCGCCCTTGCCGACGCGCGTGCCCTTGCCTCCGTCTCCGCCGGCCCCTTGCGGGCCCCTGCCACACAACCCGCCAAACCCGCGGTGAAGACCGGACCGTCCGGAGGCGGACCGAAACTGCTCCCCGCGATCCTTGTAGGAACGATCTTGTCAATGGTGGCCGTGACGACGCTGGCGATCACGGGGGATATCGGACCCGATGACGGCGACCGGCCGGCTCCGGCGAGCCCGTCGTCGCCCTGAGAGCCGGCCCGATAGCTCACGGGGGGGCTTCGGACCGTTTCCTATTGCCGGAGTGGGAAGGGCCGAATATGGAGAAGGCAGCGCGACAGGAGACCCCCAACACAACTCGCGGGCTTGCCTCGGAGACTCGCAGCGGAAGGCCGGGAAGCGGGGGACCGCTCTCACGCGCCCTCATTCTCCTCATGGCAGGTGCCCTTCTCGTCGCGGGCTGCAGCCAGCAGGAGTTCGCGCGCTCCGTCGGGCGCCCAGGCGGGCAGAAGCTCCCGCCCACTCTCGTCTCCCAGAAGACCGACACGGCCAAGAAGTCCCGGTCTGACAAGCTGGCCGAGATGCTCGCGCGCTGGCGCTCCGAGCCGGGTAGCTCCCGCGCTCAGGACTACCGCGTGGGAGCGGGAGACGTGCTGGAGGTCTCGATCACTTCCCTCGAGACCCCCGATCGCACTACGTCCCTCCTGCGCGAGGTCTCGCAGGAGGGATTGATCGCGCTCCCCTTCGTCGGGGAGGTGCGCTGCGCCGAGCGCACCCCCCTCGAGATCGAGGCGTCGCTGCGCAAGCTCTACGGCGCTAGGTACATCCAGGATCCGCAGATCAGCGTCTCGGTGAGCGAATACCGCAGCCGGACCGTGGTCGTGGTCGGCGCGGTGGAAAAGCCCGGCGTCTACGTGCTTCCCCGAAACGGCAGCAACTTGCTCTCGATCCTCGCGCAGGCGGGCGGCGTCACGAAGGACGCCGGCGACGAGCTCTCCATCGTTCGACCGATCCATGAGGAAGACGCCCCCGCCGATGCGTCCCTTCCCGCGGAAGGAACCGCCCCGATCGCCGTCGGCAAGCGTGAGATCACCGTCAACCTCCAGGAACTCCTCGACCGTGGCAACCTCGCCCTCAACGTCGAAGTCCGTAATGCCGACATCATCAGCGTCTCGCGCGAGGAGCCCCAGTACGTCTGCGTGCTCGGATACGTCCGCTCCCCGGGATCCTTTACCCTCAAGGCCGGGGAGTCGATGAGCGTGCTGCGCGCCGTCAGCCTCGCGGGCGGCCTTACCCCCTCGTCGCGCGCCGAAAACTCGGTGCTCATCCGACGCACCCCCGAGGGGCGCAGGACCTACCCGCTCGATCTTACGCAGCTTGCCAGCGGCGAAGGACCGGCCGTCTACTTGGAGCCGGAGGACACCGTGATCGTCGGAAGCGGGGCTCTCGCCAAGTTCATGGAGATCTTCCAGCCGCGCGTCGGCGCGTCGGCGGGATACATGATGGCGCCGTAGGGGCGCCTCGCAGGTTCGTCCCAAGGTTCCCTCTGGTGAGGATCTTCCAGTGCCGGAAAATGTGCGGACGCCTGTGGAGCTGAGCGAGGAGACTCCGCTCCGGAAGTATCTCTTGGTCGTGCGACGCAGGATCTGGCTCATCCTCTTCTGCCTCGTGGGCGCCCTCACGGTGGCCGCCGTCTGGACCTTCAAGGCGACCCCCCTCTACGAGGCCAGCGCCGCCGTCCTCATCGAAGAGCGTCAGCCCCGCGTGACGCGCTGGGAGGAGGTGGACGAGACCCCCTCCGCCGCGCGGGAGTACTTCGAGACCCAGTGCCAGTTGATCCGCAGCGCCGACGTCATGCGCAAGGCCCTCGAGGACCCCGACGTTGCCGGCCTCCCCGAGCTCAAGGCCGGGTCGCTGCGCCCGACAACCTGGTCCGCCCGCGCAAGAAGGATGGTCGCTTCGATCCTCGGCGTCGCCCCTGCCCCCCTCCCGGAGCCTTGGGAGATCCTGCGCGACCTCGTCTATGTGGAGCCCATGCGGGGGACGATGCTCGCTCGCGTCAAGGTGCGCGGACCCCGCCCGGAGCACATCACCGCAATGGCCAACGGCGTCGCGCGCGCCTTCGCGCAGAGCCAGCTCCAGCGAAAGGTCGAGTCGAGCACGGACGCCTTCCGGTTCCTCCAGCAGCAGACGGAAAAACAGCGCCAGCAGCTCCTCGCCGCCGAGAACGCCCTCCAGGAGTTCCGCGAAGGGATCCAGCTCGTTCTCGTTTCCACCGACGAAAGCGCAAACCCCGTCATGGCGCGCCTGACCCGCCTGAGCGTCGAGGCGACCGAGGTGGGCCTCAGGCGCGTCGAGCTCGCCTCCCAATACCAGGTGATCCGGTCCATCCTGTCCGGCGACAGGAACTCGGGCGGCCGCCAGAATGAACAGCTCTTCTCCCTCCCGGCCGTCCACTCCGACACGACCATCAGCGCCCTCCGGGTCCAGCTCACGCAGCGCGAGGAAGAGGTCGATGCCCTCGCAAAGATCTACCTCGAAGACCACCCCCAGCTCAAGCTCGCCCGGGCGAACGTCGAAATGGTCCGGTCCCAGCTCGACCGGGCGCTTAAAGATCTCCTCGAATCGCTCTTGGCTCAGTACGACGCGCTCGAGGGACGGGAGGAAAAGCTCAAGCAGGAGTACGAAGAACAAAACCGCACCGCCCTGGCGCTGAGCAAGGAATCCCTCGCGTTCCAGCGCCTTGAACAGGAAGCCGCGCGTCAGGCGAGGCTCTTCGACGTCCTCGTGGAGAGACTGCGCCAGGTCGAGCTCACGAGCGGCTACGACAAGACCAACGTGGAGGTGCGCGAGCCCGCCAGCGTCCCCAAGCGGCCCGTGAGCCCCCGCAAGGCCCGCAACGTCGCCGTGGGCGCCCTCCTGGGACTCGTCCTCGGACTCATGCTCGCCTTCGCCCTCGAACACCTCGACGACACGGTGCGGACCCCCGAGGAAATGGAGCGTTTCCTCTCCCTGCCCGTCCTCGGCTTCGTCCCCCGAATCTCCAGGAATGGCTCCGCCGGTGACGGGAAAACGCACCGCGGCCTCATCAGCCTCACGGAACGAAAATCCTCTGCCTCCGAGGCCTTCCGGAGCATCCGCACCGGCCTCTACCTCTCCTCCCCGGCCCAGGAGTTGCGCACCCTCGTCGTCACCTCCGCCGTCCCGGGGGAGGGCAAGACCACCTCCGCCTCCAACCTCGCCATCGTGATCGCCCAAAGCGGAAAACGCGTGCTCGTCATCGACGGCGACTTCCGCCGCCCGGCCGTCCATGAGGTCTTCGGCATCGACAACAACATGGGCCTGAGCAACCTCCTTATCGGCGACGTCAAGCTCGAGGACGCCGCCCGGACGATCCGGCACGACGGGGCGGTCGTCGAGAACCTGTCGATCCTCGCCTCGGGCCCCAGCCCTCCGAACCCGCCCGAGCTCCTGGGCTCGATGGAAATGAAACGCTTCCTCGAGCACGCGCGCTCCCTGTACGACCGCGTGATAATCGACTCCCCGCCCGTCCTCTTCGGGGCGGACACGAGCATCCTTACGGCGGCCTGCGACGGCGTGATCTTTGTGACAAAGGCGGCGGCGAACTCCCGCCGCGTCGCGCTCCGCGCCCTCTCGCAGATCGCCTCGGCGCACGGACGGCTCATCGGCGGCATCCTCAACGTCGTGCGCGTCGGATGCGTCGGGTACTACTATACCGGCTACTACTATGACGGATACTCGCGCTACTACAGCGACTATACCAAGGCGTACTACTCCCGTGGACGCACGAAAAAGACGGGAGCGTAGCGGCGCGCCCGCCGCAATCGCAGGGACCGACGCGACGTGATCGACATCCATGCGCATGTCCTCCCGGCTCTCGACGACGGACCGGCGACCTACGCCGAGGCCCTCCAAATGTGCCGCCGGGCCGAGGCCGAGACCGTGACCGCCATCGTCGCCACCCCGCACATGTGCGACGATCTCTTCGATGTCCTCTCGGCCGACGCCCTCCAGGCCACCGAAATCCTCCAGCGCCTCTGCCGTGCCGACGGCCTGTCCCTTGCGATCCTCCCGGGCGCCGACGTCCGGCTCCACCCCGAGCTCCCCGAGAAGATCGAGGCCCGCCAAGCCCTCACCCTCGGCGACGCCGGGCGCTACGTCCTCCTCGAACTCCCCGAGCAGATCGCCCCGATGCAGACCATCGCATTCCTCGAGCGGCTCGTCGCGACGGGCCCGACCCCCGTCATCAGTCACCCGGAAAGAAACCTCTCCTTCCTCAACCGCCCCGACATGCTGCGCGACTTCGTCGAGGCCGGCTGCCTTGTACAGGCGACGGCGGCGAGCTTCCTCGGCCGCTTCGGCCGGGCCGCCAAGACCCTCGCCTGGAGGTACCTCGCCTCCGGGCTGATCCATGTCGTGGCCTCCGACGCGCACTCGATGGACTGCGGCCGGTTTGTCCTTCGCGCCTGCGCCGCCAAGATCGCCCGCCGCTTCGGGGAAAACGTCTCCCGCGAGCTCTTCGTCGCCGGCCCGGGAAGGATCGTCTCGGGCGAAGAGCCTGCGACGTGTCCGGCCGCGTCCCGCGTGCGCGGGATCGCCGCCGGAAGGAGCTGCCCCCCATGAGCCCCTCGCGCATGTTCGGAAAGATCTCTCGCGGGTGTGTGCTCGTGCTACTGGCGTGCACCCCGTGGGCCTTCGGCAGCGTCGAGCCCTGGGCGTACCTTCTCCTCGTCCTCGGCGTCAGCGTCGCCCTCATCGCTTGGGGACTTCGACTCGCGACCCGATCGGAAGACCGCATCGCCCGAACCGGAGCCGGCGCTTTCCTCCTCCTGCTCCTGGCCCTCGTCGCGCTGCAAGTGTTCCCCCTCCCCCGCGCCGTGGTCCGGCCCCTCAATCCCCTCGCGACGGACGGGACCGACCGGGCCGCGCTCATCAGCGAGGCGATCTCGAAGGGTGCTCCCCCGGACCAGCCCGCCGCCTCGGCCGCGCAACGCGCCTACTCCCTGTCCGTGTGCCCCTTCTCGACCCGGCGGAGCTTCCTCGTCCTGGCGGCGTGCGTCGCCGCCTTCTTCCTCGTCTCGAACAACGTCCGCCGTTGGGCCCACATGGATGCCCTCTGCACAACGGTCCTCGTGACGGGCTTTCTCCTCGCGGTCTTCGGCCTCATCCAGAAGCTTTCGGGCACCGGGAAACTCTTCTGGTATCGAACCCCGCGCTTCGGCGGAGTGATCTTCGGGTCCTTCGTCAACCGCAACCACTTCGCCAACTACATGACGATGGCGATGGGGATCGCCCTCGGGTATCTCCTGGCCCACCCGATCGGACGGACCGGCGGACGCGTCTGGAGCCTCAAGAGAGGACTCGTCTCCCTCGGCGAACGGCGCAGGAGCCGCCTTCTCCTCGTCGCCTTCGCCGTCATCGTCATGGGGGCCTCCGTCTGCGCGAGCCTCTCTCGCGCGGGGATCGTGACCCTCTTTGCGTCCCTGGGACTCGTCGCGGCGTTGCTCGGTGTCGCCCGCGGCGCGAGGAGCCCCCTCGCCGTAGCGGCGGTCGCGCTCCTCGTGGTCGCCGCCGTCACGTGGCTCGGATGGGAGCCCCTGATGGAACGCTTCAAGGCCGTAGGGGAGCTGACCCGCGAGCCTTTCGCCGACGTCCGCTGGCTCCTCTGGCGCGATGGCCTCGACATCGTCCGCGACGCGCCGGTCCTCGGGACCGGACTGGGGACCTTCCAACACGTCTTTCCGATCTACAAGACCCTCCCGATCCGCGAGGAGTTCCTCTTCGCGCACAACGACTATCTCCAGCTTCTCGTCGAGGTGGGGATCTTGGGGGCTCTCGTCGCGCTGCTCGCCGGAGTTTTCTTCCTCGTCCGCGCTAGCCGCGCCTTCAAGCTCGCCTCGGGGTCCGCGGCTCGGGCTCTTCTGGCCGGGGCGGCCGGAAGTTGCCTCGCCATGCTCCTCCACGGCACGGTCGATTTCAACCTCCACATCCCCTCGAACGCCTTCCTCTTTGCGGTCTGTGCCGCCGTCGTCGTGGCTGCGGGGAGACTCCCCGAGCGGGACCGCGCCGCCGGGGGCCGCGCCGAGTCCGCCCGCCCGCTCGACGGGCCGGGCGCCCTGGATCGCCCCGTCGACGGACCGACCCGCTCCCGCGGCTTGCGCTTTGCGTCGCGCTTGGGTCTTGCGACGGCCCTCGCCGTCTTCGGAATCGCGGGAATCCTGGTCTCGCTGCGGGCGCTCCGACTTGAAACGTCTCTCGCCGGTGCAAGGCTCGATTACGAGCGCCTGGAGGATGACCCCGGAATGGCGCTCGCCGGAGAGAACCTGGAAACGATCCTCTCGCAGAACGCGCTCCTGCTTCGTATGGGGCCGGACAACGTCCCCGGCCTCGTGGACCTGAGTTGGTATTCCCTGCGGTTCGCCCGCAGGACCCAGGATCCCGTCGTGCGCCTGAGATTCGCGGACGCCGCGCTCGCCGCGTCCGAGCTCGCGGTGCGGGCGGCCCCGACGGATTACCTCCCGTGGCTCCGCCTCGCCCGATCCCTCGAACTCGTCGGGCTCTCCCCCCAGGCTGACCTTGCCTACGCTAGGGCGACGGAGCTCGCCCCCTCCGAGGCGAGACGCACGGGAACCTTCCATCTCTACACCGGCGCCGCGTCGCCCGACGGAGGCGCACCGTGATCGCTAGTTGGCACGCCGTCTACACCAAGGCGAGACACGAGAAAACGGTGACCCGTCGGCTGCGCGGAAGCTCCATCGAGACGTTTCTCCCCCTTGTGCCCAGGATGAGCCGCTGGTCGGATCGCAGGAAGCTCGTCGCTTTCCCGCTCTTTCCCGGCTATCTCTTCGTATGCGTGACTCCGGACCGTTGGACCGAGGTGCTTCAGACCCGCGGGGTCGTGCGACTTCTTGGCGGCGCCGCGTCGCAGCCTTGGGTCGTATCCGAGGACACGGTCGCGGCCCTGCGTCTCATGGTGACAAGCGACGTGCCCGTGGACCCGTATCCGTACCTCCGGGCCGGGCGTCCCGTGCGCGTGACCCGCGGACCGCTCAAGGGCCTTGAGGGCGTGCTTGAGAGCCGAAAGGGAACGCTGCGCGTCGTCGTGCTTGTGCCGGTCCTTGGTCGCTCGGCGTCGGCGGAGGTGAACGCGGAAGACATCGAGGTTAA
Source organism: Planctomycetota bacterium (assembly GCA_043803205.1). Lineage (GTDB taxonomy): Bacteria > Planctomycetota > DG-23 > JAZDKG01 > JAZDKG01 > JAZDKG01. The sequence continues at coordinate 8,066 of JAZDKG010000006.1, forward strand.
CTGACCACCTGCGTCGATGTAACATATTGCACATACGTAGGTTAGGGCTAAACCACGCCTGTGACTGAGAAGGACGCGCTGCCCCCCGAGGCCCCTCTGCGACGTGCGTCCGGATTGCGCTGCTGACCCTCTCTTGATCTCCGGAACCGTATGAACGAGCCTCTCTCCACGGCGCTGGCGCCTGAGCAGATCGTCGGCTCGCCTCCGAACGAACTCGCGGCTACTCGAACCGCGGGCGACCTCTGGCGCGACGTCCTCGCGTTCCTCGGCCTCTCGCGGGCGGGCTCCCGACTCTGGGGGACCTACGACCTCTTCGCGGCGGCAGCGGCGGCGTACCTCGGCTTTCGATTGTCGCCCTCCTTCTTCTTCCACCTTGGGGGTGACGTCGATCCCCTCCCCGTGATCGCGCTCTACGCCGTCCTAGTTCTCCTCTCGAACATCGTCATGGGCGTCTATGAGCCGCAGTCCTTGAGCGGACGCGTGGCCATCCTCCTGCGCATGGGCTTCATCGCCGCGCTGGCGTGGGGCATCCTGCTCTGCGGCTACTATGTCCTCGCCTACCAGGTGATCGGACGGTGGATAGTGGCAACCTCCTGGTGTCTCTGCGTCGCCGCCGCCGCGTTCCCTCGCATGCTCCTCTCCTCGATGCTGCGCGACGCGGGCCGGCGCGTCCTCGTCGTGGGTGAGGACGACAAGACCCGCCTCCTCGCCCGTCTCGTCGAGTCGGCGCATAACGGCTGCCGAATCGTCGGATACGTCCCTGCGGAAGATCTCAGCCCGGATGTCGATGCCGGCGCGCATCCTCCCTGGCCCCTCGCGGAAACCTGCCGGCGCCTCGGCGCGGATGTTGTGGTGATGGCCGATAACCTCCCCCCCGAGGCCGACGGGCTCCTGGGCCAGGCGATCCTCTGCCTGCAGTGCGGGATCCAAGTCACCGGCGTCGCCTCCTTCGTCGAAGAGACGTTCCGCAAAGTCCCCGTGGAGCTCATCGGGCCCGAATGGCTCGTCCGCGCCAACCTCCATCTCGATCGTCCCTACCTTCTTGCCCTGAAGCGGGGGTGCGACCTCGCTGTGGCGGGCCTGGGTCTGGCCCTCACCCTGCCGTTCTGGCCCCTCTTCGCCCTCCTCGTCAGGCTCACGAGCCGCGGACCCGCCTTCTACCGGCAGACGCGTGTCGGACGCTTCGGCCGCCCCTTCACTATCTGCAAGTTCCGCACCATGCGCCTCGACGCGGAAAGCGACGGCCGCGCCCGCTGGGCCGAAACGAACGACCCCCGCGTGACGACTGTCGGACGAATCTTCCGCAAGACCCGCGTCGACGAGCTCCCCCAGTTGTGGAACATCCTTCGGGGCGACATGTCCTTCGTCGGCCCCCGTCCCGAGCGACCCGAG
>JAZDKG010000007.1:0-36576 GCA_043803205.1 Planctomycetota bacterium
CGTCTTTGTCCAGAGGGACGCGACCTTGCAGATAGTCCCCGAGGGAACCTTGCGTCGCGTACGGGCGCGGTTCGACAGGATGCAGCGCGACTGCAAGGAAACGGGCAACTCCGGGGCGGCGAACCGGCACTTGGGCGCGAGGTATTTGCTAACGGGCTTTGTATACTGCGAGAGCTGCGGAGCGACGGCGGGCGGGCGGATGATCGTCCAGAAGTCGGCGGTGACGCACAGGCGCAGAGACGGCGGCGCGACGCGCTCCCTATCACACTCACTCCACTGCAACCGGCACAGGCGAAGAGGCCCCGCCGTCTGTCGGAACAACCGGAACCTCCCGATGGAGGCGCTGGGACACGAGTTGCTTGAAAGGCTCAAAGAGGAGCTGGTTTCGCCGGACCGGCTGGACCTGATTGTGAGGCTTGCCAAGGAAAACATCGAGGCGAGACGCGCGGGCGGCGACAATGGGGTGTCCCTGAGAAGGAAGCTGCGCGACGTAGAAGGCAAGATCAAGAACCTTGTCACGGCCATAGAGACGGGGGCGGGGCCGATTGACGCGGTTGTCGGCCGACTGAGGGTGCTGGAAGGGGAACGGGACCGCCTGGGGCAAGAGCTAGCGGAGATCGGAGAGGAGAAACGACCGGCGACGGTACCGGACCTGGAGGCGAGGATTCGGCGCAAGCTGGAACAGCCCGTGCGCATGATTGCCGGGGGGGAGGGCCTGCGCCGGATGCGGGAGTTTCTTCACACGATAGGGCTGAAGATCGAGGCCGGGCCGCGCGGGCCTGTAAGCGTGAAAGCCGACTTCGCCCCGCTCTTCGGAGGGTGGTCGGCTCTACGTACTGACAGTGGTGCCGGGAACAGGATTTGAACCTGCACGGGCTATAACGCCCACTAGGCCCTCAACCTAGCGCGTCTGCCAATTCCGCCATCCCGGCACGGACAGAAAATCCTATTTGCTGGTGTTGCGAAGTCAAGCTCAAAGTGGCCGCCGCGAGGCCTGGGGCGGGCCGGGGGGCTATGACTCGTCGAGCAAGTTACGCATGGCGCAGTGGGGGCAATGGCCGGTGTCCTCGTCCGTGGGCTGGTAGAGGCGCCCGCACTGCACGCACTTCTTGCCGGCGGGGATGTCGTCCTGGTCGAAGGCTTCGTGTCGACCCCCGGGGTGCGCGGCGCGGGTCTCGAAGTCGATGCAGGCCGGGCAGAGGCCGATATCGAGCTTCTCTTGCCAGTATTTCTTCCCGCAGCGCTCGCAGGCGACGAGATGCTCGGGGGGCAGACTCGCGGGGAGGTCGGGCCCCTTGGGCGTGAGGAACTTCCGACGGCACTTGGGACAACGCGCCTTTCGTTCGGCCTTGGTCTCGGGGATGCTGATGGGCTCCAAACAGTCGTCGTAGGGACAGCGGAAGGAGAGGCTCATGGCCGATCTTCCTACGAACAGGTTCCGCTATCGACGTTCGGACAACGCCGGCTCGAAGAGGAGGGAGGGTCCGTCCGGAAGGGCGGCGGTCTTCCGGACGAAGTCGGTTTCGTCAAGCGCGTAGAGCGGGCTGATCTCGATGGGTTTCTTCAGGGCGCGGGCGTGTTTCGCCAAGCCAGCGCCCGTGAGCCAGCGGCGCCATTCCTCCTCCAGGAGGGCGCGCGCGGTGTCGGGGGAGTCGGCGCCGGAGGCGTTCTTGACGGGGGCGAACTCGCGCTCGCGAAGGACCTCCATGATGACGGTTCTTTCGGCGACGGTAAGGGCGTCGAAGATGAACTTCTCAAACTTGTAGGCGTTCGGCGCGTCGGGCTCGACGGGTTTCCCGCCCGAGTCGACGCAGGGCACCTTTTTGTGCGCGACGTGGTAGGGAAGGGCGCTGTCATCCTCGAGGACGCGCTCGACGAAGTCCAGGCTCAGGAGGTGGATGCCTATGCTTCCAGCGCGAAGCGTGAGCCTGCCGTCTGGATCTCGCTTTCGGGCGAGGTCGGGAGGAAGGTCGCTGTATTCGATGACGCGGCAGCCTCGATCGGCAGCGACGACGAGCCCGACCTTCTCGGCCGGGTCGGTCTTCTCGACGACCTTAAGCGACATGTCGGCGCGGCGCGCGAGGTGGAAGCCGAGGAACACGGGGTCGGGGATCGGGACGAGGGGATTGTCGACCTGGAAGTAGAAGAGGTATCTCGCGCCGGCGCGCACGAGGTCCGCGAGGGCCCCGGAATCGCGCAGGGCCGCCAGGCATCCTCCGTGGCCGTTCGGGGAGAGCGCGAGGGAATCTTTTTCGGCGAGGAGGATCTTGCCTCGGGAGTCGAGGGCGGGGAGTTCGCCCTGGGCGAAGAAGGTCACGCAGGCGGGGTCGAGGGAGAAGAATCGGTGCTCCTCGAAGAAGCGGAGGGTGGCTGAAGCGTTGGTGGAGCTCGTCATGATGAGCCAGCGCAAGGGGACGTCCAGCCGCCGGGAGAGGGCGAGGATCTTTTCGGCGTGGAACTGGAAGAGCGTGCGGTCGGTGACGGGGCCGATGGGGAAGGTGCCTTTGGGGGCATCGTAGCCCAGGCGGGTGGCCTGGCCTCCCGCCACGAGGAGGAAGGCGCATTCGCCTTGCGCGAGTGCGCGCAGCCCGGTCTGACGCGCTTCCTCCGCGAGGCTGCGATCACGCTCGGAGAGGGGAATGGGAATCGTGTCGGGGGCGCGCAGGTCGCGCGGAGGAGCACTCGAGTGAGGAGCTTCAATCTTCGAAACGAGGGAGGCGACGAGGTCGAGGTCGAGGGAGTCGATCTCGCGGCGAAGCTTCGCCCGGCCTTGGGGGGAAAGCTCGTTCCAGAAGGAGAGAAGATGCTCCTGGCGGACGCGCGCGAGCAGGTTGCGGAGGTCGTCCGGGCTCACAAGACGTCCTTTCCGGAAGAAAGGTCGATGTTGAGGAAGGACGCAAGCTTGTCGTGGATGAGCGCGTTGGTGCCGAGGACGTTGTAGTGCTGTGCGTTGTCGGAGATCTCGCGCACGGCGACGCGGCCGCCGGCCTCCCGAATGAGAAGAGTGCCTGCGGCGATGTCCCAGATTGACATGTCGCGCTCGAGGTAGGCGTCGAATCTTCCTGCGGCGACGTAAGCCATGTCCAGGGCGGCGCTTCCGGTGAGTCGAATCTTACGAAGCTTGGCGGCCATGCGCAGGAAGTCGCGACCGCCTTCGTTGATGCTGCGCTGGCTTTTGGCGAAGCCGCCCGAGGAGATGGCCTCCTCGAGTAAGGCGCGGGTGGAGACGCGGATCGGGTTATCGTTGAGGAATGCGCCGCAGCCGAGCGTGGCGTGGAAGAGCTCGTCGAGGACGGGGTCGTAAATGACGGCGCACGCGAGAGCGCCGTGGTCGCGGAAGGCGATGGAGGAACAGAAGTGAGGGACGCCGTAGGCGAAGTTGACCGTGCCGTCGAGGGGGTCGATGATCCAGGTCGAGTCGCCGCCTGGATCGTGCCGGCTCGTCTCCTCGGTGACGAAGGAATGGCGGGGGAAGGACGATGAGATCGTACGGAGGATCTCGGTTTCGCAGAGCTTGTCGACGCGGAGCTTGATGTCATGATGCTCGGCCGCGTCGACCTCGACCTTGCGGCCGAAACTCTCGCGCATGACGGCGCCCGCGTTTCGGGCGGCAAGGACGGCGACATCAAGGATGCGGTCAGGTTTCATCTCGCGGCCCCAGAGGCGACGGGTCGGCGCGGCTGCGAAAGGTAAAACACGCAGCCACAAGGTCCATCATAAGCGATAACGAAGGAATGACAAGCACGATCACCCGGGGCTGGTCAGGGCCGACGGACGAACCCTCTTTTCCAGCGTTCGACGCGCGGGGAGGCGTGGCCCCGGAGGAGCGCGACGAAGGCTTGGAGGGAAAGGCGGGCGTCTCCGAGTGGAAGCTCAAACAGGTCCCAGTTGTCGCTGTCTTCGCCGTCGTGGTTGGGGATGACGTGCTGGAAGCGCCAAGCCATCGCGATCTCGCGCAGGGCGCTTCGGGCGCGGACGTCGATGTCCCGGAGATCGGTTTCGGAAAGCGAACCCTTTTCTTTCTGCGTGCGACGAATGAGTTTTCCTTTCATGAGCGAAGCGACGGCATCGGCGAAGCCGTCGGGCCCGAGCCGATCGGTGAGCTCGAGGACCTCATCGTGCGACAGGGGGGAGAGGAAGACGCTGAGGAGGGGGAAGGAACGCTTCTTCGCGATCACGGCGAGCTCGGCGGCGACGAAGGGGTTGCCTTCGAAGAAAGGGTCCCTGCCGGTCGTCATGACGGCGTCAAGGTCCGAGAGGGAGATCGCCTGAAGGTCCGTGCGCGCCTCCATGATCCGGAAGCCGGGCTTGCGGCCGAGGGCTTCGATCTCAGCGCGAGATCGGAAGTGGTAGTCGACGCCGTCTTGTTCGTGGGGACGGGGAGCGCGGGTATTGTAGAGGACAAGCGATTGGAGCGTGGCGAAGAGAATGGGATGCACACGCTTGAGGGCTTTCGCGAGGGGAGACTTACCGACGCAGGACGGGCCGGTGAGGATGATGAGACGGCTCACTGGGGCACCTCTTGAGGTCATAGTCGGCGGACCCACATGCCTCCCGGCGCGGGAACGATGAGCTTCTTGATCGAGAGCATCGAGACGGAGGCGAGGACGTCCCGGATCGGGAGACCCGTCGCGGCGGCAAGGGACTCCGCGTCGGCGGGATCATGACTCACGGCATCGAAGACCTTCCGTTCCGCATCGGTGAGCTTGAGCGCCGGGCGGGGTGGCGCGTCGGGGCCTTGGAGGGTGCGCGCGAGGTCGGGGAACTCTTCGAGGATGTCCTCGATGCCATCAACGAGCTTTGCGCCGTCCTTGATGAGGGCGTGGGCGCCCCGAGAGGACGGGCTTCCGGCGCGGCCCGGGACGGCGAAGACCTCGCGTCCCTGTTCGAAGGCGTGACGGGCGGTGATGAGGGAGCCGCTGCGCTGCGCGGCCTCGACAACCACGACGCCGAGGCACAGTCCGCTGATGATGCGGTTGCGCCGGGGGAAGTTCTCGGGCCGGACGGGGAAGCGCATGGGGAACTCGGTGAGGAGGGCGCCGGCGGCGATGATACGATCCGCGAGCTCACGGTGCTCTAGAGGATAGACGCTGGAGAGTCCGCAGCCGCAGACGGCCAGGGTCCTCCCGCCCGCGTCGAGCGCGCCGTGGTGGGCGGCGGCGTCGATGCCGCGGGCGAGCCCGGAGACGACGGTGAAGCCGCAGGAGGCGAGGTCCGCTGCGAGCCTTCTAGCGAACTGCACGCCGTAGGCGGAGGCGCGGCGGGCGCCCACGATGGCGAGGGCGACCGCGTCGGTCGGTCGATAGTCTCCGCGCAGGTACAGGACAATCGGAGGGTCGGCGATGTGGCGGAGCGGCTCGGGGTAGGCCGCTTCGCGTTGGCAGATGATGTTGACCGAGCGTTCGGCGGCTAGACGTTCTTCTTCCCGGAAGGCGTCGGAACGCAGGGCGTCGGCGACGACCTGCGCCTTGGGGAGCGGGAGGCCCGCGCATTCGGCGATGCGCTCCGGAGGGAGACGCAGGAGCGCTTGCGGCTCCGGCACGGCGGAAAAGAGGGAGGAGACGGTCCTGGGGCCGATCTCGTCGGCGAGGTTCAGGGCGATGAGGATCTCGCGCTCACTCACAGCCGACCTCGCGCAGGCAGTCAAGGACGGCGGCGTCCGGGACGTCCTCGCGGACGCAGACGGTGCCGATGGCCTCGGCGAGGATGAAGCGGAGACGCCCGCGAAGGGCCTTCTTGTCGAGGAGCATGGCGTCGAGGACGGCTTCCGGGGACAGCCCGGCGACGCGGGAGGGGGCGTCGAAGAAGGCGAGGAGGTCGCGCAGGCGGCGGGTGTGGTCGCGGTCCAGCCCGGCGAGGCGCTCGGAGAGGAGGCAGGCGGCGATCATGCCGACGGCGACGGCTTCGCCGTGGCGGTACGTTCCGTACTGAGCGAGGCTTTCGAGGGCGTGGGCGATCGTATGTCCGAAGTTGAGAACGGCGCGGAGGCCGGACTCGGTCTCGTCGGCCGCCACGATCTCGGCCTTGATTCGGCAGCAGCGCTCGATGACGCTGGCCAGATGGTCCTTCTGGCGGTCTCGGAGGCGCTCGCGGGTCTCTTCGAGGGAGGCGAAGAGCTCCGCGTCACGGATGACGCCGTATTTGATGACCTCGACCATGCCGGCGGAGAACTCGGCCTCGGGCAGGGAGTCGAGGGTGTCGAGGTCGATGAGGACGAGCCTGGGCTGGTAGAAGGCGCCGATGAGGTTCTTTTCGCGCGGGTGGTTGACGGCAACCTTGCCGCCGATGGAGCTGTCCACGTCGGCTAAGAGCGTCGTGGGGACCTGGACGTAGGGGATGCCGCGCATGTAGGTGGCGGCGACGAAGCCGGCGAGGTCGCCGACGACTCCGCCGCCAAGGGCGAGGACGGTGGAGGTGCGATCGGCGCGGGCCTCGGCGAGGTCGTCGTACAGGCGGTGGGCCATCTCCAGGGTCTTGGAGGTTTCGCCCGCGGGGATGGAGGCCATGATGCAGCGAACGCTGGCCTCTTCCAGGGATCGCCGGACGGAGTCCCCGTAGCGTTCGGCGACGTGCTCGTCGGTGATGATGACAGCCAGCGACGGGCGCGTGAGCGCCTTCACACGGGGGCCGGTCTCGGGGAGGAGACCCGGTCCGATGAGGATGTCGTAGGATCGCTCGCGGAGATCCACGCGCACGGTTTTCATTGCAGGGGTCTTTCCGTTTCCTGCGGGACGACAGCCCGAACCCGCGGGTGCGCAAGCCAGGGGCATTATAGGGGAGGAGGGGGCGCGGGTAAAGGAGACGCCTCTTGAAGAGCGGGAAGGCGTCTCCATATAATGCGCGCTCTTTGGTTGGGACGGGCACGATGCGCTTTGCGACGTATGACGAAGCCTACGGGTACCTTGCCGCGTCGACGAACTATGAGCTCATGGACCGGTTTCCGCCGGCGGACCGCGCGTTCAAGCTTGAGCGCATCACGGATCTTCTATCGGAACTGGGACACCCGGAGCGCGGATGGAGCGCGGTGCACATCGCGGGGACGAAGGGCAAGGGGAGCACCGCGGCGATGGCCGAGAGCATCCTGAGGCGCGCCGGGCTGCGGAGCGGGCTCTATACGTCCCCGCACGTGGTCCATCTGCGGGAGCGGATCCAGGTCGAGGGGCGCTGGATCACGGAGGAGGAGTTCGCGCGCGTTTTCGGCGCGGTCGCGGACGCGGCGGATCGGGTCGCAGCACGCCGGCCCGAAAGGAAGCCTACGTTCTTCGAGCTGATGACGGCCGCGGCGTTCGCGTTTTTCCGTTCAGAGGGGGTGGAGGTCGGCGTGGCGGAGGTGGGGCTTGGGGGTCGGCTGGACGCGACTAACGTCCTAGCGCCCCTTGCGTGCGCGATCACGCACGTGGGACTGGACCACGTGAAGGTCTTGGGGGCGACCGTGGAGGAGATCGCGCGGGAGAAGGCGGGGATCCTGAAGGCGGGCGTGCCGGCGGTCACCTCGAGCTGCGGGGCGGCGCTCGAGACGATCGAGGGGATCGCGCGGGAGCGGGGGACGCCTCTGGAGGTTCTCGGGAGGGAGATCGTGGCGACGCGGCGCACGGGTCCGGGCGATGCGGGAGAGGTCTTTGACCTGTGGACTCCCGTAGGCGGCTACGAGCGGCTGGGCACTCCTCTCCTAGGAGCGCACCAGGTTGCAAACGCGGCGATAGCGGTCCGGTTGGCGGAGCGAGTCGGGGAGAAGAAGGGGAAGGTGGGGGAAGACGCGATTCGGGAGGGGCTCAGGTCGGTGCGATGGGAGGCTAGGGTCGAGGTCGTGTCGGAGCGCCCGCGGATCATCCTGGACAGCGCGCACAACGTGGACAGCGCGCGGGCGCTGGTAGAGACGCTCCGGGAGAAGTTTCGCTGGGACCGTCTGATCCTCGTGGTGGGAATCAGCTCGGACAAGGACTACGAGGGATTCCTGGGGACGGTGGTGCCGAAGTGCGACTCGGTGATCGTCACGGCGGCGCATTCGCCCCGCGCGATGGCGCCGGGAGCGCTCGCGGAGCTTGCCCGCAGGATGGGTTGCACGGATTGCGTCGAGGCCGCGGACGCTGGACAGGCGATTCGGCTCGCGCGAGACAAGGCGACGGTGGAAAGCACCATCGTGATCTCCGGGTCCTTCTATCTTGCGGGCGAAGCGCGCGAGGAGCTGCGGGGCGGGTAAGGGGATTGCAATTCGGCTCGGGCCCAGCTAGAATCCAGGTTTTCCGTTTGTGAGGTCGGATGATGTTCGAGGTTGTTGAGAAGCGCGAGCTTGCGAAGGACGTTTACTTCTACCGGATCCAGGCGCCAGCGATCGCCTCCAGGCGCAAGGCCGGACAGTTCGTCATCCTCCGTGCGCATGAGCGCGGGGAGAGGATCCCGCTCACGCTCGTGGGGTCGGACGTGAAGGAGGGGACGATCACCATCGTTTTCCAGGCGGTGGGACGGACGACGCGGGAGTTCGCGGCGCTGGGGGAGGGGGACGCGTTCCTGGACGTCGTGGGGCCTCTGGGGAACCCGACGCACATCGAGCGGTACGGGACGGTGGCATGCGTGGGAGGCGGGATCGGGATCGCTCCGGTGCTCCCGATCGTGGCGGCGATGAAGGAGGCGGGAAACCGCGTGATCTCGATCCTCGGCGCGCGGACGAAGGATCTCCTCATCCTCGAGGACGAGGTGCGCGCCGTGAGCGACGAGACGCTGGTCACGACCGATGACGGGAGCTACGGGCGGAAGGGCTTCGTGACGGACGTGCTGGGGGAGATCCTCGGGAGGGATTCCGTTGATATGACGGTGGCGGTGGGCCCGCCGGTGATGATGCGGGCGGTGGCGCGGCTGACGAAGGAGCGCCAAGTACGCAACATGGTGAGCCTCAACCCGATCATGATCGACGGGACCGGGATGTGCGGAGGATGCCGGGTGACGGTAGGGGGGAAGAGGCGGTTCGTCTGCGTGGACGGCCCGGAGTTCGACGGGCACGAGGTGGATTTCGACGAGCTCATGAAGCGCCTCAAGGTGTATGAGGCGGCGGAGCGCGTTTCGCTGGAGCACATGGGATCATGTCAACTGGAAAAAGCGAAGAACCCATAAAGGGGAAACCGGTCCCGCGGCAGGGCATGCGCGAGCAGGAACCGGCTAAGCGAAGGCATAACTTCGACGAGGTGCCGCTGGGGTACGACGAAGAGACCGCGATACGGGAGGCGTCGCGGTGCCTTGCGTGTCGCAAGCCGAAGTGCGTGGAAGGGTGCCCCGTCGAGATCGACATCCCCCGGTTCATCTCTCTGGTGCTGGAGGGGAAGTTTTTCGAGGCGGCGAAGGTCATCCGCGAGACGAACTCGCTTCCGGCGATCTGCGGGAGGGTGTGTCCGCAGGAGACGCAGTGCGAGGCGGTGTGCGTGCTGGGTCGCACGAAGAAGTCGGGGGAGAAGGGGGAAAGCGTCGCGATTGGAAGGCTCGAACGGTTCGTGGCGGACTACGAGCGGGAGCGGCTGCGGGAGCCTCACCCGGGACCTCCGGCGGCGACGGGCAAGCGCGTTGCGGTCGTGGGGTCGGGTCCGGCGGGCCTGACGGCGGCGGGGGACCTCGCCAAGCTGGGTCACGAGGTAACCGTCTTCGAGGCGCTGCACGCGACGGGTGGGGTGCTGGTGTACGGGATCCCGGAGTTCCGGCTGCCGAAGGCGGTGGTCGCGGCGGAGATCTCGTATCTCGAGAAGCTCGGCGTGCGGTTCCGGACGAACGCGGTCGTCGGACGCATCACCGACGTGGCGGAACTTCGCCGGGATTACGACGCGGTCTTCATCGGGACTGGGGCGGGGGCGCCGAGGTTCCTCGACGTGCCGGGAGAGAACCTGGGGGGCGTCTACAGCGCCAACGAGTACCTCACGCGGGCGAACCTGATGAAGGCGTACCTCTTTCCCGAGTATACGACCCCGATCATCAGGGGGCAGAGGATCATCGTGTTCGGCGGGGGGAACGTGGCAATGGACTCGGCGCGGGTTGGGCTGCGACTGGGGGCCGAGAAAGTGACGGTCGTGTACCGGCGCGGACGCGAAGAGATGCCCGCGCGGGCGGAAGAGGTTCATCACGCGGAGGAGGAGGGGGTGCAGTTGGAGTTTCTCGCCGCACCCGTGGAGCTCCTGGGGAACGGCGCGGGGCGCGTGCGCGCGGCGAAGTGCCTGCGGATGAAGCTGGGGGAACCCGACGAGTCGGGGAGGCGGAGCCCTCAGCCAATCCCCGGAAGCGAGGTCGAGGTGGAGGCGGACGTAGTCATCGTGGCGATCGGCAACGATCCGAACCCGCTCATCCCGCGGACGACACCGGGACTCTCGATCGGCAAGCGCGGCACCATCGTGATCGACCCGGAGACGGGGGCGACGAGCATCCCGGGGGTGTATGCGGCGGGGGACATCGTGAGCGGGGCCGCGACGGTGATCGAGGCCATGGGGGGCGGGCGGCGGGCGGCGAAGGCGATGCACAAGTTCCTCATGGACGAGAGATAGAAGCAGAGGACCGGGCGGGCTTGGCGCGGGGAGCCGTCTGAGGTATAGTGGGGGAGGGATCGAAGGAGGCGAAGTGCTGCTTGCTATGCACTACGGGTTGACTCTTGTGGGTGGGTGCGTCCTGGTGCTTGCAGGGGTGCTGACGTTCTGGAGATGGCTGCGGCGGAAGCCGAAGCACATCAAGGTGCCCGGCGAGCTTCTGGAGGAGATGACGCGCTTCGCGGATGAGCTCGAGGAACTCGAGGAGAGCATCAAGGCCGTCACGCATGAGCTTACGCTTTTCCGCAAGCGCGTGTGGCACAGGACAAGCCGACGGATCGTGCGACGCCTGCGCAGCGTGAACGACCTGCTGGAGCACCTGAACATGCTGTTTGAGGAGCACGGGCTGGGGGTGCGTCGCCGACGGGAGGCCGGTGGGGAGACCGGGAGCGCCGACGGGGAGCGCCCGAAGGATGTGCACGCGATCTCCGACGAGGAGATCCGAAACATCGATTGGGACGAGTTCAACCGCCGCGCGCTGGGGTAGGGGCTGCGCCTACGACAAGCCGTATTTCTTGAGCTTGCGGTAGAGGGTCCTCTCGCCGATCTTGAGGATCTTCGCCGCTTCCTCGCGATTCCCTTTGGTCAGCGCGAGGGTGTTGCGGATGAGATCCTTCTCGGCGTCGTCGAGGGAGACGCCCTGGGTAAAGAGGGGGGCGATCGGGAAGCGGGTCTCGGCGGCCCGGATCTGTTCGGGAAGGAGATCCACGTCGAGGGTGTCGCCCTTGGCCATGACGACCATGCTCTCGATGCAGTTCTTGAGCTCGCGGACGTTGCCGGGCCAGGCGTAGCTCGAGAGGCGCTGGATGACCTCGGGGGCGGCGGAAGCGATGCGCTTTCCGTGCTTGACGGTGAGCTCATGGATAAAGGTGTCGATGAGGACGGGGACGTCTGAGAGGCGCTCGCGCAGGGGGGGGAGGCAAATCGTGACGACCTTCAGCCTGAAGTAGAGATCTTCGCGGAACTTGTGCTCCTCGACCCGGGCGGCGAGGTCATGGTTGGTGGCGGCGAGGAGTCGGACGTCCACCCTGACGAGGTCGTTGGACCCGACGCGGTTGAACTCGCCCTGGTCGATGACGCGCAGGAGCTTCACCTGCGTGGGGATGGGCATGTCGCCGACCTCATCGAGGAAGAGGGTGCCGCCGTTGGCGTACTCGAACCGCCCGATGCGGTCGCGGGTCGCGCCGGTGAAGGAGCCCTTGACGTGTCCGAAGAGCTCGCTCTCGAGGATCCCCTCGCTGATGGCGGCGCAGTGGAGGGGGACAAAGCGTTCCTGGCGTCGCGGCGAGTTGACGTGGAGCGCCTTGGCGACAAGCTCCTTTCCGGTGCCGCTCTCGCCGGTGATGAGGACGGTCGCGTTGGTCGGGGCGATCTGGACGATCGTGTCGAAAGCGCGTCTCATGCCGGGGCTGTTTCCGATGATGCCCTCGAAGCCGAAGCGCTCGTCGATCTGGCTGCGCAGGTCGCGGTTCTCCATCACGAGCGCCTTCCTCTGGGCGGCTTTCTCGACGACGGTCCGCAGTTCCTCGATGTTGATGGGTTTTTCCAGGTAGTGGTAGGCGCCCTTGCGCATGGCGGTGACGGCGGTCTGGACGTTGCCGCGCCCGGTCAGGAGGATGACCTCGAGGGTGGGATCGATCTTGCGGACGCTGTCCAGGACCTCGAGGCCGTCGACGTCCGGCATGACGAGATCCGTGAGGACGACGTCGACGTCGCCGTGATCCCGGACGACGGAGATGCCCTCCCTGCCGCTCGTGGCGATGCGGCAGTCGAAGCCGACGCGCTCGAGGGCCTCGGCGGCGGCCTGGGCGTGGGATTCCTCGTCGTCGATGATGAGGATTCGGATCTTATTGGTCATGGTTCCGGTCACCTTGCATTGAGCCGGAGGAGGGGGGTGCGGCGGGGAGGCGGATGGCGAAGCTCGTCCCCTTTCCGACGGCGCTGTCCACCGTGACGGAGCCTTCATGTTGTTCGATGATGCGGCGGGCGGTCGCCAGGCCCAGCCCCGTCCCGCCCTCCTTTGTTGAGAAGTAGACCTGGAAGAGCTTTCGCAGGTTCTCCGGGGGGATCCCGACGCCCGTGTCCGTGATGCGGATGAGCGCCGCGCCGGCGTCGTCGGCGGTGCTGACGATGAGCTCTCCGCCGGATGGCATCGCCTGCTGGGCGTTGACGAGGACGTTGAGGAGCGCCTGCTTCAGGAGATTGCGATCGGCGAGGACCATCGGGACGTCCTCGCGGAAGCTCGTGAGAAGGCGGATGCGGGTGCGGGGGAACTCGGCGGCCAGGAAATCGAGGAGTTCCTGGAGGACCTCGTTGACGCTTGTGGGACGACGCTCGGGGGCGTCGCTGCGGGCGAAGCGGAGGAACTCGTCGAGGGTCTCCTGGAGCCTTCGAGCCTGCATCTCGAGGATCTCGGCGCGACGGGAGACCTGCCGTCCGGCGACGCTGTCGTCCGAGCCGATGTCCTCGCGGAGGAGCTGGATGTTCATGCGTAGGATGGAGAGGGGGTTTTTGAGCTGATGGGCGAGGCCCTCGGCGAGGGAGCGGACGAAGGCGTCGCGCTCCGAGCGCAGATGCGTCTCGGAGGGGTTCGCTTTACCCACGGGGGGAGAGTCGGGAAGGTGGCGATCCGCAACGGACACCGCCGGGCTCCCATCGTGCTCCGGGCGCCGCCGTGAGCGCTCATGAGGACTTCTGATGACCGGCCTCGTCGCGCAGCACAGCTCGGCGAGAGAGACGGATGCGGTTCTGATCGTCGATGTCGAGCACCTTGACGCGGAGGGTGTCGCCCACGCGGATGACGTCGCCGATCTTGTCCACATAGCCCTCGGCGAGCTCGCTGATGTGGCAGAGGCCTTCCTGTCCGGGCAGGATCTCCACGAAGGCGCCGAAATCCTTGACGGAGGTCACGCGTCCCTCGTAGGTCTCGCCGACCTTGACCTCCTGCATCATGAGGTCGATGTACTGGCGGGCGCGGTCAGCGGCGTCCTTTTTCTGCGCGGAGATCGTCACGGTGCCGTCGTCCTCGACCTCGATGGTCACCTCGAAGTCGTGCTCGATGCCCTGGATGGTCTTGCCGCCGGTCCCGATGAGCATGCCGATCTTCTCGGGGTTGATCCGGGTGCGTACGATCTTGGGCGCGTAGACGGAGATGTCGGCGCGCGGCTTGTTGATCACGGCGAGCATCGCGCGGAGGATAAGGAGGCGTCCCTCGCGGGCCTGCTGGAGGGCCTTGCGCAGGATGTCGACGTTGACGTTGGAGATCTTGATGTCCATCTGGAGGGCGGTGACGCCCTTCTGCGTGCCGGCGACCTTGAAGTCCATGTCGCCGCAGTGGTCCTCGGAGCCGAGGATGTCCGAGAGGACGGCGTAGCGATCCCCTTCGCGGATGAGGCCCATGGCGATCCCGGCGACGGGATGCTGAAGCGGCACCCCGGCGTCCATGATAGCGAGGGTTGCGCCGCAGACGGTCGCCATAGAGCTGGAGCCGTTGGATTCGAGGATGTCGCTCACGATCCGGATGGTGTACGGGAACACGTCGGCGGTCGGGAGAAGCGGCTTCAGCGCCCGCTCGGCGAGCGCGCCGTGGCCGATCTCCCGGCGGCCGGGTCCGCGGATGGGCTTTACCTCGTTGACGCTCCAAGGGGGGAAGTTGTAATGGACCATGAAGGCCTCGTAGTAGTCGTCGAGGAGGCCATCCACCTTCTGCTCGTTGACGCTCGTCCCGAGGGTGACGCTCACAACGGCCTGGGTCTCCCCGCGGGTGAAGAGGGCGGAGCCATGCGAGCGCGGGAGCAGGCCGATCTCGCAGTTGATGGGCCGGATGGCATCGGGTCCGCGGCCGTCGCAACGGCGGCCTTCGAGCGCGCCCTTTCGGACGATCTCGTATTCGAGGTCGTGGAAGACCTGCACGACGCTATGGCGGCGCTGGGCGGCGTCGGGGGCCGATTCATCCACGAGGGCGGCGAGGGCTTCGTCGACCACCGCCCGCATGGCGGCGGCGCGGTTGAGCTTCTCGGGGACATAGTTAGCCTCTCGATAGCGATCGCAGTAGGTCTTGCGCACGGAGGTGACAAGCTGCGGATCGACGGCCGCTGGGGGCACTTCCGTCTTGGGCTTGC
This sequence comes from Planctomycetota bacterium, assembly GCA_043803205.1. Lineage (GTDB taxonomy): Bacteria > Planctomycetota > DG-23 > JAZDKG01 > JAZDKG01 > JAZDKG01. The sequence goes on from JAZDKG010000007.1 coordinate 14,678, forward strand.
CGCAGGAGGCGGCGAGCTCTTCGATCATGCCGGCGATCTCCCGGACGGGCTCTTCGGCGAACACAAGGGCGTCCACGAGGAGGTCTTCGGTGGCCTCCTTGGCGCCTGCCTCGACCATGCAGATCCCGTGACGCGTGCCGGCGACGACGAGGTCGATCGAGCTTCTGGTTAGCTGCTCGTGCGTGGGGTTGACGACGAACTCCCCGTTCACGTGTCCGACGCGGATCGCGCCGATGGGGGGACCGAAGGGGATGGAGGAGACGGCGAGGGAGGCGCTGGAGGCGACGATGGCGAGGATGTCGGGGTTATTCTCGGGATCGGCGGAGAGCACGATCGAAGCGACCTGGACCTCATCGAAGTAGCTGTCCGGGAAGAGGGGGCGCAGGGGACGGTCGATGAGGCGCATGGTCAGCGTCTCTTTCTGGGTGGGGCGTCCCTCGCGCTTGAAGAAGCTGCCCGGGAATTTTCCCGCGGCGGACATTTTTTCGCGGTAGTCGATGGTGAGGGGGAAGAAGTCGGTGCCTTCGCGGGGGGTGCCGCTGCAAGCGGCGGCGAGGACCATGGTGTCGGCGTAGCGGACGAGGGCCGCACCGTCGGCCTGTCGCGCCAGCCTGCCGACCTCGATCGAGAGCACCTTTCCGCCGATGGTTCTTTCCTGTTTGTGAATCACGTGTTTCTTTTCCCTTCTCTTCCTAAATGCCAACCGGTGTTACGGACGGAGTTGTGCGGGCTGTGTAGGGGGCGCTACCTTCTCAGGCCGAGTCTGTCGATGATGGCCCGGTAGCGCGTATTGTCCTTCTTGGTGAGGTACTTGAGGAGCGCCGAGCGATGACTGACGAGCATGAGGAGGCCGCGCCGGGAGGCGTGGTCCTTCTTGTGGGCCGTCAGGTGCTCCGTGAGGTGCTTGATCCGCGCCGTGAGAAGCGCGATCTGGACCTCGGGACTGCCGGTATCGCCGTCATGGGTCTTGAACTGTCCGATGATCTCCTGCTTGCTCGCTGTCATTCCCTCTTGCTCCGCTATCCGTAGAACACAGTTCCAATGTACGCGATGCTCGCGGTTCCGTAAACGCAGAGCCACATTATATACTAATGTGGGAGACGCTTTCAAGGGCAAACCGCGGGCAATTGCACCGCCCAGGGTCACTGGGAGGAGCCCGACAAGACGCCGTCACGCCCAGAAGTTCCTGTCAAGACTCCGATACTGAATGGCTTCGGCGAGGTGATGGGTCTGGACGGCGGGGACGGCGTCGAGATCGGCGATGGTGCGGGCGACCTTGAGGATCTTGTCGTGCGCTCGGGCCGACAGCGAAAGCTCCTCCATCGCGTGCATCAGGAGCTCTTCGGACGGGCCGTCGAGGGCACAGTGCCGACGGATGTCGCCGCGGGACATGGAGGCGTTCGTCTTGAGCGGAGAACGGAAGCGCTCTCTCTGGATCGCCCGGGCGGCGAGGACGGCGGAACGCATTTCGGCGGAGGCTGCGCCCGAGGAGGCGGTCCGCAACTCGCGGCCACGGACGGAGGCCACCTGGAGGTGGATGTCGATGCGATCGAGAAGGGGGCCCGAGATGCGGGAGAGATAGTTCTGGATGCGACGGGGGGTGCAGTGGCATTCCTTCGAGGGGTCGCCGAAGTGTCCGCACGGGCAGGGGTTGAGCGCGGCGACGAGCGCGAAGCGGGTGGGGTATTTGGCGGTTCGCCGGGCGCGGCTGATGGTGACGAAGCCGTCCTCGACGGGCTGGCGGAGGGTTTCGAGGGTGTTGCGGGAGAACTCGGGGAGCTCGTCGAGGAAGAGCACGCCGTTGTGCGCGAGGCTGACCTCGCCGGGGCGCGGGTCCTGTCCTCCGCCGATAAGGGCGATGTCGGAGATGGTATGGTGGGGCGCGCGGAAGGGCCGGTGGACAATGAGGGGTCGATCGCTCGTGAGTTGTCCGAGCCGGCTGTAGACCTGGCTGGTCTCGAGCGCCTCCTCAAGGCTGAGGGGCGGGAGGATCGAGGGAAGACGACGGGCGAGCATGGTTTTGCCGGCGCCCGGGGGACCGATCATGATGACATTGTGTCCCCCCGCGCCGGCGATCATGAGGGCGCGCTTGGCAAGCTCCTGGCCCTTCACGTCGCCGTAGTCCTCGGGGTACTCCTCGCATTGCGCGAAGAGCTGGTCCAGGTCAACCTGAGAGGGTTCGAGGCGCAGGGTGCCGTTGAGATAGGAGACCGCCTCCGCGAGGGATTCAACGCCGATGACGGAAAGCTCCTGAACGATCGCCGCCTCGCGGGTGTTCTCATAGGGAACGATGAGGGTCTGTCGCTTGCGTTTGCGCGCCGCCAGGGCGATAGGGAGGACGCCTGGAACGTGTCGGACGGACCCGTCGAGGCCCAGCTCGCCCAGGACGGTGCAGGACGACAGCGCGGCGAGGTCGAGCGTGCCGCTGGCCGCGAGGATCCCGAGGGCTATGGGAAGATCGAGGAGCGCTCCTTCCTTCTTGACGTCCGCGGGAGCGAGGTTGACGGTGATCTTCGCAGCCGGCCACTGGTAGCCGGAATTCCGAACGGCGCGATGCACGCGGTCGCGGGCTTCGCGCACCTCGGCGCCCGGGAGCCCGACGAGGAGGAACTGGTGCATTCCCGGCGTCGTGTCCACCTCGACAGTGACGTCGAGGGTATCGAGGCCGTCCAGCGTTGCGCTCTTGATTCGGGCGAGCACGCGAGCCCCAACCTCACGATCTAGTCGGCGGGCGCGAGGCGCGGGCCGCGCACCCGGAGCGTGTCGGAGAGCTTGCCTGTGAAGGCGAAGGTGATCCGGGAAACGACTTCGCCTGAGGGAACGGGGATCTCGATTTTCTTCCAGTCCTTCGCCTGCGTGGGATCCGCGGAGGCGATCTCAAGGCCTGCCGGCCCCTGGAGGGAGACGGCGCAGGCGGATTCGCCGGTGGTCATGACCTCAACGGAGAAGACGAGGTTTGCGGGCACGGCCTCTGCGAGAAACGCGGGGAGGACGAGCAACACGACCCCTTCGTCGGTCTTCCGCTGGAGGGCCAGGACGTTGCCGCCGTCAGGCTTCTCGATCGAGACGGAGGGGGTCGCCGGGGGGACGAGGTCGCGGGAGCGGACCCGGACGGCGTCGGGCGTCGCGTCGCCGTCGGAATCGAGGAAATGCGGGTTGATCACCAGGTTCCCTTCCTCGAGAAGGGAGCTGCGCTCGGCCGTCAGATCTTCCTCGACGCTTTCCATGGGGGCCCAGAGCGCCATGTCCTTGCGGTAATAGATGTACACCGTCTTTTCCCCGAGGAGCTGGATCTCGTCCAGGAGAAGGATGTCGCCACGGTCGCCCATCTCGATCTCCAGGCGGACGTATCTGCCGAGCTGAAAGACCTTCCAGAGGAAGAGCCAGCCGGAGAAGGGGAGCCCCTGTTCCTTCTCAGTGAGCTCGGGGCTGGGGAAGTACTGGAGCCGAAGGGGGTAATGTATGCCATCGACGCTCGCGGAGATCCAGACCTTGGCGGGAAGGGCCACGCCGGCCCAGCGCCCGCCCATCACGTGGAGGCGGACGGCGGTGAGGAAACAGATCTGCTTGAGTTTCAGGTTTATGGTCACGATGTTAGCGGGGGCGGAGGCGAAGCGGTGCCAGCCGACGGTGCTCAGGGCGTCGTAGCGGCAGGAGTGGATCTCACCGTCAAAGAGCTGGGCGGAGTCGTTACCGTCCGTGCAGGGCGGATAATCGGGGGCGGGGGAGACTTTGACATCGAGGATGTCCTTGAGGTCCACCGCCCGGCTCATGAGCTGATCGTCCGAGAGCAGCTCCGATTCGGCGATCTCGCCGGGACGGGAGGACGCGGTTTTCTGCTCCTGCGCCAGGAGGATCACTGGAAGCAGGATCGTCACGAGAAATGGAATCGCCGTCTTCTTCATTCGACCTATCCTTTCCTAGATTTATCAGGGGCCTGTTCGTCGAGCCGAGGGACGGCCCAATCCCCGGCCGTCGCCGCGGAGATGGCCTGGGACAACCATTGGGGCGGGCGGATGGGTTTTCGCCGGGCGTTCACGAGGGCGTGCGCCGTCCATCCGTTCGCGAGTTCCGTAGAGGCGTCGGCGTCCAGGAGACGGTACCGGAAGACGCAGCGCGGCCGAAGGGGCAGATCGAGGGTGGTTTCGATCGTGAGGACGTCATCGTATCCCGGCGAAGCGAGGTACCGGCAAGACGCCTCGATCACGGGCAGGAAGACGCCTTTTCCTTCGAGTTCGGCGTAGGGGAGGCCGACGTCCCTGAGGTACTGCGAGCGACCGAGCTCGAACCACTCGAAGTACCGCGCGTGATAGACCGTCCCCATTCTGTCGGTGTCGGCGTATCTGACTCGTGCGCTCATGCGGCTCGTCTTCAAGGGCCTCCTCGTGTCGTATTCCGGCGCTCCGGTCGCCGGAAGGGCTTCCTTATCTAATTGAAATGGCATCGGGACGAAATGCCAAGCGCCTTTTCCGCGGGGGCTTTGTGGGCGGCAGAAGCCGGGCCGGGGGGGTCGCCGAACTTCCGGAAAGTTTTCGCAGGACTTTCTTGACGGCCCTTATTGGATTCCTACAATCGGGCGGTCTAACGCGCCGAACGAGGGCGCAGGCTCCGAGATGACCTGAGAAAGGGGAAAGGAGACGGCGAATGAAGGTCATAGTGGACGCTGACACCTGCACGGGCTGTGGTCTTTGCTCTGACACGTGTCCCGAGGTCTTTGAGCTCGGGGATGACGATGTGGCCGTCGTCAAGGTCGATACGGTCCCGCCTGAGCATGAGGAAGCGGTTCGCGAGTCGGTCGAGGGGTGTCCCGTTGAGGCGATCTCCACCGAGGAGGAATAGGGGGGCGGCGGGGAGTCCGGGTCTCCAAGCGGGGGAGGCGACGCGTGCCGTCTCCCCCGTGCTTTATTTCCGGGAAACGAGCGCTAGGAGAATGCCGCCCTCAGATGGCGGAAGTCCTCCCGCAACTGCTCCCGGAAGCGGGCGTCGTCGCTCAGGTCGAGCTCGGGGCGCAACAGCCTGAGGAAAAAAACTTCGGTCTCCTCGCCTTCCAGGCTTTCCACATTCGTTTCGAAGCAGAGCTCCACGGCGCGCTCGATCCTGTCGGAGAACTCGCTGTGCTCGCTTCGGCGCTTCTTGGCGATGTTGCACAAGGCCGGTCCTGAATGCTTCTCCGAAATGCTTCGCGCCGCGTAGACGCCGCAGGGGGGACGCACTTCGTGGTGCAGGTCGAGCCAGAAGGTGGGATGGCCGATGCGCCTGCCGAGCTGCTTCTGCGCGCGGGCCGTTCCCCGGCAGGAGACGGGACGCCCGAGCATCAGGGAGGCCTCGGTCAGCCGTCCGGCCTCGATCGCTTTGCGGATGAGGGTGGAGCTGACAACCTGGCCGGCGAGGCGGACCGGGGGGGCGGAGCGCACTTCGAAGCCGAGCCCCCGGCCCAGGGTCTCGAGGACGTCCTTGTCCCCTTCCCTGTTCCTGCCGAACCGCTGGTCGTAACCGACGACCAGACCTTTCGCGCGGAGTCGTGAGCGCAGGACGTCGGCGGCGAAATCGGCGGGACCGGTATCGGCAAGTTCCTTCGTGAAGGTGAGCACGGCGGCGAAGTCGAATCCGCATTGTCCGAGGAGTGCGAGCCGGTGGTCGAGGCTGATGAGGAGGCCGGGGGCGCTCTTCTGGAGGACGCGGGCGGGCATCCGGTCGAAGGTAAGGACGCCGGCGGGGACGTTCAACTCTCGAGCCCAGGCGAGGGTGAGGTCTAGCACTTTCCTGTGCCCGATGTGCACTCCGTCGAAGACGCCCAGGGACAGGACGGTTCCCTCATACGGGTTGTCCCAGGCGAAAAGATCTCGGATGATCTCCATGTGCGCGCGATCCCGATGCGACGGCCCACTTGAGGGCATGCCTACGGGAGATCGCCCTCGTCGGCGTCCTGCCTGGTAGAGGGGGTCTCGGTCTTGGAACGCATGTCCTGCCAGCCGGCGAAGGCCCTCATCTCCGCCAGGAGACGGTCCTCGAGATCCGGGTAGCGGGCTTGGAGGAACTGTGCGTTGCCGAAGTACCGTTTGAAGTTCTGGAAGACGCTGTCCTCCGGAAGCTTGCGTTCGATGACGGTCCAGAGGTAGATGACGGGGGATTCCCCTTGGGCGGTCGTGACGTTCATCTTTCCGGGTAGTGCGGCGACGGCGTCGCGGGCGTATGGCTCGGGGGAGAAGGCGCTCAGGTAATCGGTCGAGGTGACGTCGATCGGTTTTCCGACGAGGGCGATCGCATCGGAGAACGACGCGCCTCCGGCGGCGGCGTCAAGGGACTTGCGGGCGGCGGCAAGCGCGGCGTCGAACGTCTTTTCCGCGAGCATTCTCTCGAGGACGGTCGATCGGGCCTCTTCGAAAGAGGGGGCCCGGGAGGGGTGATCCTCGGCAAGGCGAATGACGTACTCCCCGTCCGGGTTGGCGCAGGTGGAGGTATCGCCGACCTCGAGGCGAAAAGCCCGCGCACGCAGAGAGGTCTCATCGTCCGTTCCGGAGGTCGCTCCTCCCAGGACGGGGACCTCCGCGGCTTCGTCCTCGGAGAAGAAATCGGTCGTCCCCGGCAGAAGGCCGTTGCGCTTGGCGGCCTCGTCCATGCCCAATTCGTGGGCCTCGCGACGCGCCTTCATGATGAGTGCGCCGACGTCCTCCTTCGCCCGGCGCGCGCGGATCGTTTTCTCGATCTCGTCGCGGACCTCCTCAAAGGAACGATACCTGGGCCGGGTCGTCGGGGCCGGCTCGGGGGTCGGGGCGACTTGGATCGTCGCGGATTCCTGGGCGGGGGAAGCGGGCTGGGTCTCGGGTGCGCCGCCTCCTGCCGCGGGGCGGGATTCGGAAGCGGGCCGGGTTTCCGCCGACGGTTGGCTTGCCGGCGGCTCCTCGATCAGATAGTCGGCCTTCTTGCGCTCGTAGTAGGCGTGGAGATCCTCCTCGGCGACGCTCACGAGGGGCATCCAGGTCTCGTAGGGCGCCGCGAGGTACTCGACCTTCACGCGCCGCGGGATCATAAGCCAGGGGGTCTCCTTGTCGGTTTCGTAGCGCTGCCGAAGGTCCTCTTCCGTCGGCGCCAGCACGTCCGACCGCCACAGCTCGGACCGCAGCGCGGCGACCTCGACCTTGACTTCCGAGAAGTGCTTTTCGAAGAACGCCTTCAATTCGGCGGTCGAAACCTTTATCGACTCCTGGAGCAGGCCTCGCAAGGAGCGGCACATGATCAGTTCCCGCACCGCCTGCTCAAAGACGTTCACGGGCTGTCCGCACTTCCGAAGGACCTCATCTTCGTAGTACTTCCGTTTCGTGTTGGAGTCGAGGTTGAGGAGAGCGAGACAGGCGGCGGTGACGCTCTCGTCGGATGCGCGGACTCCCGTCTCCTGCGCGACGGCGGTCATCAGGAAATAGCGCTCCATGGAGTCGGGCTGATCCAAGTCCATCTGGCGGGCGGCGAGAGGGTTGGCCCGTCCGATGGTCTCCCATCGCCGGGCGAAGCGTTGAAAATCGGCTTCACGGACCTTCCTGCCGAAGAGCACGAACAGGGGCTTGTTGTGTTCGGACATGACGTTGGTGAGCACCCCGGCGATGCCCAGGGGCAGGACGAGGGCGGCGGCGAGGGCGATGAGGATGATCTTCTGGTAGCGGGTGAACTTCTCGAGTGCCATTCGAAATTGCTCCGATGCGGCCGAGGCGCTTCGCGTGCCGGCCGGGCACACAATGCGTGGGAGGGGCCAGGAACGATCGATGCGGCACTGTATCGTCGGGGGCGGTCCAGCGCAAGGTCTTTTTGCCGATACGACAATGGGCTAACGGTTTGCGACGCATCGTCCGAAGAATGAGGAAGGTAAAAACGCTTGACAGACGCCGCCCGAGCGGGTTCCCTTCTTGCGTTTTCGAGGAGAAAGGGAGTTTGGACAAAGCGCTTGTCATTGTCGAGAGTCCGGCCAAGGCGAAGACGATTCACAAGTTTCTTGGACGACAGTACACGGTGCTGGCATCCATGGGACACGTGCGGGATCTGCCCGCCAAGAAGCTTGGGGTGGACATCGAGAAGGATTTCAAGCCGTCTTACGTGACGATCCCGGGCAAGAAAGCTACGCTGGCGCAGCTCAAGGAGGGGGCGTCGCAGGCGGAGGACGTCTACCTTGCGGTGGACCTGGACCGGGAGGGGGAGGCGATCGCGTGGCATCTGTCGGAGGCTTTGAAGCTTCCCCCGGAGAAGACCCGGCGGGTTGTTTTCAACGAGATCACGGCGGAGGCGATCCGGCGGGCGTTCGAACACCCGCGGCAGATCGACATGGACAAGGTGAACGCGCAACAGGCCCGGAGGGTTCTGGATCGACTCGTGGGGTACCTTGTCAGTCCGCTTCTTTGGAAAAAGATTGCCAAGGGACTGTCGGCGGGGCGGGTGCAGTCGGTGGCGGTTCGCCTGATCGTGGAGAGGGAGCGGGCGATCAAGTCCTTCGTGAGCGAGGAGTTCTGGCGGATCACGGCGACCCTTGCGAAGCAGGCGTCTTCGGAGACGTTCGAGGCGGAACTCAAGCGGATCGACGGCGAGAAGGTGAAGCTGGCGAACCAGGAGAGCGCCGATAAGGTCCTGTCGGGCCTCGAGGGCGCGGAATACGTCGTCGGCTCGATGGAAAAGACGCGCAAGCTCGACAAGGCTCCTCCGCCGTTCACCACGAGCCTCCTCCAACAGCAAGCGTCCGTTCACCTCCGGTTCAGCACGAAAAGGACCATGATGATCGCACAGCAGCTCTACGAGGGGATGCCCGTGGGAGGAGAGTCGGTCGGGCTTATCACCTACATGCGGACGGATTCCTTTCATATCGCGGACCAGGCCCGCGACGCGACGAGGGAACTGATCCGGCGGGAGTACGGGGCGGGGTATGTTCCGGAGAGGCCGAACGTCTATCGGTCGCGGAAGACGGCTCAGGAGGCGCACGAGTGCATCCGGCCGACGTATCTCGACCTGCCTCCGGGGAAAGTGGCGGAATCCGTGGGGGGAGACGCCCTACGGCTGTATGAGCTGATCTGGAACCGTTTCCTTGCGAGCCAGATGTCGCCGGCGGTGTATCACGCGACGCGGGTGGAGATCCAGGCGGGCGAGTGCGTTTTCGAGGCGAACGGCAGGCAAGTGGAGTTTCCGGGGCATACGGTGCTGGCGCCGGGCGGTGGGAAGTCCGGTGGCAAGGAGGTGTCCCTGCCGGAGCTCTCGCAGGGGGAGAAGCTCGACTGTCAGAAACTCGCGCCGACGCAACATTTCACGGAGCCGCCGCCGAGGTACACCGAAGCAACACTCGTTCGGGAACTGGAGAAGCAGGGGATCGGAAGGCCCTCGACGTACGCCGCGATCATATCCACCATTCAACAGCGAGGTTATGTCAAGCAGGTGAAACGGGCATTCCATGCGACGCCGCTGGGGATGCTCACGACCGACCGACTCGTGGAGAGTTTCCCCAAGATCCTGAGCGTAGGGTTCACCCGGCGGATGGAAGCGGACTTGGACCGCATCGAGGAAGGGAAGGTCGATTGGGTGAAGCTGCTCAGGGAGTTCTATGATTCATTCAGCGCGTCCCTTGAGCGGGCGAAAGAGCACATGGATACGGCGAGCGAAGAGAGCGACATCGCCTGCGAGGCATGCGGCAAGCCGATGGTGTACCGGTGGAGTCGGTACGGGCGGTTCCTGGGATGCTCGGGTTATCCCGAGTGCAAGCACACGGTGGCGCTGGACGACGAGGGAGCACCCGCGCAGAAGGAAGAGACGGGGGAGACCTGCCCGGAGTGCGGAAGCCCGCTTATCCGTCGAGACGGAAGACGCGGTCCTTTCTTGGCTTGCAGCGGGTATCCGAAATGCAAGTACTCGCGGTCGGTCGGCGGCGAGGAGCGCCAGGGAGACGAGGGGAAGGCCTCGCCTTCCCAGGAGACGTGTCCGGAGTGCGGAGGAGCACTGCGCGGACGCCGCGGTTCGCACGGCTTCTTCGTCGGTTGCTCCAACTATCCGACCTGCACCTACACGACGAAGGCGGGCAAGACAAGGAAGGCGCCGGAGCCTACCGACGAGAAGTGCGACAAGTGCGGCAGTCCAATGGTGATCCGGGAAGGACGACACGGGAGATTCCTAGCGTGCTCGGCCTTTCCTAAGTGCCGCAATGCCCGGTCTCTGCGCGCAGCGGGTGAAAACGGGAAGACAAGCTGAACTGCCAGTCTCTGCACGCGGGCGCAGAGAGCAACGGGGGCGTGAGTCGCGCGACACTGTTTCCCTTGACCGAGGCTAGGGCGCGAGGTCGCCGCTGATGACTCTCAGGGACATCCTTCTTGCTCCTTTCGCTAGAGAACACGGTCGTTGTGTGGAAGGGGACACACTCGCTCCGAAAACCGGTCGCGCGTCATCTTCACAGAAGCACTGTTTGACGGCGTTCTTTCGCTTCGCCGGGCGGATGACGGTCGCGCGATCCGTGCACCAGAGGGCGCTCACTCACGGATGCATCGCACAAGAGGAAGGAGAGAGAAAAAAAATCCCGGAGAGTGAGCGCGCTCCGGTTCGTCCTAAGGTTCGGGCTCTGGGCAATTTTGGAGAAGCGTGCTTTGAGAAGATGTGCGTCGAGAGGATTTCTTCTTTGGAACGCGCTTCCTCTAGAGATAGACTTGCGCACCTCAAGCTTGCGGTAATCGGCTTCCAACAGAGCAACGACAGAGAGACCGACAGAGAGACCGACGGCGGGAAGGTATCGGCTCAGCGGGGAGTCTTCCATCGTGGGGCATGTGATTGCATCGGTCTGGGAGACCGCCCTCGACCACATCAAAGAGGCGATAGGTCCCCAGAAATTTCAACTGTGGTTCCAGTGCTCGAAGCTCATCGAGGTCGATGACCAGAGGGCGGTCATCGGCGTCCCGAATCTACTCACTAGAGACTGGCTGGAGCGACGCTTCACGCGCATTGTGACGGAGTCGCTTGCGGCGGCGGTGGGCAGGGAGCTCACCGTCGAATTCAAGATCGACGCGCAGCTTTATCGCGATCGGCAGAGCGAGATCGCAAGCGCAACCGACGCGAAGACTTGCGCGGCGCCCGTGCAGCCCGAGGAGGCGCGAGCTCGCTATGCGCTGGCCAACTTCGTAGTGGGGCCGTGCAATGAACTAGCGTACCGGGCGGCGTGCCGCGTCGTGGAGGACGTGGGGACCTTTTATAATCCGCTCTTCATTCACGGCGGAAGCGGGCTGGGAAAGACCCATCTCCTGCAAGGAATCGCCCATGCGCTGCGGGGGAGGCGGCGGCTGAAGACGCTTCCCGTGTCTGCGGTGGACTTTACCAGCCAATTCGTGCAAAGCGCGAGGAACGGGGACTTCACGTCGTTTCGGAGCCGCTTCCGATCGGCGGACGTCCTCCTCGTGGACGAGATGGATTTTCTAGCGAACAAGGAAGGCACCCAGGAGGAGTTCCTGCACACGTTCGACGCCCTGTTGCACGCGGGCCGGCAGATCATCATCGCGTCCAGCGTCCATCCGCGCGAGTTGTCGAATTTCAACCGGCACCTCGTGGGACGTCTGATCATGGGTCTGGTCGTACGGCTGGACCCGCCGGACATGGAGACGAGGGTGCGCATCCTACAGGCGAAGGCGGCGGAGCGCGAGTTGTCGCTGCCGGCGCCCGTAGCGCAGTACGTGGCTGCGAACCTGTCGGGGAACGTGCGCGAGCTCGAAGGGGCGCTGAACTGCGTCACCAACCTGCGCGATGAGAAGGGGAGTCTGGAGGACCTCGCGGCCGTCCGGCAAGTGGTCTCGCATCTTGTCGTCGCGACGGCGGCGGAACCTCTCACGCTGCGGCGCATCGAGGGCGCGGTCCGCGAGTACTTCGGGATCGAGGCGGAGAAGCTGCACTCCCGACAGCGCTCGCGGGCGGTGGCGTATCCCCGTCAGATCTGCATGTACCTCGCGCGGGAACTCGCGGGGACCGCATTCCAGGAGATCGCGGGGTTCTTCGGGAGCGCAAACCACACGACGGCGATCAGCGCGTGCAACACGATCCGGAGCCGGTCGGAGCGTGATCCCGAGACGCGCAAGCACCTGATGCTCCTGCGGGCGCGGCTCAAGCAGACCCGTTATTCGTGAGCGGGAACGATTGAAAGGCGCGGCGGAGCTCGGCCGCAAGGGGCTCCATTCCGTCATCGACGGAACTGCGCACGACGACGACCACGTCGCAGGGGAGGGGGAGGAGGGGTTTCTCCCGGCGGAAGGCTTCGCGCAACAATCTCTTGAAGCGGTTGCGTGTCACGGCGCCGCCGACCTTGCGCGAAACGACGATCCCGAGACGCGCGCGCGCTTCGCGCGAGGGGGCTATGTGCACGGAGAGGCGCGGGCCGCGCCAGACGCGTCCTTGCCGAAAGACGCGATCGAAGTCGGCGCGGACGCGCAGACGGTCCGCGGGGATGCGTGCCGCGTTATCCTGGCCCATGTGCGTCCGCCTGCAGCTCGGCCTTGTAGCCCTTACGGACGAGCCGGAAGAACTCGTGGTACTCGGGGCGCCGATAGTCGGGGTAGGTCCAGGGGAGGGCTTCGAACGTCCCGCGGACGTAGCGCAGCGTAACCTCGGCGTAGATTTCCTTCCCGATGTAGGCGCGGTGGCTTGCGGGCTTGGTGCTGGCCAAGAGCACCTGCGAGAGGCCCAGGTACCCGACGTCAAGGTTGAGGGGACGCTGGACCTCGGACACCTGGGCGGCGGCTCTGCATTCGAGGTCGTTGGTGATGAGCTTGTAGTCCGCGAGCTTCCCGGGGTCGCCGGTTCCGTGCGCCGTGACGAAGGACCTCAGGAGGGGATGGCCCATCTGGGGTTCGTAGTAACGCGTTTCGTCGAAGGGCCAGGTCTCGCTTGCGAGGTCGAGGCGTCCGAAGGAGTCGGCAAGGAGGCTTCGCCCGAGATCGAGCCACTCCGGGCGCGCCGCGAGCATCCCGACGAAGTACTTGACCGGCACGGGTTTGGAGACCGAACCCATCTTCCCGACACCTTTCCCTGCTTGGGCCGAGATCGCGTGACGCGCCGGGGCGCCGTCAGGGCTCCGAGGCGGTCGACTCCTCTGTCTCCTGGGTGAGCTTGGAGCGGATGGCGGCGTTCACGTGGTTCATCATCTCCGCGAAGTCGGCCTGTGCCTTCGCGAGTCGCTTGAGGACGGGATTGGAGGCGGCCTCCTGCTTGAGGCAGGCGAGCTCCCGTTTGTCCTCCACCTCGATAGGCTGCTGATCGTGCTCCTTTCGGGCGAGCTTGAGGACCTGATCGTTGAGCTTGCGGAGGGTCTCTCGGGCTTGCGGGTCGCTCTGGACCACGCGCTCGGCGGCGCGCAACTCCGTAAAGCGGGGGTTCCTGCGGATGAGCTCCCCCAGGAGGGTCGCCCTGCGGATCACCTCTTCCATCGGGAATCTCCTGTGCGGCGGAGGGCGGTGCGGTTATTCTGAATCTGGGTGGTTACGGTACCGCAAGCAGGCGGGGCCGTCAAGTTCAGCGTGATGGAAAGGATCGTTGTGAACCAATTGATCCCCATGATACGGTATCTCTTTGAGCAGCAGGAGTCGGCACTTACGGGGGGGGAGCTTGTCGCGCGTTTCGCCGGCCAGGGGGAGGACGCGGAGGTCTTGGAGCGCGCCCTCAGGACGCTCGCGGATCTCAAGCTTACCAAGAAGATCTCCGGCAAGCGGATCGTGCCGAACTACCTGAACGACACGATCCTTGGGGAGCTGAGCATCAGCCGGCGGGGCTCAGGCTACGTGGACCCGATCGGGAGGGGACAGGCGCTCTCGGTGCAGATCCCGCAGGGGCGTATCGGGTCCGCCCTGCCGAAGGACTTCGTGGTGGCGAAGATGGATTCCGGAAGGAAGGGGTCCCGCAGGCGCGGGAGGCCGCAGGGGGTTATCGTGGCTTTGATCGCCCGCGTGAAGACGCAGCTCGTGGGGTGCTACCAGAAACGCGGACGCTTAGCATACGTCGAGCCCGACGAGCATGCGGAGACGGCGATGATCCACGTTGTCGAGAGCCGCGTGGACCGCGTGGAGCACGGCGACAAGGTTGTGGTGGAGCTGCTTCGTCCGCTTGAGGTCCTGCCGCGACCCGAGGGGGCGGTGGTCAAGGTGTTCGGCCGGGACGGCGCGCCCGGGGTGGACACCCTTGCGGTGATGCACGAGTACGGTCTGCCGACAGCGTTCGGGGCCGAGGTGGCGGCGGAGATAGAGCGTCTGGGGGCGGAAGCGCGCCGGTCGGACTCGGATCACAGGCGGGACTTCCGCGGCCAGCTCGTGGTGACGATCGATCCGGCGGATGCGAAGGACTTCGACGATGCGGTGAGCCTGCGGCGTCTGGGGGGTGGAGGGTGTGCGGTGGGGATCCACATCGCGGACGTATCCCACTACGTGGGGCCCGGGAGCGCGGTGGACGCGGAGGCGCGCCGGCGGGGGACATCGGTTTACCTTCCGACGCGCGTCGTGCCCATGCTGCCGGAGCTCCTCTCGAACGACCTGTGCAGCCTGCGGGAAGGCCAGGACCGCCTCACGAAGAGCGTGGTCGTGACCTTCGACGCGATAAAGGAGGTCCGGTCCTTCGAGGTCACCAGGAGCGTGATTCGGTCGGGGAGGCGGCTCACGTATGAGCACGCGCAACGTCTTCTGGACGCGCCCGTCGACGGGCTGGATGCAGAGGAACGGCCGGTCGCTGGGATGCTGAAGGAGCTCAACGACATCGCCAAGTCGCTTCGAGCGAAGCGCTTCGCGGAAGGTTCGCTGGAGCTGCTCCTCCCGGAGATCCGGGTGGAGCTGGACGCGGAGGACCGCGTGATCGGCGTGCGCCAGCGCGCTCACTTAGCGAGCCATTCGCTGATCGAGGAGCTGATGCTCTTGGCGAACCGCCTGGTAGCCAGTCACTTCGAGGATCATCGGCTGGTGTTTCTGCGACGCATCCACGAGCCGCCGGACCCGGAGAAGCTTCAGGGATTCGCGGCGTTCGCGCGCAGTCTGGGCTTTCGCATCGGGGATCCGAGCAACCGGCGGGAGGTCGCGCGCGCGCTCGAGGCGTCTCTCGGGACGCCATACCAGAACGCGGTCCACTATGGGCTCTTGCGATCGCTAGCGCACGCGCGGTACAGCGGCATCCGGGAGGGGCATTACGCGCTGGCGTTCCCGCTTTACTGTCATTTCACGAGCCCGATCCGGCGGTACCCCGACCTCTACGTCCACCAGATGCTCGATTTCACCCTTGCGGGGCGGAGCGTCCCGCGCGGCCTCGTCAAGGACCTGGAAGAGGTGGGGGAGCTCGCCTCCGCCATGGAGGTGCGGGCGGAGAGCGCGGAGCGGGAGCTGACGGAAGTGCTGGTGCTGCGGTACCTCGCGGACAAGGTGGGACGCCAGTACCCGGGGATCGTGACGGGGGTGGAGGAGTTTGGGATCTTCGTGGAGCTCGTAGAGATCGGGATCGACGGACTTCTGCCTACGCGACTTCTGCCCCATGATCGGTACCGCTACGAGAAAGAAGGGCGGCGTCTCGTGGGGGCGAGCTCGGGTAAGGTGTTTCATCTGGGACAGGAGCTGCGGGTACAGGTGGAGTCGGTGAACGTGGATCGGCGGTTTCTTGACCTGCGGCTGGCGGAGGAGGTGAAGGCGGCGCCTATCAAGCGACGAAGGGGCAAAGGCAACAGGCGTTGAGGAATGGTCCGGTCGGCTTGACCGGCGCGCGCGTCGGCGGTATATAGGGGAAGCTCACGTCCTGCCGAAGTGGCGGAATGGCAGACGCGACGGATTCAAAATCCGTTGTCCCTTGCGGACATGCGGGTTCGACTCCCGCCTTCGGCACCAGACTCGTCAAGGGTTAGCGCCGATTCATCTTTGTTGTGGGGTTCTGCGCTCGTGGCGTTTGTGCCCGCAACTGCGTCTTGGATTCCGCTCTCTTCTCTTTCCCGCCTCACCCGTGACCGAGACGTTTCAATGCGTCCGCGGCATCCGCGTCGCCGCGCTGGCGTGAGATCTCGTACCAGCGTCTAGCCTTAGCGATGTCCTTGGGCACTCCTTCGCCGTGTTCGTAGGCATGGGCGAGCCAGTAGGCTCCCGTCGGGCATCCCTGGTCGGCCGCCTGCCGGTAGAACGGGATGGCCTTGGTGTAATCCTGCTTCACGCCGTGGCCGTGGCGATAGCAGTAGCCGACGTCGCAGAGGCCGCTGTTGTGGCCCTGAGCGGCGGCGAGCCTGTACCACTTCAGGGCCTCGTCGTAGTCGCGCTTGACGGCTTGGCCCTCATAGTAGCGGCATCCAAGCGCATACTGGGCGCTGGCATCGCCCGCTTGCGCCCGTTTGCGGAGCTCGGCGACATCCGACGGCTCTTTCCTTTCCATGAACTTTCTCCAAGCCAGGAGGGACAGGCAAACCTATCCGCCCGTCTCAGCGGTCGAGGCGACAGCCGGTCAGTCATTGAAGGCGGGCTCGATGTCGGGCGGAGGGACGCCGTTCTGGTCCCAGCCGCGCTTTTCGTAGTAGAGGGAAAGGAGTTTTTCGAATTGGCTGCGGTCGATGACCTTGCCGGCCGCGGGTCCGGTCTGGATGGGACAGGCGTGGACCTTGTACGGGAGGGAGTCGTCCTTTCGCGAGAGTCCCAGGCGGGTGTTGATAATGCGGGTGAGGTCGTAGACGTCGCGCGAGAGCTTGAGGAGCTCTTCGAGCCTCGCGGGGATTCCCGTGACGTGGGTGTAGAACTTTTCGTAATGGCGTTCGTTGAGGCCGAGCTCGATCCAGGGAAGGCGACAGACGCCGAGCATGTCGAAGAGGGGCCGCACGGACTGGTGGTAGATGACAAGGTCCACGCGCTCGTCGTCGGACCAGCCGGCGCCAAGCTCGATCTCGCGGGCGATGGTCCAGGCGCGGGTGTGATGGGCGCCGATGTCGCTGGTGGCATATGCCAGGGCCATGGTGCTGGCGGCGCGGGAGTCGTAGGCGGACTGTTCGAGGCCCTTCACGGCGAGGACCAGTTTTCTCATCTCGGGCCAGGTTTCAATAACGCGATTGGCGCCATTGGCGAGGACGTCCCCGATGCCCTGCCGGCCAGCGATCTTTCGGATGAGGGCAAGGATGGCGTCCTCGTCGCCCCAGGCGATGGGGGAGCCGCCGAGGTCGGCCAGCGTAATGACGCCGCTTTCGTAGCCTTCGATGACGGCGCCGATTAGGTTGCCGGTGGAGATGGTGTCGATGCCGAGCTCGTCGCAGAGCCCGGCGGCGCTCAAGACGGCGGCGAAGTTGTCGACACCGAGGTTGGAGCCGAGCATGGCGCAGGTCTCGTATTCGGGACCCTCGATGACGGTCCCGACGTACTTGCCCTGTTTGACGAGGCAGATGTTGCTGCAGCACATGGAGCAGGCGAAGCAGGACGCGTCGCCGATCTTGTAGCCGTCGAGCATGGTGTCGCCGTTGATGCTGCCGGTGCGGTCGAAGCTGCCGGTCTTGAAGTTGTGGGTGGGGAGGAAGCCCATGGCGTTGGCGTATTCCATGACGTTCATGAGGCCCTCGGTCTGCCAGAGCTTGAAGTAGGGATGCTTCCTCATGTAGTCGAAGGCCTTGGCGGCCTCGCCCTGGAGGGCGGCGAGATCATGGACGGGCAAGTCGCGGCTTCCGCGGGCGACGATGGCCTTTAGGTTCTTGGAACCCATGACGGCGCCGATGCCGGTGCGACCGGCGTTCCGGGACCAGTCGGCGTTGACGCAGGCGAATCGGACCTTGTTTTCCCCGGCGGGCCCGATGACGGCGATGTGCAGGTCGTGGGAGCCGAGGCGGTTCTTGATGAGGCCCTCGGCCTCGAGGCAGGTTGCGCCCGCGAGCTCCGGCATGGGGATGACGTGCTCTTCGCCGTCGTCGACGAAGAGGATGGAGAGCTCCTTTGCGCGGCCGACGAGGGAGAGGGCGTCGATGCCGGTCTGGCGCAGCTCGACGCCGAAGGAGCCGCCCATGGAGGAGTCGCCGTAGACGCCCGTAGCGGGGGAGATCGCGACGAAGGAGGTCTTGCCCGAGGAGGGGAGGTACATCCCGGTGAGCGGTCCGGGCGCGACCACGAGGAGGTTGGCGGGCCCGAGGGGGTCGATCTTGAAGCTGTTTTTGCGCAGGTTGTCCCAGACGAGCTTGGCGCCGAAGCCCCGCCCGCCGACGTACTTTTCGATGAAGGCGTCGGGGAGATCGAGGCGCTGGGCGGCGCCGCTCGTCAGGTCGACGCGCAGGTGCTTCTTGAAGTAACCCGAGTTGACGGACATGGGTTATCCTTTATCGCACTTGCGGATGGGAGAAACCAACAGGGATACACAGGATGAACAGGATTCATTCTCTGCGAAGCCGCCGGTATTCCAGTGTCGGTCTCCCGAAGTTCACGAGCAGACCGACTTCGATGCCCGTTGCTTTGAGATAGAGGACAAACATGGATAGTCCTGACGACCAGGCTGTGGCGTCGATGTCCGTTCTCTGATCCGCCTCCCGGTTGTCGGTTTCACAGTTCTTCCTTGCCGATCTCGGCGTAGCGGATGACTTTCTTTTCGCCCTTTTCCATGAACTCGATTTCTTTCATGTGGGCGTAGCTGAGGACATTGGAGATGCGCTTGGCTTCGCCGAGGGCCTGCTCGGGGATGAGGCGCAGCGCCCCTTTGGGGCACTCGCGGACGCAGCGGGGATTTCCGCCGCACATGTCGCACTTGATGGGGACGGTGCAGTCCTCATGGGCGTAGACGGCACCGAAGGGACAGGCCTCGACGCACTTCATGCAGGAGACGCACAGGTCGGCGGCAAGCTCGACGACGCCGTCCGTGCGCCTGAGCGCGCCCACGGGGCAGGCGTCCGCGCAGACGGGGACCTTGCACTGGCTGCAGACGATGGGCATGCGGACAACGGGATGGGGATAGGTGATCATTACGCGGATGGCGCTCTTCTTGGGATTGACGACGTTGAAGTGCTCGATGGCGCAGACGAGCTCGCAGATGTGACAGCCTGAGCACTGTTCGGGAATGACGGCGAGTTTCTTGGACATCAAAGGCTCTCCCAAGCACGGGCAAGAGGCCCGTTACTTAAGCGCATGAGGGGCGAAAGGTCAAGCAGTTAGTGGGGCAGGGGACTGCCAGGCTCGGGGGGTCCCGGCGACACCATCTTGAACTTGACTTGCGGACGGGATTCGGGATAGAGTGCAGCCGAGGGGAGGATGGAACGAACGGTTGCGCCGGGGACCGCGTGACGGAGAGCGGGGACGAAGGACTCCATACGGTTGAAGGGAAGCCGGGCCCTGCGTTGAAAGTGATCCTGTTTCGCGAAAGGCGGGCGCCACCCGGGGAGAGACAATCGCGCGTGATACCCCGGAATTTCGGGAGGCGAGGGCAGGAGGATTGCCGGGGGACAAGGTGAGCGTGGCAAGGTCAGGCTGATGAAGGAGTGAGGAAATGGCCAAGAAGAATAGTAAGGTGGAGAAGCGGGAGGACGAGGGGCATGGGTACACGATCGGCCCGGCGGAGGGGACGATGCCTGTATATTGGGCGCCTGCGGATGAGGACAAGCTGGGGGAAGTGCGGGAGGCGGAGGTGTTCGAGACGGAGCATCACGCATACAGTTGTCCGTTTCGGTATAAGAACGTGGTGGTGCAGGGATGGTGCGAGTTCGGGGAGAAGGGAATCGAGATCTTAGCGGACCGCGGGAGCATCACGATCGAGGAGAGGACGCCTATCGTGTCGGTGACGGTGGTGGGGTCGGGGTGCTCGGGGCGGAACTACAACATCGTAGAGTGGTGGGGGCCGGGGGAGGGGCTTCGGTCGGAGAAGACGATGCACACGCAACTCGTGAAGCGGCAGCGGATCGATAACCTGAACGGGCAGCACCCGGCGTTCACGCAGGCGGCGCTGACAGGGGCGATGCCCGACTTCAAGACGGTGGAAGAGGCGAAGGCGCACATCCGGACGATCCAGGAGTGGGTGTACAACATGACGAGCGGGTGCACGATGCCCGGGAGTCTGATGAGCGGGTTGTTCGAGAATACGGCGTATTTCCGGATCGGGGACACGTCGCGGGCGGAGCTCTCGGCGTACAAGGTGGTGGTGCGCGGAGGGGGGCTGGACTACGAGGACCCGGCGTGCGACCGCGTTCGGTATCCGGCCGACTACACGTTCCGGCTGATCGACGTAGTGGTGAAGAAAGGCTGAACGAATAGGCGGGCGGGCTTGTTGAGGGGGTGAAGATGGGAATGAGAGCCTACCGATTCGCCGTCATCGGTTTCGGATCAAGAGGCGTACACCACACAAAAATGATCGAAGCCAGCTTGCGCCCAAGGGCCGTCTGCGCGGCGGTCTGCGATGTACGCAAACCTACCCCGGAGGAACGGCGAAGGTTCGGCGATCGGTTCTATCGCGATCACAGAGGACTCTTGCGCAAGGAAAAAGACCTCGACTTTGTCCTTGTCACCAGTCAGGAAGCGCAGCACGTCGAGCACGCGCTCGCGGTGCTCCGCAGGGGGATCCCCGTCTACCTTGAGAAGGCAGTTTCCAACACCTGGAAGGGCGCCGTTAGACTTTACCGGGAGGTCGTGCGGCAGAGCTACCCCCTCTTCATCGGCTACAACCTGCGTCGCTTTCCGGCGGCCCGGGTAACGGAAACGCTCTTGCGCTCTCAGAGAATCGGTCGAGTTCAGAGCGTGCTGGCGCACGTCAATACCGGAAACGAATTCGGGGCCGGCGTGTTCCTTCAACAGTATTGCAGAGACGCCCACCTTTCAGGGGACATCGTTCTCTCAAAGCTGACCCATGACACGGAGTGGATACAATACATCCTCGAGACGACGGCCGAGACGTGCACCGCCGTAGCCACCCGCAACGTCTGGACCTTGCCGCCCCATCCGACTCTGGACAGGAAGTTGCTCCAAGAGGTGAGCCCTTCGCTTCCCAAACCGACGAGCCATGACACTTGTGCGATGACGGGCCTGTTTGCCAACGGCAGCGTGTTTACGTTCGTCTTCACCACCGCCGGACCGGACTACGAGCGCCGCTACGTGTTCAGTGGTACCAAAGGTCAGATAGAGACCATCCTCCATACCAGGCGTCCCGGCGCCCGGGAGGCCTCTGTTGTGCTTTGGCCGTACAAGGGGAAACCGCGGCACGTGAACGTGCCCTCGGGCAGAGGCTCTCATGGCGGCGGCGACGAGGGCGTCCATCGGGATTTCTTCCGCTGGCTGGCGACACATCCTCGCGCTCCCCGCGAACCCCATTCCATTCTGCTTGGGATGCTTGTTCCGACGGCGGCCCTGCAATCCGCCCGCACAGGGCGGCAAATCGATTGCGCCCAGCGCATGCGCAAAGCGCTTGGGACAGTTTGACTTCGAAGAGGCAGGTCTTCACATCACCCGGGCGCCAACTTCCGGGTCAGGGGGAGTTCCGGGGACGCAATATTGACTTGACTCCCAACGGGCACCCGCCGTGCTCAGCCGGGCAAAGAGGTGCAAGCGTCCGTCGCCTGTCAGCGTTTGAGTTTGCTTAGGTCGATGGCGCCGCCCGGGCCGCCCAGGCCGACCTCTCCGGGACGGACGATGCGGGTGGCGGCTTCGTCGCGGAGCTTGCGGATCTCGTCCTCGATTCCCTTGCGGGCCTCTTCGATCTTCGTTTCCGCGTACTGCTCGAACTTGCTAAAGGCGTCCTCGATCGTGCCCGCCTCGATCTCGAAGGAGAGAGGGATCTGCTGGACGCCCATGGGCGTCTGGAAGCCGAGGGTCAGGTACCCCACGAACTTCTTTGCGCCGCCTCCAACCGGGTCCAGGACCTCAATCTGCTTGACGGGGAAGCGGCCCTCCGCCTCCGACTCCTCGATGTACTCTTCCTTGCGATAGATCATCTGTTCTCCCCGAACTCAAGGTACTTTT
>JAZDKG010000008.1:0-16125 GCA_043803205.1 Planctomycetota bacterium
GAAGGAGCTTGTGGTTGAGCCTCATGTAGACCTTCGCATCGGGCACGCCCCCCGTCGTCCATGCGTATACCTTGAAACTCGCGCGCCCGTCCTTCGCGTCCGGCCCCATCATAAGGGGAAGCTTCCTCTCCATCTTCTCCAGAGGCACCGGCAGGCACGACGCCTCCGACCCGTGATGGCAGAACCCGCCCCTTGACGATGGGTGGATTCCGTAAAGTTTCGTCTTCCCCGCCAGTGTCTCCGGGTCCCCCGCTTCCGACAGAGGCGCATAGACAAGCCCCTTCTTC
This sequence comes from Planctomycetota bacterium, assembly GCA_043803205.1. GTDB lineage: Bacteria > Planctomycetota > DG-23 > JAZDKG01 > JAZDKG01 > JAZDKG01. The sequence continues at coordinate 288 of JAZDKG010000008.1, forward strand.
ATGGACCCGTCGGGACCGACCGTCTTATCCTCCTGGCAAAAGAGGTTGAAGAGATAGAGCCCGTCCCCGCCGCACTGCCACCACCACGCCGCCGCGCCCCGGATCGCCTCGTGCCATGCCGACACCCGCTTCATCCGCTCCTTGTAGATCGGGTTCAGCGTATTGGTGTTGAGTGAAGGATACACGGGCACCCCGTGCTTCGCCCCCAGCGCCCGCCACTCGTCCATGGCTAGCGCGAACGGCAAGTACCCCATCCCGACGACGAGGATGTCCACCAGCCCCTCCCGCAGCCACGCCTCCACGTCCTGCCCTAAGAGAAGCGACGTCTCGACCGAATCCATGACGTGCGCCACCAAGAGGTAAGGCCGCCCCCGCTTCTTCCCGATCGCCGTCAACCTCCGCCGGCACTCCCGCATGAATTCGGTCATCATGGGCGCCAGCTCCGCCTCCCTTCCCATCTCGAAATTGCACACGAACCGCGTGAAATCCAGCTCATATCCGTCGAAATCGTGCATGCCGGCGTTCCGCTCGATGAATTCGAGCCGATACTTGCGCACCTCCGGGCGCTCGAAGTTGAACGCCGTCCACAGATACCGCTCCGTAAGCTCCGCCGGAAGGTCGCGGTCCTCGACCTTCCCGATCAGGTACTCCGGATGCTCCGCCTTGAGCGGGTCGTGCGTCTCCTCGAGCGTCTTCGCCATGAACGCGTCATGGATGTCGTTCATCCGCAACGACCCCCACACCTCCATCCCCTTCGCGTGGCACGCCTCAATGATGACGTCCGCCGCGTGGTCCGCGGATCGCAGGCACCGAGCTCGCGCGCGGTTCTTCTCCCCCCACGTCCCCCAGGGCGGGTCCGCCCCGTTCCCCACGCACCACGCGTACGTGTCCACCTGCGTGTCGAACGTCGGCGTTGTCCGCGCCTCGAGAAACGACCGCTCGTCCGTCACCTTGTACGAGTACCCGTCGTACCCCGAATACTGCTGATCGGAATCGTCATTGTAGATCACTCGCCGCTTGCGTCGCTTGTCGAACAAACACATCTCTTTTCTCCTTTAGTCCTGCCTTGACATGTCCCGTGTGCCGCCGCCCGCTGCGTCACGTCCGTCCACATGTCAGGATCCTCCGCGGATTGCCTACAAGGATCGCTTCGACCTGAGCCTCCGTGATCCCCGCCTCTCGCATGGTGTCCACGAAACTGTTGAATAGATAGGCGTACCCTCCGCCCCCGTGCTTCCGCAGATGGTATTTCCGCATCATGTCCCTCCCGACCACGATCTGGCCGAGGTGCCCCCACTCGATGAACCGCTTAATAAGGGCCGCCCGTTCGGGATCCCCGAAATCGCGCCACCCGTCCCGCTCGTCATACCCGATGCAGTCCACGCTGACATTCACCCCCTGATCGAGAATCCATCGCGCATTCTCCATCTCCGGCTGATTCGCGCCCACGTGCCCGATGATCACCTTCCCCTGATCTACCCCCTCGTCTTTCAGAATCCCGATCTCCCATTCCGCGCCGCGCCCCGCCCAGCAGTGCGTCGTGATCGGAAGCCCCGTCGCTAGATGCGCCCGCGAAGCCGCCTGGAACACCTTCTCCACGTGTTCGCCCGGCTCCCCGTCGTCGTGCGAGGCGAACTCCCCTAACATCCCCGGCCGCACGCCCGTCTCTCCTATCCCGTTCTCCGCGTCATCCGTCAGGCGTTTGGCGAGTTCGTCCGCGCTCTCGCGAAAAACATACTCCGGATACGCGATCTCCCGATAGTATCCCGTCGATGCGATGATATTCACGCGCGACCCCCGCGAAAGCCGCTGCAGCGCCGCTGCGTCCCCCGACAGCCCCTGGCAGCTCAACTCCACTAACGTCTTCCCCCCTGCCCTTCGCAGCTCTACCAGATCGTCCAGCACCCCGTCCTCCTCGCCGATCTTCTTCAACAGGCTGTTCCCGCTGAAAGAGCAATCGGCGATCACATGCTCGTGCATCGTCGTCTTGCCCAACGCCTCCGGCCGCACCGGCCCAAGCACCGTCATCACGCGCGCCTCGCCTTCCAACCCGGCATCCCTCACAGTATAACGCTCCCTTCCGCCTCACCTAACGGGCGGTGAAACGTGAACCCGAACCTCGCGAACTGTTCTTGAATCCCCCTGTAACCTGCCCTGAGAACCTCGTAGTCCTCACCGTAGCAGATGAGCCGCGCCTCCATCTCTACAAGCTGCTGTGCCATCTCCACACTCATCGCCAACGTCCCCCAGTGCTTCCCCGCCGCGCTTGCAGCCTCCGCGATCCTCTCGATCGCCCGCTGGAAGATCGGATGGTCAAACTGCCCTATGATGCCTTCGCTCAATGTGAAATCCCCGGGCCCCAAAAACAGCACGTCCACCCCCTCGACGCCCGCGATCTCGCCCGCCCTGTCCACCGCGTGTCTGTCCTCGATCTGAATCGCTATGAACGTCTCCGCGTTCGCGACCTCGACATACCTTCCCATATCCATCAAGCAGTAAGGCATATCAGGCCCGCTGCCCGATAGCCCCCTCTTGCCCACGGGAGGAAATTTCGCCCACTGCACCACCTCAGCGGCTTCCGCCGCGTCGTCGCATCGGGGATAAAGAATCCCCTGCGCCCCCGCCTCCAGCAGCCTTCCCATCCGCATAAACTCCCCCTTCGCCGGCCTCGCCATCACGTCAGCCCCTCCCACCCGCGCCGCCCGAATAAGATCGTGCGCCGTCTCCACGCCCCTGCCCATGTGCTCCAGGTCCAGCCAGATCCCGTCAAACCCCAATACGCTCACCATCTCAAAAACCGCCGGATCCGCTAGGTTGAGCAGCGGCAACAGCACCGGCTCATTACGCGCTAGCTTCGCCTTGATTCTACTCCTTCGCATGACGCGCCTTCCTTCCTACTCCCACTTCCGCACGCTCAGCTTCCTCGATAGATCCCCGTCAACCGAGGACGGATCGCTTGGATCGTCCGTCGATTGAAACGAGTAAAGCTCCGCCTTCCTCATGGTAAAGATGAGCTTGTAGTACCCGCGGAACTCGGCTTGCGCTCTCCCCTTCCACGTGCACACGTGCCGCACCGAATCCCCCCGGAACGTGTCGAACTCCTCGCGCGAGTACCCCGTCACCGCCTGCGCGTTCTCGTCGCGCACCTCGACGCCCACGAATCCGTCCGCCGCCGTCTTCGCGTTGAGCACGATCCGGTTGCCCTCCATGAAACAAGGCCGCGTCACCATGATACCTTCCCGGTGCGGCGACGTCGTAAGCGACACGTACCCGTCCCGGCGCATCTTCGCCAAGCCCAGGTGATACCCCACCTTCGACATGTCCCGCGCCTCCGGATGGTCGATCCCCTCAAGGCAGCCCGTCATGAACCAGTCGTGATGGTTCTTTGCCCCGGCGTAGTAAACCCAGTCCTCGTCGCCCACGCCGATCGGCGGCGAGCCCAGGTAGATCATGATGCTGTCCCAGTCCCTCCCGCTCATCTTGGCGCTCGTAAGCCACGTCCGGCGCTGATCCGCCCACTCCCAGTTCTTCCCGTCATACGAATACGCAAGCCGAACGTGCATCGTATTCTCGCACTCGCGGAAGAGGTTGACGAACGCGATGAGCGTGTCCCCCACCCGCGTCTGGCACATCCCGTAGTAGGACTCGTCCAAGTTGTCGATCTCGTCGGGCTGAAAGATCGGATACGGCTGCGACCAGTGCAGAAGGTCGGGCGACTCCGTCTGAAAGACCCGCCTCTTGTTGTACTTCCACCACGCGCCCGGTTCGCTGGGACCGACAAAGTTGAGCTCCGCCGTAGGGTTCCGCATGTCCAGCGCCCCCCGCCCCTGGTAGGGGCTGCGCACCGTCGCCACGTACAGCCGGCTCACCGGGTCCACGTGCAGCGTGATCTCGTCGTTGAGATAGGGCCCCCACGTCCCGAAACATGGCGGTCGGTCGTAGAACGTCCAGTGGATCCCGTCGGCGCTGTACGCCGCCTCGATCCGATAGATCTCCTTCGAGCATCTGACCCCCACGCACTTGAACCGCTTGGCCGGATCGCTCTCGAGTGGATCGTCGATCGGCGTCACGATGTAGAACGACCCGAGCTTCTCATCCCCGAGGATGATGTTCGTATCGCGCCCGTCCACCTTGTGGATCCCCAGCGCCGGCTTTTCCCAATGCACCCCGTCCGAGCTCCGCGCATAGGCTAAGCGCAGAAACGAGACCTCGAGGTCGTACCAGTCCCGTGTCTTGGCGAACCGCTCAGGGTCGTACTTCCACACTCCGTACCAGCAGTGCCATCTCCCGTCCCGGTCCCGCAGAACATGGTACGTCCCCAGCGCGAAATACGTGATGTGCTCCCACGGGCGGTCCGACTGTATGAGCGGCTCCGCCTCCGCCTTGGGCGTATGGAACACCCGCGTCACGTCCTGCGCCCGCTCGATGATCTTGTTGTCGAAAAAGAGCTGCCTGTTCTTCCCGATATGGAGGAGTGAACTGTCCAACCGCACCATACGACCCGTCCTTTCCTCACGTTGAGCCGGCGCTCTGCCGGTCAGAAATCCACCGCCGTCAGGTGCCCCGGGATCGCCAGGAGATGCGCCGATTCGTTCAGGACCGTAAGCCGCCAGACGCCGTCGAAATCCAGCTGCGAATACGACGCAGTGTCCATGTGAAATCGCCGAAAGTAATCGTCCCCAAGTCCCAGCCCGACGCAGATCATCACCTTGAGCACCACCCGGTGGCTCACCACCGCTATCGTCCCCCCCGAATCGGCGATCTCCCGCATCGGCGCCTCGACCCGCCTGCGCACGTCCCCCAGGCTCTCCCCCCCGGGGAACCGCACCTTCTCGGGCGTCCGCATCCACTCGCTGTAGAGCGCCCCGAATTCCCACCGCACTTCGTCCTCGCTCCTTCCCGTCCACTCCCCGTAGTCGATGTCCCTCAGCGCCTTCGAGACCCGGATTGTCGTCCCCGTCCTCTGGGCGATGAACTGCGCCGTCCGCCGCGCACGCGCTAAGGGGCTTGTGAGGATCTCCCCGAGCGCCACCGGCGCTAGCGCCTCCCCCAGCGCCCTCCCTTCCGACTCCCCGACGTCATCCAATGGCACATCCATTGCTCCCCGGAACGCCCTCTGCTCGTTCAGCCGCGTCCGCCCGTGCCTTACGAGATACAGTGTGCTCAAGCCCGCCCTTCCCTCTTCTCCGTGCCTCAGTGGTCTATGCCCTTCCCCTCCCCCCATCCCACCGCGAAAACGCCCTTCCCGCCTGCTTGATAAGCTCCACGTGATCCCCGCGCCTTGCCTCGATCGTCGGCTTCCACGCCGCCGCTAGGAACCCTTTAAGTCTTTTCCTCGCGACGTTCCGCGCACAGAACCGCACCGTCCTCTCCACGTTAATGTCGTTGAGGAAGTTGCTCGCCGTCGGCACCTGGTCGTACCCGTGTTCGTCCAGCTCCATGTAGCACCTCACGCGGTCGGCGAATTTGTTGCGCTTCGAAAGCCCGAACTCCGCACCGTAGTACCAGTTGCTCTGCAGCACACCTTTCGGCATCTTTTTCCAGAACATGTCCGGATGATGCCACAGGTAGTCCGACCACACCCACGCTCGAGCCCCCGTCCGCTCGACCAGGTCGACCATGAAGTAGAAGTCTCTCCACCACAGATCATACTGCCGGATCACGACGTACTCGTAGTGCTCCTGGTCGTGGTACTGCTCTTCATCCATCCCGAGGTGGAAGAGCTTCGGTCTCCCGAAAAGCTCGCTCACCTCGTCGATCAGGTCCTTCACGACCGCGTAGTACGCGTCCGTGCTCACCATTCGCGCGTACTTCCCCAGCCAGAAGTCGTGGCAGGCCGAAAAGTTGATGAGCGGCACCGGCGTGAGCCCCAGCGTGCGCAGGAACGCGATTTCGCGCTTGAGGCGGTTCGTCGACCAGCTCCCGCGGATCGCAAGCTCCGGATGGCTCTCGTACCGCACCCCCTCCGCGAGCTCGATCACCACCGTGTTCATCCCAGCCTCCGCCGCCCGCTTGAGGAGCTCCCTCCACAGCGGCATGTCGAACTGCACGCACGGCTTTGGAATCGCGTCCTTATAGATCGCCGGAATAAGCGGGTTCTCGTGGTCGTACCCTGTGTGCCCCCCCAATCCGAAGAACACCGCCTTGATCGGCTCATCCGTCCCGCAGCGCCGCATCTCTTCTCCTTTCACCGTCCCCAACCCTCCCTGGGTGCCGTCCTCTCTCGTGAACGCGCTTCCTCGTGCCCGTCTCCCAAGCGTACCGCTAGCCCATCTGCGCCGCAAGACCAACTCCAAACCGCCGACCGATCCGCCGAAAGGAGGGCGGGATGAAGAGGTCGAATGTTTCCTTTCCCGCCACGACGACTGGCTAAGAGAGGCGCAGTCCGTGACAATCGAAAAGGGCCTCGGGACCAAGACACAGCACGGGTCGAAATCGACTACCGAAATTCCAGGGTCCCGAAGCTGTCGGGGTCCAAGAGGTAGTAGCCGTACCCAGGCGACCACTCCATGTACCCGCGCCTGCGTGCATTGGCGCCCTCCATGTCGCCGTCCTTGACGCGCACGTTGAACCCGATCGCCTCGCCCGGCTTGGGATGAATGCCGTCCATCAGGCTCCATGGCAAGGTCGCCGCATAACCAAGCCCCGTATCCGTGTGTTCGAACTGGTAAGGAATCCTGCCGGTCACCTCTTCGCCCCATACCAGCGTAGGCGTGCCGGCGGCCGACACCCAGCCGTCGGGGATCGTCGCGCGCCGAAGCGCACCACCCGGCTCGAAAACCGTTCGCCAGACGCGGTCACCTACGAACGTGAACACGTAGTAATAGGTCGATCCCTGAACGTCTCTCGGATCCAAAACTACTTGCAGACAATCGCAGAAGGGGTTGTACCAGAACGCCCAAGGCGGCGTGTTCTCGCCGACGACAACCGAGTTGTCCCGGACCGTGGCGGCGAGATGAAGTGCGTTGGCGTCGTACGAGAGCCTCACCGTGGCGCTCAAGTCCTCGGGCCCCTGCCAGCCGAAGGGCGCGTCCACGGCGGCTCCACTCTGGTGATGCCCTCGCGTCTGGTCCATACGATCGATCCGAATCTCGTTCGCGTCATTCATCACCACCGAACAGGACGCCCAGTTGCGCAGCCTCGTGGGCCGGACGTCGGTGTCGGGAAGAAGCTGAATCCGCGGGCGGGTGATCGTCATGGGGACAGACGACCTTGCGCGAAAGGCGAGCTTGGCGGCGCCCGGCGGGGCGACCGTCATGCCGCCCAGAATGCCTTGGCCGCCCTTTCCGTCGAACTGGTCGACCACAACAGGCGACAGCGGCCGACCGTCCGCCGCGCTGAAGCAGGCCGCAAGGTCCACCGGCGAGTCCGAGCGCACCTCGGCCCCGAGGAAGTATTTCTCGCCGGGGAAGACGTCCACCGCAGGCGAGACGAACTCAGGCGCCGGCTTGGCGGCAAGATTCCCCGGGACAAGGTTCGACAACGGCGGCGCACCCGTGACCAGCACTTGCACACGAGAAGCGGCCTCGCGCGGCCCGCCTTTCCGCCCGAGCTGCAGCGCGACGTCGTACTCCCCGACGGATGCATCCGCGGGAATCCGGAAGGCGAATTTCACCGGGGCGGTCTCGCCCGGGGAGACGTCCAGGCGCCCGGGCTTTTCGGTCAGGGCCCATGAAGACGGCAGCATGACGCTAAGCTCTCCGCCCAGCGGCTCGCTCCCGACGTTGCGAACCGTAGCGGAGCTCATGATGACGTCCCCACGCACGCCCACGACGTGCAGGGCATCGGGGAAGATGGTGACCATGCGCTCAATGACTTCGAACGGAATCCCGCGCACAAAGAGCGGCGAGGCGCCCACCGGGACGTGGACCACGCCTTCGACCCGCCCAAGCGCCGTCTCGTTGTCCATGATGTCGATAAGCGTCGCCTTGCTGACCCCCGCCGGGAGCGTCACGTCGCGAACAAACGGAGGAATCGATAGGGGCCTGCCCGCTACCACGTTACCGTCGGGTGCTCGTTCCTGGCTGCCCGCACAGGCGGCGTTCCACATGACCAGCACCGTGTCGCCGCCGGAGAGCTCGAAGGCGTGACACTCCACGTCGCGCTCCAAAGCCAGCGGTCCGATGTACCGCGCGTAGTTCAACTGGTGCGCCAGCGTCCGGTGCGCCGCCATCATAGGCGACACCGCGAACGCCTCGCCCGGCCAGGCCATCTGCCGCAACCACTCGTGCAGGCTCATCCGCTGGACGCCCAGGGCGAGCTTCGTGACGTAGTACCTCACAAGCTCCTCGGCCAGACTATACGGATCCGGACCGACGGAGACGGCGCACTCCGTATCCCAGACGGGCTTGTGGATGCCCCAAGCCTTCATCGTGTCCACGTACTCTTGCCATCTCCCGCGACTGACGTAATGAACGCCGACAATATCAAGAGCTTCAGGCCCAGCCACGCGGAACCAGTCTTCCTCGAACTTCCGCTGCTCGGCCCCCGTCCGGCCCATTAGACACCCGCACACGATCCGCGCGTCCGGCTGCCGCGCGCGAATCACCTCGGACGCCGCCTTGAGCATGCGGCCGTATGCTTCGCCGTCATGGAGAAGGTTCGCGTATGGCTCATTGAGGATCTCCCAAGTGTGAATCCGATCGCCGTAGTGCGTCACCAACGCCTCCATGAATTCCTTCCACGCGTCCAGCCGCGGGATCCATCGATACCCTCGGTCCCCGGGACCCCCGGGGTCCATGGCCCATTGTGGGGGTGGAACGTTGGCGTGGACGCCGACCCACATGAGGCCTGTGACATCGATCCCCTGTTTGACCCATTCATCAAGGTTGCGGTCGGTCGCCTCCCAGTCGAAGCGTCCTTCTTCGGGCTCGACGCGCCCCCACATCAGTCCCCCGAAACGCTCCCACCGCGACCCGATGATCCGTCCCAGCCGCACGCACCGCCCAAGGAACGCGTTGTCGGGCATGGGCTGGGTGTGAAGAAGATCGGTCCCGATGTGCGCATCACGCGCTGCGCCTTCCTCCGCGTAGTCGGCAAAGACCGCGATCGGCAGGAGGGCCCTCGCCTGACCTCCGCCGCCTTCCCCCGTGCCGCCGACGCTCGCCCCGATCGTGAAGAACCCGACCCCACGGATGGACGGCTTGACCGTGCCCTCCAGCACCCCGTCCGCAGACGACCGCCCCGACACCGCCCCCTCATCCACTACCTCGCCGAAGAAGTTCTTCGCCACCCAGTTGATTTTCGCGTCAGCGTCGGCCTGCAAGTTCACCGCCCGGACTCTCGCCTCGGGCGACTGCCCCACCTTGTAGATGTGGGCGAGCTGGTCCCCCACGCACTCGAGCACCACGAACGGAGCGACGACGCCGGCCGCTGGCGCCTTCTCGATCCTGCGCACGCGAAGCACATCGAAGTCGTACCCGGGCGACTGCTGCGAAAGCACCTCCATCTCGATCCGGTTGGCGCCCTTGTGCGCGACGAACGCAAGCCGCCAGTGCAGCGCACCGTCCGTCTCGACGTCCGGAAACATACTCGCGTCGAGATAGCGCATCCGCTCTCCCGGCAGCGTCACCCGAAGGTCGCGTCCGTCCCCCCCGAAGTGCGTGAAAACGATCTCGAGCTCCTCCGGGCCTCCGGCGCCGTCCTCCCATTCGACGATCGCCCGTTGTGCGCCGTTGCTCCCCTGGAGGAGCATCGTCGTCGCGTTGCGAAGTCCGAGCGGAAAACGGGGTTTCGGGAACACCCCCAGCCGATCGAGCTTTGTCGTAAACGTCAGACGGTCGGCGCTGGATTCATCGCAGGGAATCGCAACCCACATCCCGCGCGCGCGATCGAAGCGGCCCGTGTTGACAAACTCGTCGCGCGAGCCGTCCCGCACCCCGAGTTGCCAGACGAGATCGCTTGGGACGGCGCTTCCTTCGTTGGAAGCTTGCGCCCCGCACCGGGCCGCGGCGAGCCAGACCCACACTCCCGCACACACGATCAGCATCCGACTCCATGCTGCACTTCTGCTGCTCATCGTCAGCGTCTCCTGACCCACAGGACCCATGCAGGACCTTGATCCGAAGACAAGAAGCGCTCCCCGGCCTTGTAGCGTGCGCGCTTTCGAAGTACACCTTACCCAAAGGAGAAAAGGAGGAAAGGGGAAAAGCCGACATCTTCGAAAGATCCCTCGCGTCAAGGCGATCTGATCTCACCCTATTCACAATGACGAGCCGGCATGGTAAAAAGAGCCCTCGTCGCGAGAGACGCCTCCGCCCGGTTCATCTTCATGGGATGGGCGCCCCCGACCGCAACGAAAGGAACGCCATGAAATCTGAATGGAATTGCATCATCGCTGCTTGCTGCCTGGTGGCGCTGCTGACGAGCCCCGCCGTGGCGGAACTGGTCCTGCACTACGATTTTTCCGAGCGCGACGGCGACGTGCTGCACGATTCCAGCGGCCACGCACTCGACGCCCGCATCCACGGGGCGCAGTGGATCTCTTCCGACCGCGGCGCAGCCCTCGATTTCGACGGCGTCAACGACTTCGTGGAGTGCGGCAATCCCCCTGAGCTGCGGATCAGCGGCGCATTGACCTTGGCCGTATGGGTGCGCACTTCCCCGCAACCCAAGAATCGGTACGTCTTGTCCAAGTACGGCTGGAGCATCTACATCGATCCCGATGGACGCCCGCACCTGGAGACGCGCAACGCCGAGGACAACCGCTGGGTGGACCTGGCCGCCACGCAGCCGATCCGGGCCGGCGAATGGAACCTGATCGTTGCCGTCCATGATCCGTCCGTCCGTCGGACGCGCATCTACGTGAACGGAGAGCCCGCCGGCGAGATGACACGAGATGACGATTCGATCGGAGGCGTCCGTACCGCGTCCTTTTGCCTCGCCAAGTTCGCCATGTGGTCCCCGGAACTCAACGGCCTGATCGGCGGCGTGATGGTCTTCAATGAATCGCTCTCCGCCGACCGAATCGCTCAGTTGTATCGGCAACGCCCCGATGATACGCTCGTGATAACGCCCTGTCGCTTCCGCGCGAAGCCGCGGTACTACTACCGCCAGATGAAACTCGGCGCCGATCTGCAACTGATGCCGCGTAGCCCGCTGCCCTCGCAACCCCTCATCGCTGGAGTCCGACTGCTCGATGCGGACGGCAAGACTCTGGCTGAGACTGAAACCCCTCTGCGGGCCGACCATCGCGCCTGCGTGGAATTCGGCATGCCGGCTCAGCCGGGCGACTACACGCTTTGCGCCGTTGTTCGCGTCGACGGGCAGGAACTTGCCAGGACGTCCGCTCCGGTCGACGTCAAGCCGTTCCAGCCGCCGCCGTGGATCGGCTCCCAGGCCGGCGTCTCCCGCGACGTCCCACCGCCCTGGACGCCGCTGCAAACGCACGAACTCCCGGGATCGGTCGTCGTCGAGCCCTCGGGCCGCAGCTATGAGTTCAAGCCCGACTCCCTCGTGAGCGCCATCAACGTCGGCGAGCATAACCTCCTCGCCGCTCCGGTTAGGCTGATCGCCCGAACAAGCGCGGGCGAAATGCCCCTCGCGCAGCCCTCGCTCTCCATCGTCGAAGCCTCCCGCGACCGCGTCCACCTCTCCTCCTCTTCCGCGGGAGAGCATCCCGTTCAAGTGATCGTCACCATCGATTACGACGGCATGATCGTCTTCGATTGGCGGATCATCAACCCGCCCAACCCCCTCGCCTCCTTGACGCTCGAGATCCCCCTCGCTGAGAAGTACGCGCGCCTCTTCTGGCACAACCGCTATCCGGAGCGCCCGTGGGCCGAGCAGAAACCAGGTCTGCTGCCGGAAGACGGCTTCGCCGGCCCCTTCCTCCCCGCCCTCTGGCTCGGCGACGAAAACCTCGGCCTCCAGTGGTTCGCCGAAAGCGACGCCGGTTGGCGTCTCGCAAAGCCCGATCGCGCCGTCGAAATAGTGCGCGCAGCCGGCCGCGTCACCCTTCGCGTCCACGTGATCGACGCCCCCACCGGCGTCGGCAAGTCCATATCCGGCAGCTTCGGCCTCCAAGCCACCCCGGTGAAACCCTGGGGCAAGACCATCTGGGACTACCGCTTCAGGGTCATGACCAACTTCGCCGAAGCGCTCCCATGGTACGAGTCGGAGTTCGATAAGTGTGTCAAGGAACAAGGCGTCCGCACGCTCGTGTTCTTCGAGGCTTGGACCGACGCCGAGGGCTACGTCCGCACTTCCCCCGAAAAGGCGCAGAAGCTCCGCGAGATGGTCAAGACCGCCCACGCCCGCGGCATACGCGTCCTCCTCTACTTCGGCAGATGGATCTCCAGCCTCGCCCCGGAAGCCGACACCCTCTGGGACGAATGCGTCCGCGAGCCCGCCGGCGGGTGGCTCGACTACAACTACCCTCCCCAGCCCCGCCAGAAAGTCTTCAGCGTCTGCTACAACAGCATCTGGCAGGACCTCCTCGCCGACGGCATCGCCGCCGCCATGGATGACTACGACCTCGACGGCGTCTACCTCGACGGCACCGGCGACGTCCTCGGCTGCACCAACACCCATCACGGCTGCGGATACGTCGCCCCCGACGGCTCCGTGCGCCCCACCTACCAGATCCTCCCCACGCGCACGATGCTCGAGCGCATCTACAGGATCGTCAAGTCCCGCAAACCGGACGGGCTCGTGAAACTCCATCAGTCCGGCCAGATGATCGCCCCGATCATGGGTTTCGCCACGAGCTACTGGGATGGCGAACAGTTTACGGATTACCAGGACAAGTTCCTCCTCGACTTCCTGCCCCTGGATGCCTTCCGCACCGAATTCATGGGCCGTCAGTGGGGCGTTCCCGCCGAGATGCTCCAATACCGCCTGCCCGGCACCGAGCAGCAGAAAAAGGCCTTGTTCCTCCTGCACGACGTCAACGACGAAGCCGACTATGCGACCAATAAGAAGCTCTTCCAGGTGTTCGACGATTTCGGACGCGCCGACGCGACCTGGCTCCCCTACTGGTCCAACGGTCGCCTAGTCACCCTCGCGCCCAAAGAGGCCAAGGCAAGTCTCTACCTCCATCCGGAGAACGGCGTCCTCGTCCTGCTCGTCAACACCGGCAAGGACCCGGCCGACCTCTCCGTCCAGTTGAACCTAAACGTACTCGGGAACGTCGAACATGCCTCCGCCGTCGACGCGATGAGCGGCGAAGCTTTCCCCCTGGATCGTGGCTGTTTCTCGCTGAAGCTCGACTCCCTCGATTGGAGATTGATCTGGGTCAAGCCGTGACCTAAGGAGGAACCGGCATGTCGAAGAGGTCGAACAAGATTCGGGTCGGCATCATTCGATGCGATACCCACGGCTACTGGTACGCCCCCATTTTCGAAGCCCCCGACCCCGATATCTACCGCGCCAACCACCGCGGCTGCCACTACTACTACTACGAGTGGCAGGATCCCCGCAAGCTCAGAAAAGAGGTCGTCCCCGGCTTCGAGATCGCCGCCGTCTGGGACGGCGAAGATCGAACCAAGGCCGAGAAACTCTCCGAGTGCTATCGAGACCGCCCCCTCGTCTGCGACTCCTTCGAGGAGGTCTCCGATCACTGCGACCTTGTCTACGTCGCCGACTGCAACTACGAGGGCAAGGATCACCTCAGGCTCGCCACCCCGGGCATCACCAAAGGCGTCCCCACCTTCGTCGACAAGCCCTTCGCCTTCACCCTCGCCGATGCGAAAGCGATCATCCATCTCGCCGATGAGCACAACGTCCCAATCATGTGCTCCTCCCTCATGCGCCAGTCCCCGTATCTGGAGACCTTCAAGAATCGCTTCCCGGACATCGCTCCCGTCGGCGTCGTCATCGTGCCCTGCGGCGGACCCGGCCTCAACGCCGTCTTCCACGGACTGAGTACGACGCAGGCGATCATGGGCGAAGGCTGCCGCTGGGTCCAGAGCATGGGCACGAAACTCTTCGACGTCCTGCGCATGCGCTACGCGAACTCCGACGCCGTCATGTTCAACGCGATGGGGAGACAGCAACCCACCCCCACATACGCCTGGAGCTACAGCCACTGCGGATACACCGCCGCCGCCTATGGCAAGGGCGGCGCCATCCATACGCCCCGCATCGACGACTACCTCTTCCTCGACGGCGGCGTCCGAATCGTCCAAATGGCCAAACGCATGGTGAGGACCCGCAAACCCCCCATCCCGTACTCCTCCATCCTGGAGCTCATGCGGATCATCGAAGCCGCTAGAATCGCGCACAACAAGGGCGTCACCGTCGCCCTCGAGGACGCGTGCTAGAAGGGAGAGACCTGCGATGGCTCGCAAATCACGTCCGATACGCGTGGGCCTCGTGAACTGTGACAACCGCGCATACTGGTACGGCGCCATCTTCGAGGACATCGATCCTGAAGCCTTCTGCGCTTTCGACAATGCCAAGTACCACCACTTCACCTTCTATAGCTCGCCGGAATTGAGAAACCGCAAGGCCGAGGGTTTCCAGCTCGTCAAAGTCTACGATGAGAACCCCGCTGCGGCCGAGCGCTTCCGCCAAGCCATGGGCGCTCGTCCCGTCGTCTGCTCGAACCTAGAAAACGTCTCCGACGCCGTGGACCTCGTCTTCATCTGCAACGCCTCCGGCGCCGGGACGAACAACCTGTCCCTCGCTCGCCCGGGCCTCAAGAAAGGCGTCCCGACCTTTATCGACAGGCCCTTCGCCGAAACCACCAAGGACGGGCGCGCCATGATCAACCTCGCCAGGAGCAACCGCGCCCCGCTTCTCTCCTGTTCTCACGTGACCATGCTGCCCCAGGCCGCCCTCTTCAAGCACCGTTTCCCCGAGATCGGCCTCGTCCGCCGGGGCACAGTGATCGGTCACGGCCCCGAGCCCGGCGCCGTCGCCGATTCCCTCGCCCTCGCCCTCACCGTCTTCGGCTCAGATGTCAAGGCCGTCGAGAGCATGGGCGCCTGGCCCATGGAGCTTCTCCATCTCAAGTACGACGATGAAAAAACAAAGCACGGATGGGACGTGCTCGTCACCAACACCGCCTTCCAAGCCGACCGCTCCGCCCTCTTCGCCTTCGCCAATGGAGTCGGAGAAATCCACTTCGATCAGGCCAACGACTTCTACTTCCCCGAGGGCGGCTGGGCCGTCATGGAAGCCCTTAAAGGAATGGTCCGCTCACGCAAGCCCCCCGTCCCCTACGGCGAAATGCTCCAGGCCGTCGCCGTCGCCGAAAAAGCCCGCCGCGTCCACAACACCGGCCGTTGGGCCAACCTGTCCTAAAGTCGGAAAAAGAAGAGCTCTCCCCTCCCCATCTATGACTGCCAAGCGGGAGCGCACCGCAGGCCACGCCCCCCCGTCGCGGCGGAACGCGTCCCGCGTTCCCGCCGCATCCAGACGAGGGCTCTGGGGTCCCGCGACTGCGGGATCAGGTCCCCCAGAGATTCTTCTCTGCGCCTTTGCGTTAGATCTATTGCTCCCCCCCGCCCCTCACGCCCACGCTTCGTTGGTCATCGCGAGGTCCCCAGGCGCCGGCTCCGCAAGTACCCCCGCCCACCACGCGTCGCTCCCCTGGATGCATCCCAGGATGTCGTCGTCCCCGTCCCCGTCCAAGTCCCCCACGCACACGTCCTCCCACGTCACCGCAACCGACCACGCTCCCACGTAGTCGTTCGCGAACGCGCTCCCGCTGGAGACCGCCGCCCACCACTCCCCCCCGTTCGTCCGCCCGATGAGGTCCGAATTCCCATCATCGTTGAAATCCCCCACCCTCACGTCCGACCACGTCACCCCTGTGGACCACGCCCCCCACAGCTCGTTCGTAAACGCGCTCCCGCTGGAGACGGCTACCCACCACTGTCCGTAGTCCGTCCTT
>JAZDKG010000009.1:0-3234 GCA_043803205.1 Planctomycetota bacterium
GGTTTCGCCGTAAAGGGCACTGGAACTCGGAGAGATGAACGTGGCAAACTCTGTAGAGCGGTCCATTATCGACTGCAGGATTGAGCGCGTTGATTCCCTTGTGGAGTACATCCACGTACTGCAAAGGGGGTTCTTCAAGGACAGCGTGCTCTTTCGCGGCCAGCGTGCGGACTGGCCGCTCCTGCCAGAGTTGCTTCGTTCGACGGTTAAGCTGAAAGCCCCGCGCGAAATAGTCGAGCGAGAGGCATTTGAGCATTTTCGTCGCACAGCCTTGCCTTTCGTTGGCTCGAAGGTCACTTCCAACTGGGATTGGTTGGTTCTTGCACAGCATCATGGCTTGCCCACTCGCCTTCTTGACTGGACAAGAAACCCTTTGGCCGCGTTGTGGTTCACGGTTCGCAAACCTGGTGAGAAAGGCTTGGACGGAGTTGTATGGGCTTTCAGGTACAAGAACAGGGAACTCGTCGACACGGAACGGAACAAGGATCCTTTCGAAGCGACGGGTGTCAAAGTCCTTCGCCCTGTGCACATTGCCGGAAGAGTGGTGTCACAAAGCGCTTGGTTTACGGTTCATACTTTTCTACAGTCTTCAAGATTGGTTCAGGCTATTGGCTTCGAGGGTCAGTGGCACCCTGATGTGCTGACGAAGGTGCTGGTTCCACCGGACGCCTTTGCAGAGATCAGGAGCGAATTGAACTGTTGTGGGATCAACGAAGCAATGCTCTTCCCTGACATGGACGGTCTTTGCAGGCATATTCGCTGGCAATTCACACGCTTGAGCGACGAGTAAACAGGTCAGAGGTTCCCCAAGGTTCTGCGAATGCCATATCTTGTTGCGACAGACTCCCGCAACGCGCCCTTGCCCGTGGGACAATAGCGCGAGCACTTCTGGCGGGGCCACTCACCCAGCCCCCGCCCCTATTCGCCGGCTGCCACGCGAAACGGTGCCTCCCCCTTCGCCCCCGTCGCCACGTCATACGCTCTCACCTTCCATTCCCCCGGCTTCTCATCGAGACTGAGCGGGACGCCTCCCGCCCATTTCCCTCCCTCGGCGCACACCTTTCGCGCATACTCCTTCACCACCTTCCCCTCGGGATCGGTGAACTCAAGCCTCAAAACGTGAAGCCCCGCCGGCGCCCCATCTGTCTTGACCGTCGCCGTGATGGTAAGTTCCTCCCCCTGTCTCGGCGCGTCGTTTCCGAGCACAAGCTCCACGCCTTCCATCCGGTACGAGAGCGCCGCCAAGAGCTGAGGCACGCCCGGCTTCACTGTCCGCTTGACCTCGCGCATCTCGCCGAGATACCGCCCGGCCAAGATGTCATACACGTGCTTCTCCGCGTCGAGTTCCAAAGTCACTTCCGCCGACCGAATCGCCGAAATCTGATCGAGCTCATCCATCGGCCGCGCGCCGACGCCGGGAAGAAAAGGCGGAATCTCCTGGAGCAGCCCCAGGAGGAGCACCCCGTCTTTCTTGAATCGATAGAGATGACACCCCGGCACGCTCGGCGCCAGCGCCACCGCGGGCTTTACCCGCGCCTCCGCAAGAAGCCCCTGGACGAGTCCCGCCGCCCCTTCCGCCGACTCGTCGTCTGCGAAACGGATCGCCGTGTGACTCGCGGGCATCAGCTTGTCGAGGACCCAGTCCGAGATCGCGAAGTTGAGGAGAATGCCCCTTCCCGCTCCGAAATCATTCACGATCACCGCCGGCGCCTCCCCCACCGACCCTAGCGCCCGCCCGCCCGCGACCGCAACCGACCCGTCCGTCATCGCGAACGGAAGTTCCCCCTCAACCGCCCCGATGCGCCCGGAAAGCTTCACCACCCCTCCTGAGGCCAAAGCCTTCCCCGTGTCCTGCCTCACGCCGAAAACGTCGTCAAGCGCTCCCCTCTCGTAAGGCCTTCCGTGCCCGTCCGCGACCCCCGGACGAAGGTCCGCCAGCGCCACCCCGCCCTCGCTCACAAACACGCGGATCTCGCGGACCTCCTTCGGCGAAAGCGCTTGGCAGTACGGCAAGTACAGCACGCGGTAGTTCCCGCGCATGAGCGCCCCCGTCTCCAGCTCCGTGGCATAGATGTAGCGGTACTGGAAATTGCTCTCGGGAAAGATCATGCACACGCCGGCGAAACTGTCCCACCTCTGCGGCAGCTCCCTCGAAAGATTCGCCAATAACATGCTCGCGGGCGAATACAGGACCGCGACCCCGTCGTCGGGACGCTCGAGCGCCAGTACCAACTTCCCGATCCCGCTTTCGATCTCATGGATTGTTCGGATGCTCTCCCCCATGAAGTCGTACCAGGTGAGGTCAGGCGCGATGGTCGTGCCGACGATCTCTCCTCCTCCCGCCATGCCGCTCCCCTGCCACACGTGGAAGGAGTTGCACCGGTACCGCAAAAGCGAGTGCCAGACTAACCACCTGTGCCATTCCCCCTTCCGCTCCGCGCGGAAGACGCCCGTGTAGCCGCCATACGTCGTCCCCGTGAGCGTGCCGGGGGTCGCGAAATCTCGTAGCGCGTCCAACTGAGGCGGATAGAAGTAGGGGACGTTCAGCGTCTGCGCCTTCGCGAGCTTGTAGTAGTCGTCTCCCCCCAGCCCACCCAACTTCGGAAGATGCCCAGGATCGTCCCCCGCCTCTGTTCCCACCTTCGCCTCCGGCTCCATTGCCGCGATCGCGTCCCTCGAGCGCGCGAAATGCTCCGACCACACGCTCTCCATGTTCCGACGGAAGTCCACCCACAGCGGCATCGCCCCCGACTTGAGCGCCGTCATGAAATCCACTGGCGCGACCTCGCTCCAGTCGCCGTGCGCCGTGCCGTACTCCGCGTTGAGCGCGTCGATCGTGCCGTACTCCTTCTTCAGATACTCGCGGAAATGCTCGATGCACGTCGGCGAGAAGCAGACCTCGCGCCCAGGCTCCCGGCTCGTGAGCTCGGTTTCGCTGCCCAGGTGATAGAGCGAAGTCGAATACTTCCGCGCTGTCTCCGCGGCTTTCCTGTACGTGTCAGCTACAACGCGCTGCGTCTCCGGGTCCGTCAGACACGGCTTCCGGATAAAACACGCGCTCCCCTCCGCAATCGGGGTCGGATCCCCCCAGATCCTCGGACGCACCGGCGACGGGTAGTGCAGGCTCGCAAACTCATACAGGTTCGCTCGAAGCGCCGCCCCCGCGCTCCGGAGTTTCTCGTCGAAGTTGAACTGCGTCCAGACGATGTCGAACCCCGCCTCCCGGATCAGCTC
>JAZDKG010000010.1:0-2033 GCA_043803205.1 Planctomycetota bacterium
CGGAGCAGGAGATGGACGCGCGGCATCACCTTCGCCTCCTCCTCGACGAGCCGGGCTGTTCCGTCGGGCGAGTCGTCGTCCACGACGAGGGCTTCGATGTCCCTCGTCTGCTCGACCACCTCCCTGACGAGGGGGATGATCGTGGCCGCCTCGTTGTAGGTGGGGATCACCGCCATTGTTCTTATCACGGAATAGTACCCCCCTGCCCGCGCCTAGTTCCCGGGAGATTGGCCGGGGCTACCGTTTCAGAAGTTTGTCGACCGCCGCCGCCACCGTCTCCGCGGGGAGTCGCTCCATGCAGGAGGGTGTCCGTTCGCATTCGCGGAGATAGCAGCACGCGCAGTCCACACCCGGGACTATCTTGATGCCGCGGCCGTAGACATCGACCTCCGCGGTCGAGGTCGGCCCAAAAAGCCCCACAACCTTCTTCCCGAGCCCAAGCGCCGCGTGGAGCCCCAGGCTGTCGCTCGTCACCAGAAGGTCGCATAGGCCGATAAGGGACATGAATTCGCGAAGGCTGTTGCCGCACCCCGTATCGACAAGCGACGGCCCCGCGGCTTTCCTGATCGCGGCGTTCCGCGCGGCCTCATCCTCGCCCCCGAAGAGGAGCACCCGCGTCCCGCCGTCTCCGGAGAGCCGCCGGATCAACTCGGCGCACCGGGCGACCGGCCACTGCTTCATGCGCCAGCGACTCCCGCTTCCCGTGTTCATACCGACGACCGAGACACCCTTCCTGCTCCCCTCGGAGGGAAGGCCGGCGCGGGCCGCGAAACGGCGCGCGAACTCCCTCTCCGCCTTCGTGAGTCTCACTATGATCTCGTGCCTCAACCCCTCGAGACCGCAGATCCCCATCACGATATCCTGGTAGGTCCGACGGTTCGCCCTTTTTAGATCATCGAATATCCCCATTAGCAACCATTCCCGCGCCTCGGGGGTGAAGGGGACCACGCAGCCTCTCCTGTCGACGCCGAACCCTCTTTTCTCTTTCGCCCGGGCAAGGCTGCCGAGCGCGGCACTCCGGGGCGCCGCGTCAAGGCAAAGCGTGAGGTCGAACCGCTCCACTCCCAGCACCGCGAGGGCGTCGGGGCCATAGGGTACGACCCTGTCGATGAAGGGATTGTGTTCCAGGAGGGGGATCGCGGCGGCCATGGTGATCCAGGTGACCTGCGACCCCGGATACTTCTGCCTGATCGCGGGCAGGATGCAGGTCGTGCGAAGAACGTCGCCCAGCGCATCGAGCTTGATGACCAGGACCCGCTTTTTCAGCGGATCGTAGCGCAGGCACCCGCGGCAGTGCACCCCCTCGCTTTTGTGAGGGGCACACGGCCTGTCCCACCGCATCTGACGGCACTCGGACCTGATCCGTTCCATGCGCGGTTATTTTACCATCCCGGGCATCAGCCTTGTATGCTAAAATCCGGACGTCCATAAAGGGGTCACCTATTGACGCGAATGTCGTGCATTATAACTCATTCATCGACAACGGATAAGGAATGGGGTCTGAATCCATGGCCGGGCGCGTCACGCTGATCTCCTGCATCATTTTCATCGCATCCCTGGCTGCGTTCTCCCTTGCTCGCACCCGGTTCATTCGCCTCGACGACCAGGGCGCCGGACAGGCGCTCCTTCTCTCGGGAGACGAGCCCGCATATCTCTTCATCGCGCACAGCCTGGTGGCCGACGGGGATTTCAATCTCTACAACAACTGCGTCGCCCGGGATGGGCGCTATTTCGGCATGAAAAAGGCAGGCCCCCACGCCGCGCGGAGGGACTTCGAGAAGCGTCTGGTCTACTCTATCCACACGCCGGGCGTCTCGATCCTCGTCGCCCCGGCCTACGCCCTTGCGCTCAGGCTCGGCGTCTCCACGCGTGCGGCCGTGTGCGTGTTCATTAACCTCCTCGCGGCGCTCCTCGCCGTGAACGTCTGGCTTTTCTGCCGCGACCTCTCGCGCCTCGCCGGGTGCGCTTCGCCGTGGCCACCGATTCTCTCGACCGCCGCCGTGATGCTCACGCCCCCCGTCGTCTTCTACGCA
>JAZDKG010000011.1:0-56547 GCA_043803205.1 Planctomycetota bacterium
TCAAGCACGTCACGGCCCTGAGGCAGGTCATCACCCAGTCGGGCGGCAGCAACCCTCTCGCGGGCGAGACCAAGGTTGCCGATGAGAGCGCCAACACCGTCACCGCCGTCATCCGGATCATTACGAACAACGTGAACCTGAATGACAAGGCCGGCGAGAAAATCGATTATTATCCCCGGAATAACGTCCTTATCATCAAAGCGAGCCAGGAGAAGATGCTCCGCGTCAAGGACGTGCTCGCTCTCCTCGACCGCGAGCGCCCCCAGGTTATCATCAAAGTGCAGATCGCCGAGGTCGCCGAGACCAACGACTTTCAGTACGGCATGGAGTTCGCCGCCCGCCGGCGAAGCGACAGTAGCGCCATGACCTTCAACACCTTCCAAGCGACGCTCTGGCCGCAGAACTACGTGGACTTCCTCATCAGCCCGACAACCGCGGGGTTCCAGGGCTCCTCCGTTTCCTTCTCGACGCGGACGGGCGCCACCCAGGAACCGTACGTCTACACGCTCCGGGCCCTCGAGGAGCTTGGCTTCGCGGATATCGTGGGTGAACCCGAGATTGTCGTCGCGCAGGGCGAAGTGGCCACCATCCGCAGTGGCGAGGATACCCCCGTTCAGGTCGTCGTCGTCACGGGGACGCGCACCGACATCAGCACGGAGTTTCGCAATACCGGGGTCAAGCTCTACGTTACCCCCATCACGATCAATCGCGATGGGGTCCACCTCAACGTCCTCGCGGAGTATTCGGTCGTAACCGGCTACACCGCCGCAAGTGTGAGCAACGCCATCGCCAACCCCATCATCGCCATCCGCAAGGCCGAAACCACGCTCTTTCTCACGTACGATCAGACGCTGCGCATCGGAGGGCTCAAGCTCACCGAAAAGCGCAAGGACGACTCGGGCATCCCCGGCATCAACAAGATCCCCATTCTCCGCGATATCCTCGGTTCCAAACGGCGCGAGGGCCGTGATACGGAGCTATACTTCTATGTCACCCCGGCCCTCTATCAGGGAACGCAGGTCCTCCTTCCCGTCGAATAAGGGAGACGTGTCACGGCGACGGATTCCCTCCACGTGTTGATCGTTGAGGACAGCGCCTCGCAGGCGGCCCATGTCAAGGGCATCCTGGAGAAGCACGACTACCGCGTCTCCGTCGCCGCCCGGGCCGGGGACGTCCCCAACCTGATCGCCGAAGATCCCCCGGATCTCGTCCTCCTGGATCTAAGGCTCCCCGATGGCGACGGCTTCGAGGTCTGTCGCCGGATCAAAAACGCCGCCGGCGACCGCTTTCTGCCCGTCATCGTTCTCACGATCCTGCAGGACATTGAGGCTAAGTTGAAGGCCTTTGACTCCGGCGCGGATGACTATGTCCTTAAGCCCTTCGATGAGCCCGAGCTCCTCGCCCGCGTGAACGCTATGCTGCGCATCAAGAGCCTGAACGAGGAAACCCTCAAACGCTCGGTCACCGACAGCCTCACCGCCCTCTACAACCGTCGATTCTTCGAACGCCGGCTCCGGGAGGAGATCAAGAACGCCCAGCGCACGGGACTGCCGCTTTCCTGCGTCGAGATCGATGTGGATCACTTCAAAACGGTCAACGATGTGCTCGGGCACGCCGCGGGCGACCGCGTCCTCAAGGAGCTCGCCGCCATCTTCCGGGAGCGCGAGCGCCAGGACGACGTCGTCTCGCGCTACGGCGGCGAGGAGTTCTTCCTCCTCCTGCGCGTCTGCGACCTCAATGACGCGGTGTCGGCGGCGGATCGATTCCGTAAGGCGGTAGAGGACCATGACTGGGCAGCCATCGGCATCCGGCCCCCGGTGACCGTGAGCTGCGGAGTCTCCTCCTATCCCGATCCGATTGACCGCCCCTCCGTCCCCGCGCTGATGGCTGCCGCCGACGCCGCGATGTACCGAGCCAAGAAACTGGGCCGCAACCGCGTCTGCGCCTGGGATCCGTCGATCAAGTAGGGCTATTCCGCCGACGGCGGATAGCGGGGTCTGCATCCCTCCCTCATTCGACCAATTCGATCGGAGGAAATCGATATGCGCGCGACTGCGATCGTGTTTCCCGAAAAGAACCGCTGCGTCCTGGAAGAGCTCACGCTCCCTGACCCCGGTCCGAAGGATCTTGTCGTGGAGACGGAAGTGTGCGGCGTCTCCGTGGGCACGGAGCGCTGGGCGCTTGTCGGCCTGCGCCCCGAGATCTCCTATCCCAATGTCCCGGGCTATCAGGGAGTGGGAAAGGTGATCGAGGTCGGCTCCGAAGCGGCTCGACACGGCTATTCGAAGGGCTCTCGGGTGCACTTCCTGCGCTGCCGACTCCCCGTCCCCTACGGGACTAACAGCTGGATGGGTTCCCACGTCTCCCGCGCCGTGGTGGACGTCGTGACGGGGCTCGACGCCGATCCTGATCATGCGCGTTCCGCCGTGTGCGAAACGCTGCCGGAGGGCCTGGATCCTCTGGACGCTTCGCTTGCGGGCCTGGCCGGCGTCTCGCTCCAAGGTATCGAGATGGCCGTGATCCCGGCGGGGGCCTGCGTCCTGGTGACCGGCCTCGGGGTCTTGGGACAATACGCCGCGCAGGTATGTCGCCTCAAGGGCACGCGCGTCGCCGTGAGCGATCCCGTCGACCTGCGTTTGGACATAGCCCGCAGGCTCGGCGCCGACTGGACGATCAACCCCGCAAAGGAATCGCTCGAGGCACGTACGAGGGACATCGCGCCCGTAGGGTTCGACGTAATCATCGATACGTCGAGCATCTCGGCGGTGCTTCCCGGCCTTTTGCCCCTTGTCAAGGAGCGTGGCAAGTTCATCTTCCAGGGATACTATCCGCCTCCGTCGGTATTCGATCTGTCGAAGGTGGCCGGGCAGATGCCGACGTGGTATTTCCCCAACGGTCACACGGGACTCCATATCGCCGCCGCGATGCGGTGGATGGCAGACGGGTTCCTGAAGACGAAGCCCCTCCTCACGCACGTGGTCAAGGTGGAGCAAGCCCCCGAGATCTATCGGATGATCGCCGCCGGATCTCAGGATTTCCTTGGCGTCGCCTTCGATTGGAGGCGCCCGTGAAGGCCCTCGTCGTCACCGGGGACCATCGCCTCGAACTCCGGGAGGTCTCGAAGCCCGTTCCGGGCCCCTACGAGGCCCTGGTCAAGGTCCTTGCTTGCGGCATCTGCTCCACCACCGACCGCGAGATCATCAAGGGCACGCAGCCCTACGCGTCCGACTACCCCTGCATTCTGGGGCACGAATCGATCGGCGAAGTGGTCGAGGTCGGCTCGAAGGTAACCGCCTTCAAGGTGGGGGACTGGGTTCGGCGTGCGTACGCGATCTTCGGCGGCGAGTCCCGTGACGGACTCTATGGCGGATGGGGGGGATTCGCCGAGTATGGGATCGTGCGCGACGGACGCGCCCGGGCGCACGACTCCGACGATGAGTCCTTGGCCCGCGACTACACGGCCCTCCGACAGCAGAAAGTGAAGCACCACGATAGCGTCCCCCTGGCGGTGCTGGCGATCTCACTGGCGGAGGTCTCAAGCTGGTTCAACCAGATCGGCTCGGTTCGCCGAAAGACGGTCGTTGTCGGCGGAACGGGCATCGCCGGCTACTGCGCCGTCATCTGCGCGAAACTCCGCGGCGCCCGGCGCATCATCGTTCTCGGCCGTCGACAGGAACGTCTCGACCGCGGAATCGATCTCGGCGCGGACGCCGGCGTGAACGTGCGGGATGAGAATCCCGTCGCCCGCATCCGCGAAGCCGCGGGTGGCTCCATCGACGTCTTCTGCGAATGCGTCGGAAACCAAACCATCTTCGAGATTGCGTTGGACTGTCTGAGCGACGACGGAATCATCGCGGTCTATGGCGTCCCGCCCGGGCTCCAATACGCCCTCCCCCTGGACAAGTGCGTCTCGCCTCGCCGGGTGGCCGCGTTCGCGGCGCAGGAGTACCTCACCTACGACTGGGCGCTCGACCTGCTGCGCTCGGGGAAAGTCGATGCCCGGAAGCTCCTGACGCACGTCTGGCGGCTGGAGGATTACGAAGCCGCCTTTGCCGCCTTGGAGAGGGGGGAGGTGGTCAAAGGGATGTTGACGATGGGCTGCACGCCTGATGACGTGATAGGCCCGAATCGCTGAGGGGAGATATCCTTCTCGGACGAGCGACGGCCATGAGTATCTTACGTGTCGAGCGGTGGGAGATCCCCGCAGCGGAGCTCGGGCCCGAAAACCCTCTTCCTCCCCTCCAGCGCCGGACAGAAATCCATGAGGCCTACGTGCCGGGCGCCGGTCTTCCGGAGGAGATCGTGCGCAACCTGAGCTACGGGCGCGTGCGTCGCATGCTCCCCTATACGATCCAGGATGGCTACGGCCGGGAGCTCCGGCTGAGCACATTCCGCGTGGCCGTGCTCCAGAATGAGATTCTTCGCGCCGCATTCCTGTTGGAGCTCGGGGGAAGGCTGTGGTCGCTCGTGCATCGACCCTCGGGTCGGGAGCTCCTGTACCGCAATCCCGTGATCCAGTTTGCGGACCTCGGGCTCCGGAACGCATGGTTCTGCGGCGGCGTCGAATGGAACGTGGGCACGATCGGACATTCGCCTTTCACCTGCTCGCCGCTCTATGCCGCGCGGGTGGACCGCCCGGACGGCACGCCGGTCCTGCGCATGTACGAATGGGAGCGGTTCCGGGACATGCCCTTCCAGATCGACGTGTCTCTGCCCGATGGTTCCCCGGTGCTGTTCGTGAGGGTTCGGCTCCATAATCCGAACGACGGCGACGTCCCGGCGTACTGGTGGTCCAACATCGCCGTGCCGGAGAGAAGCGACGTGCGGGTCATTGTGCCCGCCGTTTCAGCGTTTGGGGTCGGACCCGACGGCAGACGCCTCGCGCGGATCGGCGCGCCTGAAGATGAAGGTCGCAATTACAGCTATCCCGTCCGGACGGGTTATGATCGAGACTGGTACTTCGACATCCCGAGAGGCAGCCGCCCGTGGATCGCCGCCTTGGACGGCGAGGGGAGGGGCCTGATTGAAACATCGACGGCGCGACTGGCGGGACGAAAACTCTTCGTCTGGGGAATGGGACGCGGGGGAAGGAAGTGGCAGAGATTCCTTTCACCGCGCGGCGGCGCGTACCTGGAACTGCAAGCGGGATTGGCGAAGACGCAGATGGAACATCTTGCGATGCCCGCCGGGTCGTCCTGCGAGTGGCTCGAGGCCTATGGCTTTCTTGAGGTGGACCCTGGCAAGGTGCACGGAGATTGGGGGAGTGCGAGGCGGGCCGTGGAGTCGGCCCTCGATGCGCTCATTCCGCGGGCCGAGCTGGAGGCGCAGCTCGAACGGAGCAGACCGCTCGCCGATGCCCCACCCGTGGAGATCTTGCAGAGGGGCTCAGGCTGGGGCGCGTTGGAAACCCTGCGGCGAAAAGCTGCTGGTGAGCCTTCGAGCTGCTCGCCTGCGCTCGTCTTCGACAGGGCCTCCCTCCAGGACGCCCAGAAAGCGTGGCTTTCTCTCCTGGAAACCGGGGCGTTCCCCGAGGGCGTCGCGGAATTCCCGCCGGGCGGGTTCCTGACCGGTGAACGATGGCGGGAGCTTCTCGAGACCGCCGTGCATGGGGGCAGCGAGGCTGACTGGAGGGCGTGGCTGCATCTCGGAATCATGCGGTTCCATGAAGGCCTGCTCGATGCCGCCCAGGAAGCCTGGAAGCGCTCCATGGAGCTTGCGCCCACGCCTTGGGCCTTGCGCAACCTGGCGGTCCTCGCTGCACAGGAAGGCCGCCCTGCGGAAGCGGCGCAGCTTTCCCTGGCGGCGGTAAGGTTAAGGCCCGGGTGTCCCCAACTGCTCGTGGAGTGCGGGCGCTTTATGATGGAAGCAGGGCGCCCGGCGCAATGGCTCGCCCTGGTAGCCCGCTTGAGCCCGGCCCTCCGTTCGATGGGCCGAATCCGGCTGCTCGAGGCTCAGGCGGCGCTCGCGATCGGGGACCTCGATTGCGTGGAGCGATTCCTTGCGGATGAGGTGATCGTGCAAGATATTCGGGAAGGGGAAAACTCCCTCTCGGACCT
The DNA here is from genome assembly GCA_043803205.1 of Planctomycetota bacterium. Taxonomy (GTDB): domain Bacteria; phylum Planctomycetota; class DG-23; order JAZDKG01; family JAZDKG01; genus JAZDKG01. The sequence goes on from JAZDKG010000011.1 coordinate 6,057, forward strand.
GTGGGATGCATATCAGGAACGGCTTGCCCGCGACGGGACTGGCAGGGGCGGGCCCTACGCCCCGTTGCCGGAACATCTCGACTTTCGCTTGAAGAGCTCCGATCCGGCCTGAGGCGGCCTTCCCTTCATGCTCTTGGGAGAACGCCGGTGTTCCTGAGAAAAGACTGCGGGAGTTTCCGGAATGGCCGACTCCTCCCCGTGGCGCCCGGGGTTTTTGCCTTCGGCGATACGGTGAACGTCTATGTGATCCGGATCGGTGAGGAGGCGGTGCTCATCGACTGCGCCTCGGGGGCGGTCCTCGATGCCTTAGGCGGAATCGGCGTCCGCAAGATCGCCTGGGTGCTGTTGACGCACCACCACCGCGAGAACCTCCAGGGTGCGACGCGGATGCGGGCGCACGGCGCCCGTCTGGCGGCGCCGGCCGGCGAGCGCCCGCTCATCGATGGTGTCGAGACATTCTGGAAGAACCCCTCCGGTTGGTCGTGCGAGGGGGCCCCCTACGCCAGGCCCCTCACCAGCCCTGTGCGAATCGATCGGAGCTTCTCCCACAGCGACGTGTTCCGGTACGGCGGAGTCGAGATCGCCTGCTATTCGACTCCCGGCCACACGCCCGGACACATGGGGTATCTCCTCTGCCGCCGGGGCGACCGCCTCTTCTTCTCGGGCGACCTTGCCATGGCCGGGGCGCGACTCATCAATTTCTATGATTCCGACTGGGACTACGGATACGGCGCGGGGCTGCCCCCGCTCATATCGAGCATCCGGATGGTCGACGAGCGCGTGGAGCCCACGATGATGCTCCCTTCCCACGGACGGCCTATCCGGTCTCCTCGCGCCGTCCTCGATCGGCTCGTTGGGAAGTTGGAAACGTTCCGCGAGGAGTACCTTCGCCATTGGAAAGTCGACAGGCTGTCGCGATTTGCGGATTCCGTGTCGCGACTGTCTCGTGTGCCTCACTTCCGCGTGATCGGGAAGCGCCTTTTCAAGTGCGACTGCGCCAACATGTACCTTCTCCTCTCTCAGACCGGCAACGCGCTCGTCGTGGACTGCGGCATGTTGATTTCACGGGACCCCAGCGAGAGCTGGAGATGGCTCGATGACAGGCTTGCTGATTTCCGGGAGCGCTACGGGCTTCGGCGGGTCGAGGTGATGACCGCTAGCCACTACCATGGAGATCACCTGGATGGGCTCTATCATCTCGCGTCAGCGCATGGGACCAGCCTCTGGGCGCTGGAGAGCATGCGGGAGGTCCTGGAGCATCCGCAGCGGTTCAACCTGACCTGCCTGATCGACGAGTACGTGGATCGTCCCCTGGGCGGCCTGCGCGTGGACCGCCCCATCCGCGACGGAGACCATGTGCGCTGGAGGGAGTTCGACCTGGAGTTCTTCCACCTGCCCGGTCAGACGTGGTACGCGCAGGGACTCGCGACGCGCGTGGAAGGAAGGTCGATCCTCTTTGTGGGCGATAACCTCTTTCATGGCGAAGGCAGGGACGGGCACGACGCGTTCGTCGCGCGAAACAAAGTGATCCTGGAGGATGGGTACATCAAGTGCGCCAGGAGACTGCTGGAGCGCAAGCCGGACTTGCTCCTCAACGGGCACGGACATGAGGTCCCAAAACCAGAGCCCCAGCTTCGCAAGCTCCTGCGTTGGGGAAAGAGGTTTCGGAAAGCGATCGAGGCGCTCTCACCGTATGAGAGCTATGAGTACTGGTTCCATCCGTATTTCGTCAGCTTCTTCCCCTGGCGCATCAGGGCGAGGCGGGGGCGCGCGTTCCGCGCGGGATTGAACTTCGAGAACTATCTGGACCGTAAGATCGACGTGCGCTGCGAGCTTCGTCTCCCCCGAGGCTGGCAGGCCCCCCGGCCGACAATCGCCGAGTGCGTCGCGTCCCGTGGGTGTTTGCACGTAACGCGGCTTGTCTCGGTCCCTCGGCGGTGCCCGCAAGGACGGTACGCGATAACCGCGGACGTTGTATACGACGGCCGGTCCCTGGGAGAGTTTCCCGAGGCCGTCGTTGATGTCGTGTGATTCGCGGGCGTCTGGAGCGGAGCACGGCGAACTGCTGCCGCCGGTCCGGCCTTATCGTGAGAGTCTTGAAATGGGGGTGGGCCTGCTTAGGATGCGTGCTGGAGCGCGGGACAAGTTCCGGGACGCGCGTGAGATATGGTCAAGCGGCACCATCAAATGATGCTGGGACTGCTGCGGGCGGCTGACGCAGCGGCGACGGCCGCAGCCTGGGCGGCGGCGTACGCGGCGCTCGCTTGGTGCGACAGGCTGGGCTGGATTTCCGGCGGGCGGCCGACCGTGCGGGACCTCGTCCCCGCCGCGGTCCTCTCGATGGTGCTCGGGCTCGTCATCTACAGCCGGCTGGGCCTGTATGAGCCCAAGAGGACGAAGCGTCTAGCGCTGGAGTCTTGGACCGTGGCGCGCGCGGTGGCGGCGGCGTGGGCGATCACGTACGTCTTGGTGGGCTTCATGCGACCCGAGCGCATGGGGCGCTGGACCATGGCCCTGGTGGGTGGGGGGTGGCTTCTTTTCGCGGTCGCTGACCGCCTGGGGGCGAGGCTCATCCTGCGTTCGTTCCGGAGCCGCGGGTGGAACCTCCGATACGCCGCTATCGTGGGGACCGGCAGGCTCGCGCAGAGGCTTTATCACGCGGTCCAGCGGAACCGCTGGGCGGGGATCGTCGTGCGGTATTTCGTGGACGGGATCGAGGGACGCAAGAAGCTTTTCGGCATTGACGTCATCGGCCCCGTGGACCAGATCGACGAATTCATTGCGGGTGCCCCGGTCGATATCGTGTTCGTCGCATTGCCCGGACGAGAGCACGCGAAGATCGAGCAGGTTCTCAATCGTCTAGCCATGACGGCGGCGGACGTGCAGGTGGTTCCTGATCTCCTTTCCTTTCACTTCCTCCGGCATGACGTGACGCTGTTCGACGAGTTGCCCATGATCGCCCTCACGTCGAGCCCGCAGCATGGGTGGAACAGCGTGATGAAACGCGCGTTCGATCTCGTGGGGGCCGCGGTCGCGCTCGTCGTGTTTGCTCTGCCGATGGCGGTGTTCGCGGTGCTCATCAAGGTCACGAGTCGGGGGCCGGTGTTCTATGTGCAGGAAAGGACGAGCCTCGCCGGTGCGCCCTTTTGGATCGTCAAGTTCCGGACGATGGTGGTTGACGCGGAGAAGACCACGGGCCCGGCGTGGGCGACACCTGACGATCCTCGCGTCACGCGCCTGGGCAGGTGGCTGAGGAAGACGAGCCTCGATGAGCTGCCCCAGCTCCTGAATGTGCTCAGCGGGCATATGTCCCTTGTCGGACCCCGCCCGGAGCGCCCGGAGCTCATCGAGCGGTTTCGCAAAGGCGTCCCGAGGTACATGCTCCGCAACCAGGTCAAGGCGGGTCTCACGGGATGGGCTCAGGTGCATGGCCTCAGGGGGCAGACGTCGCTTCGCAAGCGGATACAATACGACCTGTACTACATCGCGAACTGGTCGTTCGGCCTGGACCTGAGGATTCTGTTGCTGACAGTGGTGAGGGGGATCGCGCATCCGAACGCGTACTGAGACGGGGTCACCGGGATACGGGAGGAGTAAGTTGGGCAGCCAGCCGGTCTCGCGCGAGGAGCTAAAGGCCTATTGGGATGCGATCGCCCCCGACAGGGCGCGATTCCGCGCGCGCGCCCGGTACTTCCACCGGCGTCAGGAACGGATGTTTCGCTCCCTTATCCCCGAGGGAAGCTCGGTCCTGGAGCTTGGGTGCGGGACGGGGGAGCTGCTCGCGGCGGTGCGGCCGGCGCGCGGGGTCGGGATCGATTTCTCGGAGAAGATGATCGGGATCGCGCAAGCTAAGCATCCCGACCTTGAGTTCCGCGTCATGGACGCCGAGGAGCTGGCGCTCGATGAGAAGTTCGACGTCGTGATCCTCGACGATCTGGTAAACCACCTGAGCGACGTGCAGAAGTGCTTTGAGGGCCTGCGGCGCGTCTCGCATGCGCGAACGAGGATCCTCATCACGTTCTACAGCGCTGTCTGGCAGCCCGCGGTAAAGTTGGCGGAGTGGCTGCGCCTTAAGCTCCCCGCCCGCCAGCCGAATTGGCTCACCTTCGGCGACATCGACGGCCTGTTGGCGCTGGCGGACTGCGAGGCCGTGCGCTGGCAGAGGAACGTCCTTTTCCCGTACTGGCTTCCCCTCCTGAGCGAGTTTCTCAACCGGTTCGTGGTGAAGCTGCCGTTGCTGCGGCACTTGGCCATGCAGGGGCTGGTCGTGGCCCGGGTCAAGGAAGGCGTGGACCGGGATGCGGCGACGAGCGTCGTGATCCCCTGCCGCAACGAGCGCGGCAGCATCGAGGACGCCGTGCGTCGGACGCCCGTCATGGGCCGGGCGACGGAGCTCATCTTCGTGGACGGCGCCTCCACCGACGGCACGCCGGAAGAGATCGAGAGGGTGATGCGCGAGCATCCGGAGAGGGAGATCACCCTCCTGCGTCAGGGAGACGCCTTGGGGAAGGGCGACGCCGTGCGCAAGGGATTCGAGGCCGCCCGCTATCCGGTGCTCATGATCCTGGATGCGGACCTCACGGTTCCGCCTGAGGGGCTCCCGCGCTTTCGCGACGCGCTCGTTGCCGGGAAAGGGGAGTTCATCAACGGCTCGCGGCTCGTCTATCCGATGGAGAAACAGGCGATGCGGTTCCTCAATCTCCTGGCGAACCGGATCTTCGGGCTTCTCTTCACGTGGCTCCTGGAACAGAGGGTGCGCGACACGCTGTGCGGCACGAAGGCGTTGCTCCGCGCCGATTACCAGAGGATCGCGCGCGGCCGCGCCTATTTCGGCGACTTCGATCCGTTCGGGGATTTCGACCTTCTCTTCGGCGCCGCCAAGCTCAATCTCAAGATCGTCGAGATCCCCGTGCGCTACCGCGAGCGGACGTACGGGGTGACGAACATCTCGCGTTTCCGGCACGGATGGCTGTTGCTCGGCATGTGCTGGAAGGCGTTCCGGAGGCTCAAGCTGGTCTGAGGGAGGCGGGTCGGCCGCAGCATTTCCTGTACTTTCGGCCGCTCCCGCAGGGACAGGGGTCGCCGCCGCGGGGCTTGGCGGCTTGCGCCCGCGAGGGGCCGGAGGAGCGCGCCAACTCCGCGAGCCTGGGTCTGGCGTGCTCGAAAAAGCGGATGTACGTCTCACAGAAGTAGTTCGTTCCGTCCGCGGAGCGGTGCAGGGGACATCCTCCGAAACAGTAGCGGAGGAACTCGCAGCCTCTACAGCGGGATGATAGCTTCCTCGACCGCTCCTGGAAGCTGCGGTTGAGTTCACCGCCCAGGAGAACGTCGAGGTCCGTCTGCATCACGTTGCCCAGACGCCACTCGGGGAGCACGTACCAGTCGCACGGGTAGACGGAGCCGTCGGACTCGACGACGATCTGATTGAAGCAGGAGGGCGCAAAGACGCAGAGCGCCGGCGGTTGGTTGAGGTCGGTCCTGACGACGTGGTCGAAGAGCTGAACGCTCGTGTAGATGTTCTTGCGCAGATCCACCATCCACAGATCGAACAGGCGGCAGTAGAACCGGGCGAGGGCTTCGGGTGACGGCGAGTTCGGGAGGAGGATCTCTCCCGATTCGCCGTGGCGCAGGCACGGGATAAGCTGCACGAATCTCAGGTCATAGGCGCGCAGGAGCCGCCAGAGGTCCCCGTGCCTCTCGACGTTGTGCTTGCCCACGACCGTGAGGATGTTGAGTTCCGCGTCGTGTCGTTGCAGAATGCGGACAGCGCGGATGACGTCCTGCCAGGTCCCCCGTCCGTCGGGACGTTTGCGGAACGCGTTGTGCACGTCCTCGGGCCCGTCGAGGCTCACGCCTGCGAGGAACCCGTTCTCGGCAAAGAAGGAGGCCCATTCGTCGTCGATGAGCATGCCGTTGGTCTGGATCGCGTTGAAGGCTGGCTTCCCCTTGTCGGCCCCTTTCTGGAGCTCGATCGCGCGTCGGAAGAAGTCCACGCCCATGAGGGTGGGTTCGCCGCCCTGCCAGTTGAAGATCGGCTCCGTGGACACCCGGAGGATCTCGGCCGTGACGCGCTCGAGGATTTCTGGCGACATCCGCGCGGGGGCGGGCGCTCCGGGCCTGTAGAAACAGTATCCGCAGGCGCAGTTGCAGGCGCTGCCGGCGGGCTTGAGAATCGGGCTTACGGGTAATCTTGGGATCTGTGGCCCTCCCATCAAGGCGGATTATAGGGGCCGGAATCTCGGGGGCAAGAAGCCCTGCGGCCGTCCCGGGGAGAACCTTGAACTGTGCCCGCCCCGCATCTAAAATGAACGGTTTACGGAGCCGGGGAGGCTCAGGTTTTGTTGGAGTGCCTTGGTCGTGTCGCTCATCGTTCAGAAGTTCGGCGGTACGTCTGTCGAAAACGCTGGAAAGATTCGGGCCGCGGCGGAGAGGGCGATCCATGCGAAGCTGTCGGGGAACGACGTGGTCGTCGTCGTGAGCGCTAGAGGCCAGACGACCGACGAATTGCAGGAGCTCGCCTTCGAGCTCTCCGACAACCCTCCGACGCGGGAAATGGATCAGCTCCTGAGCACGGGGGAGCAGGAGTCGGTGGCCCTCGTGTCGATCGCGATTCACGCCGCTGGGCACAAGGCGATGTCCTTTACGGGAGGACAGGCCGGGATCCTCACCGATTCCTTCCACAGCAAGGCCAAGATCCGTTCGATCGACACGGGGAGAATCCGCCAGGCCCTGACCGACGGGAACATCGTCATCGTGGCCGGCTTCCAGGGTGTCGACGAGAAAGCGAATATCACGACGCTGGGACGGGGCGGCTCCGACACCACGGCGGTCGCGCTTGCCGCGGCGTTGCGGGCGGATTCCTGCGAGATCTATACCGACGTCCCCGGCGTCTTCACGGCCGATCCCCGGATCATCCCCGAGGCGCGCAAGCTCGAGATGATCTCATACGACGAGATGCTTGAGCTTGCGAGCCTCGGCGCAGGGGTGCTCCAGACCCGCTCCGTGGAGTTCGCCAAGAAGTACGGCATCCCGATCCATGTGCGCAGTTCCTCCAGCAATGAGCTCGGGACGTTCGTGTGCCTCGAAGCGGGAGAGCTTGCGCGCGGTCCCGTGACGGGAGTGGCCCTGCGGACGGACGAGGCCAAGGTGACCCTTCGCGGCGTGCGCGACGTCCCCGGCGTAGCCGCGAAGATCCTCGGTGCCATCGCCGAAGCCAACATCAACATCGACATGATCATCCAGAACGTGGGGGCGGACGGCAGGACCGACTTCTCCTTCACCGTAAACCAGAGCGAGCTCAAGAGGACCCTGGAGGTCTGTAGGGAGATCGCTCGGGAGGTGGGCGCCCGAGACCTGATGAGCGACCGGGAGATTGCCAAGGTCTCCGTCGTGGGCGAGGGGATGCGGCGACATCCGGGGGTGGCGCACGGGCTCTTCGCGGCGCTTGCCGCAAGGTCGATCAACATCGAGATGATCTCGACTTCGGAGATCAAGATCTCGTGCGTCGTGGACGCGGCACGCGCCCGGGAGGCCGCCCAGGCTGCGCACGAGACCTTCGGACTCGCCCAGGTGCGTCAGACGACCCGGGCCAGGCCGGAGCTCCCATCGAAGGTCTCGCCCATCGAGCTTCCCGAAATGGAGGCCGTCTACGTCAGCGCGGCGGACCTCTCCACGCGGGAGGCGAAGGTCACGGTCCGACAGGTCCCCGACGTGCCCGGCATCGTCGCCAAACTCTTCCGGGGTGTAGCCCGGACGGAGGTCGACGTCAACGTGATCGTGCAGAACTCTAGCGACGAGGGGATGACGGACGTGACGTTTACGGTGGAGAAGGACGGGCTGGGACGTGCCCTCGATGCGGCAAGGGCGGCCGGCCGAGAGCTCGGCGCGAAGGACGTGGATGCCGACGCCGAGGTCGCGGTGCTGAGCGTCTCCGGCGTCGGGATGCGGTCGCATGCCGGCGTGGCTCGACGGATGTTCAGTGCGCTGGCCGAGGAGAACATCAACATCCAGGTGATCAGCACGTCGGAGATGAAGATCTCCTGCGTCGTCGATGCGAAGGACGGCGCGCGGGCGCTCGCGGCGGTCAAGGACGCATTCAAGCTCTGAACGGAGCAGAACGGAAACGGATGGAGATCGACCTTTCGACGCGATATGAGCCGGCGCGAATCGAGGACAGGGTCTACGAGCTCTGGGTCCGCGAGGGGTGTTTCCGCAGCGTCGTCGACCACGGTCGGCCGCCCTTCGTGATCGTGATCCCTCCTCCGAACGTCACCGGGGCGCTGCACATGGGGCATGCGCTCAATGTGACGCTTCAGGACATCCTGATCCGTTGGAGGCGGATGGAGGGGAGAAACGCCCTTTGGCTTCCCGGGACCGACCACGCGGGGATCGCCACGCAGAACGTCGTTGAGAAGGAACTCGCCGCACGGGGCGAGGACCGCCACACGCTCGGACGGGAGCGGCTGGTGGAGGAGATCTGGAAGTGGAAGCAGCTCTACGGGGACCGGATCCTCGAACAGCTCAAAAGGCTCGGATGCTCCTGCGACTGGGAGCGCACGCGCTTCACGATGGACGACGGCCTGTCCAAGGCCGTGCGCGAGGCGTTTGTCGCCCTTTACGATCGCGGCCTCATCTATCGCGGGAACTACATCATCAACTGGTGCCCGCGCTGCCAGACGTCGCTCTCCGACGAGGAAGTGGACCACAGGGACGTCGAGGGGAAGCTCTGGTACATCCGGTACCAGGGTGAGGGGGCCGGGAAGGGCGTGGTGGTCGCCACGACCCGTCCCGAGACGATGCTCGGGGACACGGCGGTGGCCGTCAACCCGAAGGACGAGCGCTACCGCGGCCTCGTTGGGACGACCGTCATCCTGCCGGTGATCGGGCGCAGGCTCCCCATCATCGCGGATGAGTACGTGGACGCCGCCTTCGGCACCGGCGCGGTCAAGGTCACCCCGGCGCACGACCCCAACGATTTCGAGATGGGACGTCGCCACGGCCTCCCCAGCGTGAATGTGATGAGCGACTCCGGGAGGATGAACGAGAACGCCGGTGAATACGCGGGCATGGACCGCTTCGAGTGTCGGCGGGAACTCGTGAAGAGGCTCGAGGCGGAAGGCCTGATCGAGAGGCTGGAACCTCATGCCCTTTCCGTCGGGATGTGCTATCGTTGCGACACGGTCGTGGAACCGCGCATCTCGCTCCAGTGGTTCGTTCGGATGAAGCCCCTCGCCGAGAAGGCGCTGTCCGCCCAGGACGCTGGCCGCGTGGAGTTTCACCCTTCGCGCTGGACGAAGGTCTACCGGGCGTGGCTCGAGAATGTGCGCGACTGGTGCATCTCCCGGCAGATCTGGTGGGGGCATCGGATCCCGGTCTGGCACTGCCTCAAGTGCGATCACATGAACGTGGCGCTGGAGGCGCCCACGCGGTGCGCCGGTTGCGGCGCAGCGGACCTGCGCCAGGACGAGGACGTGCTCGATACCTGGTTCTCCAGCGCCCTTTGGCCGTTCTCGACCTTGGGCTGGCCGGACGTGCGCGCCCGGGAGGAGCTCTCCTACTACTACCCGACGGACGTGCTCGTGACCGCGCGCGACATCATCTACTTCTGGGTCGCGCGCATGATCATGATGGGCCTCGAGATGATGGGCGAGGTCCCTTTCCGGCACGTGGTCATCAATGGGACCGTGCTCGACGAGATTGGCCGGCGGATGTCGAAGTCCCTGGGCAACGGCATCGATCCGCTCGAGATGATCGATGCTTACGGGGCCGACGCCGTGCGCTTCAGCCTCGCGGTGCTCTCCACGGACGGACAGGACATCAAGCTGGCGCCCACGCGCTTCGAGATGGGACGCAACTTCGCAAACAAACTCTGGAACGCGGCCCGGTTCGCCCTGATGGGCTTGCACGACATCAGGCCGCCGAAGGCGCTGGCGCCGGACGGTCTTTCGTTCGTGAACCGGTGGATGCTCTCGCGCACGGCGGCGGCCGCCGGTGCGGTGACGGACGCCCTGGAACGCTCCGCCTTCAACGAGGCAGCAATGGCCCTGTACGCGTTGGTCTGGCACGATTTCTGCGATTGGTACCTGGAACTCTCGAAACCGGCCCTGCGTGGGGACGACGGCGCCCAGGCTCGGGAGGAGACCCAGCAGGTTCTGGCCTACTCGCTCGACTGCGCCCTCCGACTGCTTCACCCTTTCGCGCCGTTCGTCACGGAGGAGCTCTGGACGCTCCTCGGCAATGCCTCGCCCAAGAGAACGATCGATGCGAGGAGCTGGACCGGGGATAGACGTCTTGTGCTGTCAGGCTGGCCCGGGCTCCCGGAAGGTTACGTCTCGGCAGAGACGGAGGGCGTCATGGCGACGCTTCAGGAGATCACGCGGGCCGTGCGGAACATCAGGCGGTCCATGGACATCGAAGATCGCACGCCGGTGGAGCTCCTCGTCTCCTGCGCCGAGGAGGAGACCGCGCGCAGGATCGCGGGGGGTTCTCACGTTGTCGTGCGGATGGGCAATCTTCGGTCGATGAACGCCGGAAGGAGCTTGGCGCGGCCGCCCGCGAGCGCCACGGCCGTATTCGCGGGAGGCGAGGTCTTCGTGCCGTTGCGAGGGCTGATCGACTTCGAGGCGGAGCGCAAGCGACTGCGCGGAAAACTCGTTAAGCTCGAAGGGCATCTGGCCGGCGCCGACGCGAAGCTCGGAAGCAAGGCCTTCTTGGAGCGCGCCCCCGAGGACGTGGTGGTTCGTCATCGGGAGATGCGGGCCGAGACGGCGCGCCAGATCGATGCCCTTCGCACGAACCTCTCGGCGCTCGAGGAGGAAGGCTGAGGGGCCTTCGTCTCAGGCGAACTGCAGACCACGTCGCCCGGGATGCCGCCTGCGGCCGGCGTGCTCTTTTGCGTTTGACTGCTCGGGGGAGCCACATACAATCGGGCGTCGCACCATCGTGGGGGGCGGGAGTGCCGTCGCATGGAGATCGCGTGTGAGCTGGCTCGGATCATCATCGGCGAAGGGCTCGAAGGCCAGGTTATCTTCCTCAGAGAGAAAGAGGGCGACCGGGCGTTTCCGATCGTGATCGGACTCTATGAGGCGTACGCCATCCAAAGGAAGGTGACGAACGAGGCCACGCCGAGACCGTTGACGCACGATCTTCTGTCGAACGTCATACGGGAGATGGGAGGCGTGCTGGAACGCATCGTGATTACGGAGCTCAAGAACGACACGTTTTACGCCAGGTTGCACGTGCGCATGGATGGCCGCGAGCTGTCGATCGACTCGAGGCCCTCGGACGCCATCGCGCTCGCGGTGCAGTTCGGATCGCAGATCTTCGTCGAGGAGGACGTGCTCAACAAGGTCGGGCATTACCAGATGCCCGTGAGCGAGGAGGAGGAGGGGGGCGGCGCGCAGGAGGATCAAGGGGAGGACGACTTCGAGATCCCGGGGGACGAGCCCGACGACGAGTGACTAAACCATCGTCACCACGTCCACGTCGGGGGAAAACATCTCCTTCAGCATGAGAAACGTCGCGCCGCGGGCGAAAAAGAACGGTTCCAGGCGCACCGTTGAGAACCGCGTCGAAGGGAAGGACGGCGGATACGTGTAGGCGCGCACGCGCTCCGACAGCCCCTCACCCAGCAGACTCAGCACAGGAGTGTCTTCGCCCGATAGGACGACTTCCGAAGGGTTGAAGATCGTGATGATGGCGCCGAGTACCCGGGCTAGGTGCTCCGAGGCTTCGTGAACGGCCCTCAGCGCAGCTCGGTCGCCCTCGGCGGCGCGGGCGTAGACGCGCAGCGCAGCGCCCGGGGGCTCGCGCTCCGACGCGGGCGCCTCCGGCAGCCTGTCGAGAAGTCCCCTTCCCAGCACCATCGATTCCAGACATCCCCGGTTCCCGCAGTAGCAGGGGGGCCCGTCAGGCTTGACGACGACGTGTCCGATCTCGCCGGCGGCGCCCTGCGCGCCGCGCCAGATCTCCCCCGCGATGACGACACCTGCTCCGATCCCGTACCGCAGATCGAGGAGGATAAGGCCGGAGTCCGCCTCGTGGCGTTCCAGCCAGTGCCACGCGAGCGCCCCTACGTTGGAGCATTCCTCGATGCGGGTGGGAAGGCCGTGCGAGCTCTCGAGCATCTCGCGCAGCGGAACGTTTCGCCAGTCGTCGCAATAGGGGAGGGACACGGAGACCCGGCGGTCCCGGCTGACCGGCCCGGCGAGCGCCACGCAGAGGCCGAAGAGGCGCTTCTGGCCCGCCTTCGACACGAGGCGCGTGATGAGCCGATGGAGCGCCGATGTATACTCGCTGGCGCTGTGGGCTCGTACCTTCTCGACGGAGACTTCCCGCACGTTGGAGAGAAAGTCGCACAGAACGCCACGCACCAAGTCGGGTTGAAGATCGACGCCCACCGTGAGGCCCGCGTCCGCGTTGAGGGTCAGCGTGTCCGGACGCCTGCCCGGTCTTGTCCGAGGGACGCGATCCGCCAGCGCCAGGAACCGCTCGCGGAGGAGTCGGCGGACCTGCTTGCACACCGTGACCGCCGTTGCGTCCAGCTCCTTGGAGATCTCGGGCCGCGTGGCGCGTCCGGCGCGACGGACGAAGTCGAGAATCCGCGGACGCGTGCATGGATGAACTTCGGATCGCCGCTTTCTCATGTCCTTCCTTCGCATGGACGCGGGGCCCGCAGCGGATCGCTCTCGGGGCTCATGTGCCGAGACTCAGGAAATTCCGCAGGATCTTGGGGCCGTCGACGGTCAGAAAGCTCTCCGGGTGAAACTGAACCCCCTCAAGGAGGAACTCGCGGTGACGGATCCCCATCACCTCGTCCTCCTTGGTGCGGGCAGTGATCTCGAGACACTCCGGCAGCCCCCTCTCCTCCACGATGAGGCTGTGATACCGTGTGGCCTCGAACGGGTTAGGGATGCCCTCGTAGATGGTCTTCCCGTCGTGGTAGATCATCGAGGTTTTCCCGTGCATGAGCCGGGGGGCTCGGCTGACCTTGCCGCCCAGCGCGTAGCCGATGCACTGGTGTCCCAGACATACGCCCAGGATCGGCACCTTCCCCATGAAGTGCCGGATCACGTCGTTCGAGATCCCTCCCTCCTTGGGCGTGCAGGGGCCGGGGGAGATGATGATGTGCGTGGGGCGTCGCTTCGCGATCTGTCGGATCGTGACCTTGTCGTTGCGGTAAACGTGGATCGTTGCCCCTAGTTCCCCGAGCTCCTGTACAAGATTGTAGGTGAAACTGTCATAGTTGTCGATGACGATGATCATGGCGAAGCTCCGTACTCCTGGGCTTTCGGGCTGCGATTCGCTTACGCGTATTCGAGCATCCGGTCGAGCGCGCGCTTGGCCCGGCGGGCGCTCTCCTCCGGCACGCTGACTTCACATTGCATGTCCTCGAGGGACCACAGAACCTTCTCGGGCGTCGTGAGACGCATGTTCGGACAGTCGGAGAAGGGGCTGGCTTGATAGAACGCCTTTCCGGCGTTTTCCCGGCGCAGACGGTGCAGCAGACCCGACTCGGTTCCGATGATAAACGCGCGCGCGTCCGAGGATCGGCAATAGCGCAGGATGCCCGAGGTGCTCGCAACCTCGTCGGCGAGGGCGATCACGTCCCGCGTGCACTCGGGGTGCACGACGACCTTCGCCTCCGGATGGGCCCGCCGTGCCGCCAGGACGTGCTCGGCTAAGATGCGATGGTGGGTCGGACAGTAGCCGTTCCAGAGGATGAGCGGGCGGCCGGTCTTGCGGCTTGTGTAGTCTCCCAGGGATTGGTCCGGAACGAAGATGACGGGGCGGCCCGCCGGAAGCGCCGCGACTACCCGCTCCGCGTTCCCGCTCGTGACGCAGATGTCCGATTCCGCCTTCACGTCGGCGGAGCTGTTCACGTAGCACAGGACCAGGGCGTCGGGGTGCTCCGCCTTGAGCGCCCGAAGCTCCCGAGCCGTCAGCATGTTGGCCAGCGGACAGCCGGCGTTCCTGTCGGGAACGAGGACGGTCTTGTCGGGGGACAGGATCTTCGCGGTCTCCGCCATGAAAAGGACGCCGCAGAACACGATCACCTTCGCGTCCGTCTTGGCGGCGGTCGCGGATAGTTCCAGGGAGTCTCCGACGAAATCCGCGAGATCTTGGACAGCCGCGACCTGGTAGTTGTGCGCGAGGATGACCGCGCGCCGTTCGCGGGCGAGCTCCCTGATCCGGGCCTCGATGTTCGATGCCAAGACGTTCCTTCCTCTCTCGGTGATGTCCGTCGATTATAAGGGCATGGATGCGGCAGTCAACGTTCGCCGAAAGCGGGCGCTATTGACCCCATCGCGACCGCAGCCTACAATGCATTGGTAAAGGGGGCTGGATGCGGGGCGGGAGGCGCCGCGGCGACGGACGCGGGCGGGACCTGAGCGAGTCTCGAGGCTTGGTGTCATGCGTTGACGAACGGAAGGTGCATGGAAAAGCCCCCGCACTGAGCCGAACCGAGAAAGGATGATGAGTCCCAACTGCCAATTGTGAACGTCCCGGGTTCCCCCGAGGATCAGTCCGCCTGCTTCTTGTGTTGGCTCACTCCTCTTCTTCGGATCGCACCCCGCAGGGGCTTTCCATGGAATATATCGTGATGCGCGGCGGCGGATCTTAAACGAAACTCTTCGGGCTTCGGCGGGAGCGGAGGACGACGATGGAAACGAAAGCGACGGCCCTTGCGAAGAACATCGAGCAGGTCTTCGTCGGAAAGAGCGAGGTGGTGCGCAACGTGCTCGTCGCGTTCCTCGCCGGTGGACACGTGCTCGTCGAGGACGTCCCGGGCGTCGGCAAAACCGTGCTGGCCAGGGCCCTGGCGAAGAGCGTGAACTGCGCGTTCCGGCGCATTCAGTTCACCCCGGACCTCCTCCCCAGCGACATCCTCGGGGTGTCCGTGTTCAACCAGGCGCAGGACTCCTTCACGTTCAAGCCGGGCCCCGTCTTCGCCAACGTGGTGCTCGCCGACGAGATCAACCGGACGACGCCGAGGACCCAGTCCAGTCTGCTCGAAGCGATGAACGACTTCCAGGTCTCGATGGACGGCGTCACGTATACCCTTCCGAAACCCTTCGTGGTGATAGCCACGCAGAACCCCTATGAGTTCGAAGGCACCTATGCGTTGCCCGAGAACCAGTTGGACCGCTTCCTCCTGTGCACGAGGGTGGGCTATCCCAGCCCGGAAGATGAGAAGAAGGTGATGGCCGATCAGAAAATCGTCCATCCCCTCGACAGGCTCGGGGCCGTGATGACCACGGAGGAGGTGGTGGCGCTCCAGGAAGAGGTGAAGCACGTCACGGTGGACGACGCGATCTCCGAGTACATCCTCCGGATTGTAACGGCGACCCGGCGGTCGGAGTTCCTCGAGCTCGGTGCCAGCCCCCGCGGAAGCCTCCACCTCTATCGGGCGGCGCAGGCGCTGGCCGTCACCGAGGGACGCTCCTACGTGAGCCCCGATGACGTGAAGGCCCTTGCCCCCCTCGTGCTGGCGCACCGGGTGCGCCTCGCCGGCCCGACGCGCAGGCGCAGCAGCAAGGATGCGGAGGAGGTGATCCGGGACCTCCTCGATACCGTGAGCGTGCCCATCTGACCGTTGCGCCGGGGACGACGCATGAGGAAAACAAAGAAGCGCGGATGGCTCGCGGGCGTGCGGAGGATCGCGGGGTTCCTCCTTCGTTTCCTGAACGTGGGGCTTGCCGGCGGTGTGATCCTCGCCCTCTTCGCGCAGGCGTGGGGCTTGGCGCTGGCGCTTCTCCTGCTCGACGTGGTGCTCGCTTCAAGTATCCGTGTGCAGCGCGCCACGCGAGAGGTGCGGCTCGGCTTCCTCGATCTCTTCAGCCGGTGCATCCGCGTCACACGGTTCGGATACGCGTTCCTCGCCCTGTCCCTTCTCATCGGGGTGGCCGCGCTCAACACGGGCGCCAATCTGCTCTACCTTATGTTCGGCGTGTTCCTCTCCATGGTCCTGGTGTCGGGGGTGTCCGCCACCGTCGGGTTGTCGCGCCTGCGCTTTCGCAGGCACCTCCCTGCTGAAATCTACGCCGGCGACGAGTTCCTCGTCAAACTCGATGTGACGAACGGCAAGCGCGTCTTCCCCGTCATGGGCCTGCTCGTCCGCGATTCCCCGGAGGACCTCGGCAAGGACGTCGACGCCAAGGGCTTCGTCATGAAAATCGGCCCCCGGGGCACGGGGACCATCCGGTACGTGGCCCGGATCGATCGGCGCGGCGCCTTCACCTTCGATCGCCTGGCGATCTCGACCCGTTTCCCCTTCGGGATCGTCGAGATCCTCTTCGACATCCCGATGGCGGACGAAGTCGTGGTCCTCCCTCGCCTCGGACAACTGCGCGAGACCGTGCTCGTCGAGGCCGAGCGAAGTGACGAGAACCTCGCCAAGCGCGCGTGGCTTCGCGGCATCGAGGAGAGCTTCAAAGGACTCCGGGACTTCCGCGAGGGCGATAACCCGCGCCACATCCACTGGAAAACCTCCGCCAAGCATGGGAAGCTCCTCCTCAGGGAGTTCGACCGGAGGGAGGAGCGGAACGTCTGCATCTTCTTCGACACGTACGTCGGTTCCCGGGGCGATGGGGCCTTGGCGGAAACCTTCGAGCGCGCGGTCAGCTTCGTGGCCACCGTGCTGGCGGAGCTCGCCCGGCAGGGATACGAGATCTGCCTCGTGCTGTACGGTCCCGAATTCTTTGCGGGAGCGGGTGGAGGGGAGGCGAGGCGCATCGGCCAGCTCCTTCAGGTTCTCGCCCTCGCTCAGCCTACGAGACGCCACGACGTCCGCGATCTCCTCGACGAAGGTGCCCCCTGGGCGATCGGATGTGGCAACGCGATCCTCGTGCGCGTGTGCGAGGAGGAAATCCCGGGGAGGCCCGAGCGACGGGAGGCCTGGAACGGCGGCTTCCGCGTCTTTGTCGCGGATGCGCCTGAGTTCGCCCGGCAGTTCATCTTGACGGCTGAGGCGAAGCACTTCGGCCCTAGAGGCCTGGAGCCCGCCGTCGTCGTGGCCTGAAAGGCGAGCGATGTCCGTCGATCGGCTCTACAGCGCGAGCGTCTTTGTGATGATGATGCTGGCGATCGTTCCGTACGCCCTGGCGACCGGCGGCTACGGACACCTCGCCGTCACTTGCTTCGTGCTGCCTCTAGCCTACTACTGGGTCGAGGTGAGGCGCGAGGAGCTCGTCTCCCGTCGCACCTCCAACTTCATCATCCTGGCGGCACTCGCGTGGGCCGTCTTCGATTTCTTCCAGTTCAGCTTCATCTATGCCGTAGCGAACTTTCTGGTCGTCGTCGTGCTCGTCAAGGCCGTTATCGAAAAGAACGTCCGGGACTTCTACATCGTCTTTTCGATCGGCATCGTGCTTATCTGCACCACGGCGGCGCTCACTACGCAGCTCTACTTCGGCGTGATCCTTGCGGCGTACGTGCCAGCGGCCGTCCTGGCCCTCATGCTCTTTACCCTCGAACGCGACGCGGAAGGCGTCGTGCGACACGTCCCGGAGGACGAGCGCATGTCCTTTCGCAGTCCTGTGCGTCAGATCGCGCGTGCGACGCTGCGGTCGAGCAAGGGATTCGTCGTCACCGGCGTCTGCCTGAGCATCCTTGTTCTCGTCGGCGCGGGAGTCGGGTTCGTGCTCTTCCCGCGCACGAAGGAGCCCATCATCGCCCGGACGATCACCGGGAACGTGCAAACCGTCACCGGCTTCTCCGAGACGGTGCAGCTCAACGACCTCGGCCAGATCCTCGAAGAGCGGAACGCCGTCATGAACGTGAAGTTGACGCGGGACGGTGTTCCCTACCGACCCCTGGGAGAGAACCTGTACTGGCGTGGCCTCGCCCTTGCCAAGTGGGATGGTCGCGGATGGTACAACGACCGTAGCGAGTCGGAAGGAGACGTGTCCCGACTCATCTGGCCCGATGACTTCGATCCCGGGAACCTGTCCAATGTGGTTGTTCAGGACGTCACGATCGACCCTTTGGACACGAGGGTGCTCTTCGCGCTCTATCGACCGATCCTGGGGAAAGTCATCGACCTGCGCCAGGAGATCCTTATCAAGCGGCACATGGGCCTGGTCGCCGCGCAATCCAGGCGCAAGGCGATGAGATACCGCGTGGCTTCCGTCGTGCATGAGCCCACTGCCGCGCAGCTCGATCAGGCCCCACGCGTACCCGTCTTGTCTCCAGGAGAGGCCCCACAGCTCCCGGCGGAGTTCCTCGAGGTCTTGCAGTGGGAGCCCCAGCGTCGCTACCTGCAGCCTGATACCTTCGACTGGCTGGGCCCCTTCAGGCAGGGCCAGGGCGATGATCTGGGGCTTTGGGGAGGCTACGAGCGCTTCCGGGACATGTACCTATCGACCGAGCACGTGAGTGCGCGCGTGAAAACCCTGGCCCGTGAGGTCGCCCCGAAAGAGCGCTATCGTTCCGATTACGAGGTGGCGACGGCGATTGAAGCCTACCTGCGCAACCCCCAGAACTTCTCCTATACGCTCGATCTCAGGGATTACGCCACGGAGAGCATGGATCCCATCGAGGAGTTCCTGTTCCGGGAGAAGAAAGGACATTGCAGCCTCTTCGCCTCCGCGATGGCGCTGATGCTGCGTTGTCAGGGAGTCCCCGCGAGGATCGTGAACGGGTTTCGCGGCGGCCGCTGGAACAACCTCACGGAGAGCTACTGGGTCTACAGCAACTATGCCCACAGTTGGGTGGAGGTCTACTTCCGCGGGCACGGTTGGGTGACCTTCGATCCCACGCCGGGCTCGGCCGCGACGCTTTCCGACCAACGGTATATGGCAAGCCGCCTCGAACAGCTTCAGGGCTGGTTCCAGATGCAGTGGACGAACCGCGTCATCGGCTTCGAGAGGGAGGATCAGAAGGCGATGTACTCGAGCCTGCGCGCGTTCAGCCAGAGGCTTGGCAAGAAACTCCAGGATCTTGTCGGCAATAAAGGTGAAGCGCTGGCGCGATGGTCGTGGAAAAACCTGTCCCTGACGGCCCGGATTGCGGTGGCGGCCGGCTCGTTCGCCCTCGCCGTCGTTGCGTGGCTCCTCCTGCGGCGGGTGTTTCCTTATGTCATGCGCCGGGCGTTTCGGGAGGAGGGACTGCGAACGGGGGGGACGACGCTCCCCAAGGCGCTGCGCTTCTACAACGCTCTTCTGGATGAGCTCGCCTCCGCGGGCTTTGAACGGAAACTGGCGGTTCCGCCTCTCGCCTTCGCGGCGCAGGTCGCCGCCGCCGACGCGTCCGTCGGAAGCCCGTTTCTCCAAGTGACCCGAGTCTTCTACGAGGCGAGATACGGGCACAGGTTGCTTACCCGGGAGGAGCTGCGCGCCGCCAGAGAGCTCTCCCGGGGGGTGATCGACGGCTGCCGCAGCAGAAGGTCGTCCGGAAAACTTGGACCAGAGAAAGGACAGCCTTGAGATTGGCGCTGACGGGACTGCGTGCGAGCGGAAAGACAACGCTCTTCAATGCCGCAACGGGGGCTGGCGTCCACACCGGGGAGCATGGCGTGGAAGTGCACATCGGCCAGGTCAAGGTGCCCGACCCTCGCGTCGAGGCGCTTGCGGAGATGACCCGTTCCAAGAAGGTAACGCACGCATCGGTCGAGTTCGTGGACCTCGTCGGGATCGCGCCTCAGGCGTCCGTGGAGGCGAAGCTTAACGCACAGGTTTTCGCCCAGATGCGCGAAACCGACGGGGTGGCCTTGGTACTCAGGGCGTTTCGCAGTGCCAACGTCGCTCATCCCCTGGGTCCAGTGGATCCCGCTCGCGACCTCGCGCTGCTGCTGGACGAGCTTCTGCTGGCGGATACGCTCATAGTTCAGAAGAGAATCGACAAATTGCGCGTGGAGGTGACCAAGCCTAAGCCCACGTCGGCCCAGGAGAAACACGAGCTTGCGCTGCTGGAGAAGTGCCTGGCGCTGTTGGAGCAACAAGTGCCGGCGCGCCGGATGGAGCTTGCGCCCGTAGAGCTCCTCGCGCTGTCGAGCTTCCAGTTGCTTACCTTGCGTCCCGTTCTCGTCGTCGTGAACGTGGACGAACAGGAGATCGGTAAACCAGTGGCCCTCGAGGCGGACCTCCCGCTTCTGACCGTGTCGGCCGAGATCGAAGCGGAGCTGGCCGCGTTGCCGGAGGCGGAACGTCAGGAGCTCGCTGAGGAGTATGGCCTTGCCGCCCCGGTCGGGCTGCGCCTCGCGCAGGCGGCCTGCGCCGCTCTTGACGGGCTCACCTTCCTCACCTCCAACGAGAAGGAAGCGAGGGCGTGGATCATCCGTCGGGGCTCCAGCGCCCTCGAGGCGGCGGCGAAGGTCCACACGGACATCGCCCGGGGGTTCATCCGTGCCGAGGTCGTCTCGTTCGACCAGTTGGCCGGCTGCGGATCGTTCCGCGACGCTCGCGCCAAGGGGAAGACGCGACTTGAAGGGAAGGATTACGTCGTGCAGGAGGGCGACGTGATCGAGTTCCGCTTCAGCGCCTGAGGCCGAGCTTCTCCCGCCATGAGCGCGCTCGACAGGCTCGCAAGGGCCGTCCCAGCCGTGTGCGCTCGCAGGCCGGAAGGAAGTCCCGCTCTTTACAATCCGGTCTCCTCCGGTAACCTGCTATGGCGTCCATCATCTCTTGACGATCTGTGTGTGCCGCTCCGGGAGATCTCTGGAGAGTTTGAAGGAGGAGGTATGACGTCCGAACGCCGACGCGCCCATTATATGTTGCGCCGCACCCTCTCCCTCTGGAAACCGCAGGAGACCATCCAGGAGGTGTTCGACTACTGCCGCGAGTTTTCCGTAGGGGAGGTCATCTGGAAGATCGACGTGGAGGATTTTAGCCACGGCCTTCCCCCGCACGACTACGTGCGACAGTATCTTCCATGGCTTGTCCGCGCGCGGGAGACCCTTGGCTCGACTGGGATCTTCTCGAGCATCAACCCCTGGGTCACGCTCAACCACTGCGACCGCGGGCGCAACCAGCGCGCCGTCCACCCGGATATCCAATGGATGATGGATGCCTCCGGAGTGGAGGCGAACGCCTGCGCCTGTCCGCTATCGGAGGGGTTTCTCCGGTGGATCGCTGAAACCTATCGACTCTACGCCTCGACGAAACCGCACATCCTCTGGCTCGAGGACGATATGCGGACGCACAATCATCAGCCCGTGCGCTGGGGGTGCTATTGTCCGCTTCACATGCGCGCGCTCAGCAATGCGATCGGGCGAAAGATCGGGCGCGAAGAGCTGGTTGGAAGGCTGCTTGCCCCCGGCGTCCCGGATCCCGTCCGTCCCGTCTGGTTCCGCGTGCTGGGGGATTCGATGGTCGCCGTGGCGCGTGCCGTGGCGCGCGCCGTTCACGGCGGGTGCGCCGAGACCCGCTTGGGCTACATGTGCAGTCTGGCGATGGACGGATCGTGGTGGGAGGCGGCCCTGGAGGAGCTCTCGCTCTGCGGGGAGCCGGTCGCACGTCCGTGTTTCGGACCGTATGTGGAGGGCCGGCCGGCGGAGCTGGTGCTCGACAACTTGAACTTCATGAAAGATGTCTGTTGCCTGCCCGCTGGGACGAGGCTGGCTCCGGAGTTGGAGGACTTCCCCTATACGCCCTATTCGAAGTCCGCGGCCGTCACGCGGCTGCTCTTGGAGATCGGGCAGGTCGTGGGGGCGGCGGACATCACGATGAACCTCTACGATCATGTCGGAACGCCCATTCGCAAGCGCGACCGCTACGGACGCATGCTGGCACAGGTCAAGCCGCTCTTGGACGCGCTGGCGGAGCGGTGTGGTCCGGGGGGCACGCCCCGCGGCGTGGGTGTCCCGTTCCGGAGAAACGTCCGCGACTACGTCCGCCTCCGGGAAGGGGAGGGTTTCGACCAGCTTGCATCAGACGGGGAGGGCTGGGCCGCGGTCGTGCAGGGGGCCGGGATGCCCGCCGTTTGGGACGACAACCAGCGTGTGATCTGTGCAACGGGACGGACGCTGAGCGGATACACTCAGGCCGAGATGCAGGCGATTCTGCGCAGGGGACTTCTCCTTGATGCCAGTGCCCTCCTGACCCTCACGGAAATGGGCTATGGACGTTTCTTGGGCGTGTCCCCGGGCGAGTGGATCAGCAAGACGGACCGGCCGCTCTCGGCCGAGGAGAGCCCGGAAAAGGATTTCGCCGGCGCCCCGGGGACCTACCTCACTCTTACAGGGCTGGTGCGGGGGCAGAGGCTGAACCTGATTGCGCCCGGCAAGGGCGCCCGCGTGATCTCCCACCTCGTTGATCCCGACCGCGCGAGGGTGCTCCCGGCCTTCACGGTGTTTGAAAACGAGTTGGGTGGCCGGGTGGCGATCTACCCGTTCGACGCCTCGCAGGGCTTCGCCGTCGCCTTCTCCAATTGGACGCGCAAGGAACAGCTCGCCGCCATCGTCCGCTGGTTGGGCAAGGGGACCTTGGACCTCTGCGCGGAGGACGGCGCCTGGATGATGCCGTTCCGCAGGGACTATCCCGACTGCGTCCTGATCGCGTTTGCGAACCTCGAGCTCGATGATTGGAGCGAGTTCGCCTTTGTTCTGGAATGGCCCGCCGGGGCGAAGGTCGGCGCGCTCGAGATCGCTGAGCCGTCCGGAAAGTGGAAGAAGGTGAACCTGCCGATGGAGAGGAAAGGGGGGGAGTTGCGCGTGCAGGTTCCCGGCGGGCTCCCTGCCCTGCGCCTGCTGGCGCTTACGATCGGTCGTGAGTGAGGACGACGTTCGCCTGCGATGAATGAACCGCATTTTGAGCTGGATCTCCACGTACACACTTCCGCGGGAAGCCCTTGCAGCGTGCTGGATGTCGGGGATCTTGCGAGCCGCGCACTGGAATTGAAGCTTCCGGTGGTCGCCGTCACGGACCATGGAAGCCTCGAGGGCGTGAGGGCGCTTCGGACCGAGTTGGCCGGCACCCCTGTCCGCGTTATCGCCGGGATGGAGGTGACGACGGACCATGGCGATTTCCTTGTGTTCGCGCTCGAGGACAAGCTCCTGGAAGTTGAGAGAGCCGTATCGACCGGGGAACGTCGCTTCCGGGCGCTCCGGGACGCCGGGCTCCTGTCCGTCGATGACCTAGTCATTTGGGCGCATCCCTGGAGCGCGGGCGCGTCCGGCGCGCATCCTCCCGACTCGTTTCCGAAGGAAGAGCTTTCTGAAATCATCGCCTGCCTGAGTGCCGTCGAAGGGGTGAACGGCGTAAACCTTCCGTACGATCACATCTCAAGCTATCCGCACCCGTTCGAGAGCCCCAACCTGTGGGCGTGCTTGTTCGCTGGGGAGGTTGGCCTCCCCGTCACCTGCGGCTCCGACGCCCACGAGATCTCTGCGTTCTGGATGGTCCCGAGCGTCTTCTCGCGCCCGGTGGCAAGCTGCCACGACCTGCACAAGGCCGTGCGGGAGGGCGGCATCGTGGATACGACCGACCGCTATTTCGGGCCGAATTGGCGGGAAAGGGCTGCGCGTTTGGAGCGTCCCGAGGCCGGTTTTTTCGGTTGACATCTGCGGAAGCCCGTATATCGTTTACTATAGAAATCGGTATCCGTGACGGGGAAGCAAAAGACCTCTAGTTGGGAGCGGAACGTCATGAGATGGCTGCTAGCGGGTCTGGTCATCGCTGGATGCCTTCTGGGCATAGCGGGTTGCGCATTCACGGGGGACCCCGTCCACGACCGCATGATCCTCCAATACTGGGAGGACGACATGCATTACATCCAGCAGGATTTCGAATACATCTATGCGGTCCGCAGACGCAGCCCCCTGCACCCCTACCAGGACTAAGGGGGGGCATGGCGACGGACACGGGGGCGCCGGACATCTCTTGCTGAAAAGAAAACCCTCTCTCGACAGAGGGTTTTCTTATGGATGCGCCCGCGAGACGAGGGCTAGCGCGTGGCGGTTGATCTCCAGGTCAGTTTCGGGCCGCTGAAGCTCAAGAACCCGCTCATAGCCGCCAGCGGGACCTTCGGGTACGGACGCGAATACGGCGAGATCTACGACGTGTCCCGACTCGGCGCGCTCGTGTCGAAGTCGGTGACGCTCAAGACGCGCGCGGGCAATGCCCCGCCGCGCGTCGTCGAGACCGCTTCCGGCATGCTGAACTCCATCGGCTTGGCGAACGCCGGGCTCGGGCATTTCCTCACCAAAGAGTTGCCGGCGATGCGCCGCCTTGGCACGGCGGTGATCGTGAACATCGCCGGGAAGACCGTCGCTGAATTCGAAGAGCTTGCGGAAGCCGTCGGGGCCCAGGACGGCGTGAGCGCCGTCGAGATCAACGTCTCCTGCCCCAACGTCAAGGAGGGAGGGATGGCCTTCGGGGTCGATCCCGCGGCGACCCGACGCGTCGTACGCGCCGTTCGACGCAAGACCCGACTCCCCATCATCACGAAGCTCACCCCGAACGTCACCAGCATCACCGACGTCGCCCGGGCCGCTGCGGACGGCGGCAGCGACATCCTCTCCCTTATCAACACGCTCCTGGCGATGGCTGTGGACTGGCGGCGGCGGCGGCCCGTGCTCGGCGGCGTGACGGGGGGCCTGTCGGGCCCGGCGATCAAGCCCGTCGCCCTGCGCATGGTCTACGAGGTCGCTCGCCTGGGCGTCGCCCCGGTCATCGGGATCGGCGGGATCATGACGGCCGACGACGTTCTGGAGTTCCTCGTCGCGGGCGCGACGGCCGTCCAGTTCGGGACCGCGAACTTCGCGGACCCGATGGCCGGGATACGCCTGCTGGCGGAGCTGGAGGGGACGCTTGCGGCCCATCGCGTCGATAAGGTGTCGGACCTCGTCGGGACGCTTCGCGACGACATGTAGGGAGGAAGGTGAGCCATGGTCAAGGAACTGCGCGTCGGTCTCATCGGTTACAAGTTCATGGGGAAGGCGCACTCGAACGCCTGGTACAAGGTGCATCGATTCTTCGACCTCCCGGCCGCGCCCGTGATGCGGGCCGTCTGCGGCCGGCACGCGGCCGCCGTTAGGGCGTTCGCGCGTCGCTGGGGCTGGCAGACGGTCGAGACGGACTACCGCCGCCTCGTCGAGCGCGACGATATCGACATCGTGGATGTCGCCACGCCGAACGACAGCCACGCCGAGATCGCCATCGCGGCGGCGAGGGCCGGCAAACACGTCGTCTGCGAAAAACCTCTTGCGATGAATGCCGCGGAGGCGCGCAGGATGGTGGACGCCGTGCGACGGGCGAAGGTCTTTCACATGGTCTGGCATAACTACCGCCGCATCCCCGCCGTGACGCTGGCGAAGCAGCTCATCGACGAAGGCCGCATCGGCGACATCCGTCACTGGCGAGCGGTCTACCTCCAGGATTGGATCGTGGATCCTGCCTTTCCCCTCGTGTGGCGACTGCGCAAGGAGGTATGCGGCACCGGCGCCCATGGCGACCTCAATGCCCATCTCATCGACCTCGCACGGTATCTCGTGGGCGAGATCACGGAGGTCGCGGGCTTGAGCGAGACGTTCATCCGGAAACGTCCCCTCCCCGCCGGGGAATCCGGACGCGCCTCGAAGGCCCGAAGGCGCATGGGGAACGTCACGGTGGACGACGCCGTGCTGTTCCTGGCGCGCTTCGCCAACGGCGCGGTCGGCACGTTCGAAGCGACGAGGCTCGCGCCCGGGCGAAAGAACGGATGGAGCTTCGAGATCAACGGGTCGAAGGGGACGCTCGCGTTCCACTTCGAGGACATGAACTACCTGGACTACTACTCCACCGAGGACCCGCCTCACGCGCGCGGCTTCCGCCGTATCATCGCCACCGAAGGCGTGCATCCATACGTCAGCGCCTGGTGGCCGCCCGGCCATATGATCGGGTACGAGCACACGTTCGTGAACCAGGCGCGCGACATCGTCGTTGCGATCGCACGGCGGAAGCGCGAGCACCCGGACTTCGTGGACGGCCTGCGCTGCCAGCAGGTGCTGGACGCGGTCGTCTCCTCCGCTGGCCGGAAGCGCTGGGTCAAAGTGTAGGGCGCTCTTCCCGGTCGCGCCAGGTCACGATCGGCCGGCGGGCCGCTTGCACCTCGTCGAGGCAGCGGACCGGCGTGGTGTACGGTGCTGCGCGCAGAAGGTCCGGGTTCTCCCTCGCCTCGCGCGCGATCTCCCGCATCGCATGGGCGAAGCCGTCGAGCGTCCGCCGCGATTCCGTCTCCGTCGGCTCCACCATGAGGGCTTCGGGAACGATAAGGGGAAAGTAAACGGTGGGGGGGTGGAAGCCGTGGTCCAACAGACGCTTTGCGATGTCAAGCGCGCGCACCCCCGCCCTCTTCTGGACGCTGGCGCTCAGGACGAACTCGTGCATGGGCCGGCCCGGATACGGCAGCTCGTAGTCGTCGCGCAGGAGAGCGGCTAAGTAGTTGGCGCAGAGGACGGCGGTCTCGGCGGCCTGGGTGAGCCCGCGGCCTCCGAGCCTGAGAATATAGGCGTAGGCGCGCAGAAGGACCGGGATGCCGCCGTGAAAGGAGCGGATGCGCCCGATCGACCGGGAGTCGAGTTCCAACGAGCGGGCGGCGCTCCCCTCGCGAACGAAGGCGGGAGGGGGAAGGTGCGGCGCAAGGTCCCCGCGCACCGCCACCGGACCGGCCCCGGGGCCGCCGCCTCCGTGAGGCGACCCAAACGTCTTGTGCGGGTTGAAGTGCATGATGTCCACGCCGAAGTCCCCCGGTCGCGCGATCCCGGCCAGCGCGTTCATGTTTGCGCCGTCCATGTACAGCATTCCCCCCGCGCGATGAAGGGCCTCGGCGATCGGCCGGATCTCCCGCTCGAACAAACCCAGGGTGTTGGGATTCGTGATCATCATGCCTGCGACGGACGCGTCCAGCCTCGCCTGCACGTCGGCGAGGCGCAGGTAGCCGTCGGGACCGGAGCGCAGAACCTGCGGCGTAAACCCGGCCAGCGCCGCGCTTGCGGGATTGGTCCCGTGGGCGCTGTCGGGGATGAGCACCACCCTACGCTCGGATCTCCCCGATGCGTCGAGGGCGGCGCGCAGGATGAAAAGCCCCGTCAGCTCCCCGTGCGCCCCGGCGGAGGGAGCTAAGGTGACCGCGTCAAGGCCCGCGATCTCGCACAGCGCCAACGCCAGGCCCGACAGGACCTCCGTCATGCCCGCTGTGTCCGACGTCTCCTCGTACGGATGAAGCCCGGCGAAACCCTCGAGCGCTGCAATGCGCTCGTTCACTTTGGGGTTGTACTTCATCGTGCAGGAGCCGAGCGGATAGAACGTCGTGTCCACCCCCACGTTTCGTCGTGAGAGATTGAGAAAATGACGGATGCAGTCGAGTTCTCCGAGGTGCGGGATGTCGGGCGTCCGCGCCGCTAAAAGCTCGCCTGGGACTTCCCGACTGATGCGCCCAGCCTCCTTTTCCCACTCGCACCCCGCGAAACTCGTGGGAAGGGCTCTTCCGGCCAAGTCAAGGAGAAGCGGTTCTTCCTGCATGCGCATCATCTCCGACCGGCGCTCGCCAGCGCGCGGATCAGCCGGTCTATCTCCTCGTGCGTCCGCCTTTCCGTGCAGGCGATGAGAAGCTCGTTGCGTCTTTCCGGGAAGAAGCGCGAAAGGGGCACGCCGGCGAGAATCCCATCGCCCCGCAGATCGACCGCAATCTCTTGCGCGTCGCGCGGGCACTGCACCACGAATTCCTTGAAGAAGGGAGCCCCGTAGCGCACCGAGAATCCCGCTAGACGCGAGATCCCCTCTGCCGCGTAGTGCGAGGCCGCATAACACGCGCAGGCGACGTCCCTCAGCCCTTTCGCGCCCATGACGGCGAGGTAGACGGCGGCGCGAAGGGCGCACAGCGCTTGGTTCGTGCAGATGTTCGACGAGGCCTTCTCCCGGCGGATATGCTGCTCGCGCGTCTGCAGCGTGAGGACGTACCCCCGTCGCCCCTCGACGTCGGTTGTCTCCCCCACGATCCGTCCGGGCATCCGACGCAGGAGCGACCGGCGCGCCCCCAGCATCCCAAGAGTCATCCCCCCGTAGTAGGGGGGGAGCCCCAGGGGCTGCCCCTCGGCCGCGACGATGTCCGCGGCGGCCTCGCCGGGACGGCGCAGCACCCCGCAGGCGATGGGATCAACGCAGACGATGCACATGGCCCTGTGTGCGTGAGCGCGCTCCGCCAAGGCGGACACGCTTCAATACAGCCGTAGAAGTTGGGGTTCGCCAGTACAAGGGCGGCACAAGCGCCGAGTTCGGTGCCTTTGAATTCCGTCGTGCCGCCGGGGGTCGGCGCGGTCTCGATCACGACTTCCGAGTGCCTCAGGTACGTCGTGAGCACCTGCCGGTACTCGGGATGGACGCCTTCGCTGACGAGGATGCGCTTGCGCGGGGGCCGGACCGCGTCCAGTGCCATGAGCACCGCCTCGACGACTGCGGTCGCCCCGTCGTACAGGGAAGCGTTCGAGACGTCCGTGCCGAAGAGCTCCGCCGCGAGGCTCTGGTATTCGAAGAAAGCTTGCAGGTTCCCTTGACTGACCTCAGGCTGGTAGGGCGTGTAGGAGGAGTAGAACTCGCCGCGCGCGGCGACTTCGTCCACGACGGCCGGGACATAGTGGTCGTAAATCCCCGCCCCCAGGAAGGACACGCGTCTTCCTGCAGGCCCGTTCTTGTCCGCGAGCCCGCGCATGTAGGAGAGGAGCGCGTCTTCGCTCAGTCCCTCCGCAAGCGCAAGGGGCCCGTGCAGGCGAAGGTCCTCCGGGACCCCGTCGAAAAGCTCCCGGACCTCGCGGACGCCGATCCTGCGGAGCATCTCCGCCGCGTCGGTCTCGGAAAGTTGCGTATACGCCATGGCGCATCTCGTTTCGGGGAAGCCGACGTTACTGGGCCTTCTCCTCCGTTACCATCGCGTGATACGCCTCTTTGGTCATGAGGTTGCTGACGTTGGAGGCGTCCGTGACCTCGATCTCGAGCATCCATCCTTCGCCGTACGCGTCCGAGGATACGAGCTCGGGGGCGTCCTCGAGCGCGCCGTTCACCTTGACCACCTTCCCGCTCACGGGGGCGTAGAGGTCGCTCACCGCCTTCACGGACTCGATGCTCCCGAACGCCTCTCCAGCCGCCAGCGCCGTTCCGACCTGGGGCAAATCCACGAAGACGAGGTCCTGCAGCTCCTTGGCGGCGAAGGCCGTAATCCCGACGACCGCCTTCGTCCCCTGCACGTCGACCCACTCGTGCGTTTTCGCGTAGCGCAGCTTCCTTTCGTCACGCCCCATCTCGATCATCTCCTCACAAAGGGAAGTCCCACCACGTCCGCGTTCTCCTCGTGCCCTCGGATCTCCACGAGCAGCTTGCCCCCGATCTCGGCGCAGGACCGCTCGACCCGCACAAGCGCGATGCTCCGCTCGAGGGTGGGAGAGAAGGTCCCGCTCGTGACGCTGCCGACGACACGCCCGTCATGACGGACCGCGAAACCATGCCGCGCGATCCGCCTTGAGCCCAGCTCGACTCCCGCGAGCTTTCTCCGAATGCCCTCGCGCGCTAGCCTCCGCAGCGCCTCCCGGCCCGCGAACGCATCATTACGGAAATCAACCGTCCACGCAAGCCTCGCCTCGAACGGGTTGACGCTCGGATCGATCTCGTTTCCATACAGCGCAAGCGCGGCCTCCAGGCGCAGCGTATCCCGCGCACCGAGCCCCGCCCGCAGAAGTCCTTGCGGTGCCCCTCCCGCTGCGAAGGCGTCCCACAGCTTGACAATCGCGTCTTTCGGGGCGATGAACTCGAAGCCGTCCTCGCCCGTGTAACCCGTCCGCGACGCGAGGATGGTAGAGCCGGCGAACTCCGTCTCCGCAGCTCCAAACCGGTCAAGTCTTGCGGGAACATTCCCCAAGAGTTCGCGTGTGAGCGCGGCCGTCCCCGGCCCTTGGAGGGCGATCATCCCGGTCTGCTCGGTGGTGTCCTCGATCTTCACGTCCAGGCCTCGCCCATGCGCTGTCAAGCGAGTGTGGTCGCGCGTGCGGTTGCTCGCGTTTCCCACAATGACAAAGGACTCTCGCAGGGCAAAGACGATGGCGTCTTCGAGGATCCCTCCGTCGTCGCCGCACATGAGGGCATATTTCGCGCGGCTCGGGGTAAGGGCCTTCACGTCGCAGGTGAGCAGGCGCGCCAGCAGAGCCACGCTGTCCTTCCCCGTAACCCGGAAGCGAGGCATATGGGATACGTCGAAGAGTCCCGCGTGGCCTCTGACCGCGCGGTGCTCCTCGATAATGGACGAGAACAGGAGCGGCAGCGCCCAGCCGTGGAACTCGATCATCCGGGCTCCGGCCTCGCGATGTCGGGTCGTCAAGGGCGTTTCGAGCACGCGCCACCTCAATGAAAAAGGGGACGGGAATCTGTCCTTTCCTGTCCCCTGTCTTCATGGAATTCAGGAGCGCATACGGCTGCGCTCCTGGTGCCTGAGAGTTTCGGACCGTCGCTTCATACGCCGGCCTTGCCCCTTCGGCGCCCCACGGGGAGCTCTCGCACAGCCGTCTCGGAACCTCCCGATTCATATCAGGAAACGGCCCGCGGGGTCAAGAGAAAAGCCCCGGGTCCCCGAAATGCTCGAAAGAACCCAAAGGAAGTGGGGGACAGGCGGCTGCTGAAGGGTAAAGGTAGGAGCCAACCTGTCCCCCCGGGACGGGAAGCGGTCTGGGGAACATTCTACCTAGGTATACGAGGCGTCCCTCTGCGCGTCACCGGTGCTTGAGCGAGAATCCGGTGGAAGTTCCGAAGAAGATCATTATAGTAGCAGCCAAACGTTTGTATGCCCCGGGCCGTCTCTATGGCGCGGGGGCCGTCGGGTTTTCTTCGAAGGACAACTCCATGACACTCAAGGAGTTGGCGGAAAGATTGGCTCTGGACGTGAGTACCGTTTCGCGCGCCTTGAGCGGCTCCCAGCGCGTCAAGGAGGAGACCCGCCAGAGGGTTCTTGAGGCGGCCCGCGCCCTCAACTACACTCCGAATTTCGTGGCGAGGGGCCTTAGGAGCCGCACTACTCGCACCGTGGCCCTCGTGTCCGGGGTGCTCGACGTTACCGTCGAGCGCAAGAAGCTCGCCCTCGTCGGCGATCGCCTGTGGCATGAGGGGTTCCATCTCTTCATCGGCGACACTCGGGATGACAAGGAGAGGGAGATTCAGTACGTCGAGGGGTTTCTCGCCCGTCGCGTCGATGGCATGATCGTGGACCCGGTCGAGCCCGAAGGCCCCAATCAGCATCTTGCGCGATTGGCTCGCGAGCGCTTTCCTCTTGTCCTGTGCAAGCGCGTGCCGGGTCTGAAGGCGCACACCGTCTATGTGGACTACGCCTCGGGCGCCCGGGAAGCGTACGACTTCCTGACCAAGAAACGCGGGCGAACCCGGATCGCCTTCTTCGGGCGAAAAACGCGTTTCCACGAGGACGGCCCCGAGGCCGTTGAGAAAAGGTTCGGCCTCGTCTTTACCGCCGACATGGTTCATCTTAAGAGCGCCGATATCGACGCGTACCGGGCGGGATACGCCGGCGTCAAGGAGGTCCTGGCGGACGCCGGCCGCCCGCGACCGGACGCGATCTTTTGTGACGACGACCGCACGGCGATCGGAGCCCTCCTCGCCCTCGCGGAGGCCGGTGTCCGCGTGCCGCAGGAGATGAGCGTGGTGGGCATGGACGACCTCCCCGCCAGCGAATTCGCCGCGCCGCCTCTCACCACCGTGGCGCAGCCGAAGGAAGACTTCGGCCTCAAGGCCGCGGAAGTCCTTCTTGAGGCGATCGTCAAGGGGCCCAGCTTCGAGCCCGTCCAGATCGCCATGAAGCCGAGGCTGATCGTGCGCGCTAGCGCATGAGGGAATGCTATGCAGGGGGAGCCTCCCGAGATCGTGTGTGTGGGGCTTATCGTCGCGGACGTGGCGGTGAGGCCGTTTACGAGCCTTCCCTCGCGGGGCCTCGTGGCCCGCGTGGACCACATCGGCCTGCGCACCGGGGGCGATGCCCTGAACGAAGCGGTGGTCGCCCGTCGCCTGGGCATGCGCGTACGCCTCATCGGAAAAGTGGGGAGCGACCCGCTCGGCGATTTCGTGCTTCGGACGCTCGAGGGCGAGCGCATCGACACCCGCGGGATCGTGCGCTCAAGGACCGTGGAGA
The DNA here is from genome assembly GCA_043803205.1 of Planctomycetota bacterium. Classification (GTDB taxonomy): domain Bacteria; phylum Planctomycetota; class DG-23; order JAZDKG01; family JAZDKG01; genus JAZDKG01. Next base: position 38,148 of record JAZDKG010000011.1, read on the forward strand.
CCAGCGCCTGCATCGTCCTCATCCATCCGGATGGGGAACGGAGCTTTCTCTTCCATCCGGGCGCGAACAATGCGTTTGGGGTCGCCGACGTCGATGTCGAACTTCTCCGGGGTGCGCGCTGCGTGTCGGTGGCAAGCGCCGCTGCGCTCCCGGCTCTGGAAGGGGAGGATCTCGCTGGGCTCCTCCGCAAGGCGCGATCCTTTGGCGCCAAGACCTTCCTCGACTTCACCTGGGACGAACGGGGGAACTGGCGCGAGACCTTCGGGCCGGCGTTGCGCTGCGTGGACTTCTTGGTTCCCAGCTACGATGAGGCGGCGAAGCTCGCGGGCGCTTCTGAGCCTCGCGAGATCGGAAAAGCCCTGTGCGATCAGGGCGCTACGGCGGTCGTCGTGAAGTGCGATGCGAGAGGCGCCTACGTCTATGCGCCCGATGACGCGGGCGTCCCTCCCGAGGGCTGCATGGTCGCCGCGTTGCGGGTGCCCGTGATCGATGCGACGGGGGCGGGCGATGCGTTTGTCGGGGGACTTATGAGCGCCCTGGCCGGGGGGATGGATCTCCTCGCCGCCGTGCGATTTGCCAACGCAGTGGCCGCGATCGTGATCCAGCGCGTGGGCGCCAACGAGGGGGCGCCCAGCCGCGCGGAGGTTGAGGAGTTGCTTGCGCGGGACGGGTGCGCGCCGCGGTAGGGGGGAAGGGGTACGGACTTGGTAAGGCCCTGGGTTCCATATGCGAGCATCGCCGCAGGCGTGCTGCTTTGGAGCACGATCGAAGTCGCCGCCAAGCCCATCACCGGCGCGGTTCCGGCGGGCGGGATCGTGGTCTTCCGGTTCGTCCTGGGCGGCCTTGTCGTGCTGCCGCTGGGAATGCGCCAAGCCCGCCTCGGAGGGCTGCGTATCTCGTGGCGGTTTCTCTCGGCCTGCGCCCTCCTTGGATTCGTGGGTGTGTTCTGCTCCATCGGACTGTTTCACAAGGCGCTCCAATACGAGGAGGCGGGCACCGCGGCCGCGCTCTTCTGCAGCCATCCGATCTGGGTCGCTGCGCTCGCCCCCCTGATCCTCAAGGAAGCTGTCGGCCGTTGGACGTTCCTCGGCGCCTTCCTCGGCTTGGCGGGAGTGGTGACGCTCAGCGTCGGTCAGATCGAGGCGGTGCCGGGAGCATGGCTCGGGGTGCTCATGACCGTCCTCTCAGGGCTCCTCTTTGCGCTCTATACCGTCCTCCTCAAGCGCTTTCACTATGCGCGCGCCACGATCCTCGCATTCGCGCTCTCCGCAGTTTTCGGTGGCGTGATGATGCTCCCCCCTGTCCTGCTCACGACCGGCGCCCCTGAGTTCCTGGCCGCCTTGCGATCGCATGCGCCGACCTTGCTGTACCTGGCGCTCGTTACGACGGGGGCCGGTTATCTCCTCTACTTCTGGGGGATCACCCACGTCTCGGCGACCTCCGGATCTCCCTTCATGTACCTGAAGCCCGTGGTGGCGGCTGCGCTGGCGAAGGTCCTTTTGGGGGAGCCGCTCCGTGCTTCTCTCCTTGTGGGGGTGGCGTTTATTGTAGTAGGGATCGCCCTGGCTGTAGTGGGCGGGCCCGCGTTGCCGCCGGGGAGAGAAGTCCCTACTGCCCTCGATGCCGTTCCGTTCGATTGACCGCCCAATGGGCTCGCAGGGACGCGAGCTTCTCGGCTGGTGATGCGCCGCTTCGTCAAGAGCGGCTGGGATGTCCCGCCCCCTCGAGTTCGCCCGCTTCAGTCGAAGTCTAAGAATTGGTGACCCCAACGGGATTCGAACCCGTGTTGCAGGGATGAAAACCCTGTGTCCTAGACCTGCCTAGACGATGGGGTCTCGAGATACGCGTTCCCGCGACAACCGACGATCCTATCCCGCGTGCGCACCCCCAGTCAAGCCAAATGTTCTCCCTGCAGTGGCGGCCCGCCCTGCGTCAGCGCTTGTCGAAATGGGGCTCTCGTGATAGGATGAGCGCTGTTCGCTCGGGAGAGAAGGAGGTCCCCCCATGAAATGTCCGGCGCTTCTGGTTGCGTGCGTTCTGGCTTTCGCCCTTTGCGGATGCTCGGGAAAGGGGGAAGGGGTCTCCGGGTCGAAGAAGGTCGTCATCACCTACTGGGCGCAGCCGCTCGTGAAGTCCATCGAGGGAATGGAGAACCAGACCCCCAATCCGGGGGACTATGAGACGATCCTCGCGCAGCGATTCATGGAGATGCACCCCGAGGTGGAGATCCGCGTCCAGTCGGTGTCGTGGGACGACATGACCACGAAGGTGCCGGCGGCGGTGCTCGCGGGACGAGCGCCCGACGTCGTGAGCGACTACCTCGGTCGCACCTCGGGCTACGCCTACAAGGGCTGGCTGGAGCCGCTCGAGAATGCCATCCCCCCGGACGAGCTCGCCGATTACTATGAGGACTGGATCCGCCAGTACACGGTCGACGGACACCTGCACGGGCTTCCGGGATACGCTTGGCTCAACGTCCTCGTGGTCAACCGGGCTCTCTGGGATGCCGCCGGGAAGGCCGATCTTATCCCGACCCTTGACGACCCCACGTGGACCGTGGACGACTTCCGCGAGGCGTGCAAGGCGGTCGCCAAGCCCGGCGAGGTTTGGCCCTTCGGCCTGCTCCTCTCCAGCGAGCAGGGCGACTACAACCGCTTCGCGTTCCTGTGGGGATTCGGCGCCAAGCTCTATGAGAACGGCGACTACTCCCGCCCGACTCTGGCGAGCGCCGCGGGGGTGAAAGGCTTGGAGTTCCTCCTGGAGCTCCAGAAGGGGGGGCTCGTCCAGCCCGGGGCGACGACGATCAAAGACGACCCCCTGAACAACCTTTTCTGGATGGGCAAGGTCGGCATTCAGGGACACAGCCTCGTCTTCTGGAAACTCACCGACCTCGTCAGGGAGGAGGGCCGCGTCAAGGTGCCCATGGACCTCACCCTGGCCAAGTACCCGAATGTCCCCGGCGTGAAGGCCGGTCTTGCCATGGGCCCCAGCGGACACGTCGTCTTCCGCCAGTCCGATCCGGTGAAACGCAAGTGGGCGATCGAATTCGTGCGTTACATGAGCCTGCCCGAGCACGTGAAAGCGTTCTGCCGGAACTGCGGCCAGCTCCCCTCGCGTAAGTCCGTCGGGAACCCCCGGTCGCAGGACCCCTTCTACACCGCGTCCCTCAGGCTCATGGAAGAGTACGGGGTGGAGGACATGGGCCTCACCTCGCCCTACTACTACGACATCCGCGTCGAGCTTACTGACCAGATGCAGGCCGCCTTCCTCGGAAAGAAGACGGCCCGGGAAGCGCTTGCCGACTACGAAAAGAACGCCCGCGAGATCATCGCGCGGGCGCGTAGATAGGATCGTGCCGGCGGGGCGGCGCCGCCTCGCCGTGCACAACCACCGCCGGTTGATGGACTGGGGGACGCCCTTGCGCCGGACCGGATTCATGGGGCGCTTCTGGCGCGCCCGAGCCGACTACCTGTTTCTCGCCCCCGCGCTGCTTCCCTTCGCGGTCTTTATCCTGTGGCCGCTGCTCCATGGCCTCGCCTTGAGCTTCCTGGACCTTCGGATGGGCGCGGTGCGACAGTACCGTTTTGCGGGGATCGAGCACTTCGCCCGGCTTGTCTCGGACGAGCGCTTTCGCTGCGCGCTTGCCAACACGTTTTTCTTCGTCGCCTTCGTGGTGCCGCTGGCGCTCGTGCTGTCCATCGTCATCTCGGTTCTCATCGACTCCCTGCCGAGATGGACCCACGGCCTCTTCCGCTTCGCCTTTTACCTCCCCGTGGTGGCCGGAGGGGTGTGCCTGGGCATGGTGTGGGTATGGATCTACGACCCCGCCGTCGGGCTCCTCAATCATGTGCTGGCCCGCGTGGGGCTCATCGATCCCGTGCGCCCCGTCGAATGGCTGGGACTCCAGAGCATCGCGGTCCCGAGCATGGCGATCGTTGTCCTTACGTGGATCCTGGGCCAGCCGATCGTCATCTTCCTCGCGGCCCTCGGCGGCATCCCGCCCGAGCTCTACGAGGCAGCCCGGATCGACGGCGCCTCAGGCTTCGCTCAGTTCTGGCACGTGACCCTGCCCCTGCTCCGTCCGGCCACCCTCTTCGTCGCTGTCACCCAGACGATCGGGGTCTTCCAGGTGTTCGTCGTCGTGTTCCTCCTGGCGCAGAACAACCCCTCCAACTGGTCGCTCGTCTACTACATGTACCGGAGCGCGTTCTATCCGCCCTACGACTTCGGCTATGCCGCCGCGCAGGGGGTCGTCCTGGTCACGCTGATCGCCGTCATCGCCGTCGTCCAATACCGCCTTTGGGGCAAGGAGATCGAGTATTGAAGGGACGAGCCTGGAAACGTGCGGTGGCGCTGCTTTGCCTGTGCGTGTTCGGCGTGCTCTTCCTCCTGCCGCTCTATTGGATGATCACGGGCTCCTTCAAGAGCCAGACCGGGATCATGAGCACCCCCCCCGAATGGTTCCCCTCGCACCCCACCCTGCGAAACTACTTGAAGCTCCTTCGGGAGAGGCCCGCGCTTGTCTGGTTGGCGAACTCGCTGTTGGTCTCCTCCGTCGTCTGCGTCCTGGCGACCTTGACCAGCGCCACAGCTGGCTACGTCTTCGGAAAGAAGGACTTCCCCGGAAAGACCTTCCTCTTCTGGACCGTGATTGTCACCATGATGCTCCCGCGCCAGGGGACCCTCATCCCCCTCTATATCCTCACGAGCCGCCTCGGCTGGACCCAGACCTATCGCGGGCTCATAGCGCCCTTCATCGCATTTCCCTTCGGCATCTTCCTCGTCAAACAGTTCATGCAGCAGATACCGAACGACCTTATCGCCGCCGCCCGGATCGACGGCGCCGGCGAGTGGGGCGTCTTCCGCCACGTCATTCTCCCCATGGCGCGCCCGGCAATGGGCGCGGTCGCCATCTTCAGCTTCGTCGGGGCGTGGAACGAATACCTCTGGCAGCTCGTCATGACGGACGAGCAGAGATGGTATACCCTTCCCGTCGGCGTCACGAAACTGACTACCCTCGGCTTCGAGTATGACGTGGGGGTCTCCATGGCGGGGGCGACCCTCGCCTTCCTCCCCATGCTCATCGTCTTTATCCTCTTCCAGCGCCATTTCGTCTCGGGGATCTCCGTCGGAGCCCTCAAGGGATAGGAGGAATTCCCATGCTGCGCAAACTGCTTCCCGTCTGTGTCCTCGCCGCGCTTTTCGCCGGTCACGATGCGTTTGCGGAGGACGCCCTGCGCGTCCAGTGGCGGCGCGCCGCCGACCTTCCTCAGGCCGTCGGGGGTCCCGCCGCCGGCGTCCTCGGCGGCAAGCTCGTCGTCGCGGGCGGGACCTTCTGGGAAAACGCAGAAAAGAAATTCTGGATCCCGAAGGCGAGCGCCTACGACGTCAAGGCCGACTCCTGGACTCCTCTTTCCGACCTCCCCAAGGACACCGCCTACTCCTGCGCGGTTTCCACCCAGGACGCCGTCTACGTCTTCGGAGGAGCTTGCAAGGACGAAACCTGGCCTGATACGTGGAAGCTCGTAGCCGAGGGCGACGGCTTCGCCTGGAAGCCCTTTGTCCCCCTCCCGAACCCTCTGTGTAACATGGAAGCGGCCCTCATCGGCGGCACCGCATACGTCGTCGCGGGCACGAAGGATGGAAATGATCTCGCGACAAGCGTGGACAACAACGTCTGGAGGATCGATCTGGCGGCGCCTGAGCCCGCCTGGAAAGCTTGCGTCGCGCTCCCGGGGCCGCTTCGCTGCGGCGTCGGAGTCGCCGCGTGCGGGGAAAAACTCTACGCCTTCGGAGGGGCGGTGACCTCTCCTCTCTATGGCGGCAGCGGGAACTCCGATGAAGCATACGTTTACGACCCGGCCGCTTCCCGTTGGACGCGCATCGCCGACACGCCATACCCCGCGAGTTGGTGGTGGGCCGTCACGTTCGCAGACCGCTACGTCATCCTCGCGGGCGGCCATCTCTGGTCTTCGCTCGTCACGGCCAAGAACCGGCCGACGAGCGACACCTACGGCTTCATGCGCGAGGTGCTCGTCTACGACACGAAAACGGGCGTCTACTCCTTGCTCGAGCCCCTTCCCATGGGGATCATCGACTACGGGTTCGCGCGTATCGGAAACGAGATCCTTCTCGTCGGTGGGGAGGATGCCCCCAGGCATCGCGCCAACTGGCTTATGATCGGCACGCTCACCGAGCCCGGCAAGTAGGGGGGGTCACCGGGAAGGGGGGGAAGGCGCGCTCGCCGGCCGGGACGAGGCCGCGTCGAGCGCTTCGAGGAAACGTGGATCAAGCCTGCGACCCAGGGCCCGCGCCCGCTCTACGTGCTCTCGCGCGAGAGCGTATTCCGTGAGGTAGTAGAGCGCGACGGCAAGGTGATAATGCGTGTCGGAGTCCTCGGCGTTCGTCTTGAGCGCCTCCCGAAACTCCCCGGCCGCCTTCTGGAACCGCTTCGCCCCGAGGAGTGTGAGACCGAGGTTGTAGTGCGCGATCGCGAGCTCCGGCTGCACCCGGAGGACAGCCTCGTAGGTCGCGATCGCATTGGAGGCGTCGCCCTTGCCCAAATACGCAGCGGCGAGGTTGACATACGCCCCGGCGCTCTTGGGCTCAAGACGGATCGCTTCCCGGAAGGCCCCAATGGCCTCGTCCGCGCGCCCCGCGCGCAGAAGGGCGTTCCCAAGATTGAAATGCGCGGGCGCGAAGTCGGGACGCGCGTGGATGGACTTGCGATAGAGCTCGATCGCGCGGGACGTCTCGTCGCGCCGAAGGTGGATGGTCGCCAGGTTGTAAAGGGAGTCGCCGTCGTCGGGATCGCGCGCGCGCGCGGCCTCGTACTCGTGCTGCGCCTTGTCAATCTCGCCCGACGCTAAGTACGAGACGGCTATGTTGACTTGCGCCTCGCTCAGATCAGGATCGATGCGAAGCGCCTCTTCCAGCGCCTTGACGGCCTTTGCGGGCTCGCCCTGGCGCAGGAGAGCGGTTCCCAGGTTGTAGTGCGCCTGCGCGAGCTTCGGCTCGAGCTTGACGGCGGTTGCGAAAAGCTCCGTCGCCGCCTTCGGGTCCCCTTTCTCAAGGAGCGCCCTCCCGAGGTTGTTGTAGGCCCTCGCGTAGCGCGGCCGCAGGTGCAGGGCTTCCCGGTAATGCGCTTCCCCTTCATCCCGCTTCCCGGCGTCGTAGAGCGCTGCTCCCAGGTTGAGGTGTGCCACGGAAGAGCGCCCGTCTTGGGCCAGCGTGTGTTCCCACAGCGTCTTCGAGTCCCTCCAGACGCGTGATTGCCGCCAGGTTAGCGCCCCGAACGCCGCAAGGACCGCGATGAGCCCGCCCGCCAGTGCATATCTCCCCGCTGTGCCCCCGCGCGTTCGCAGATACGAGAAGAGCTGCATCAGGCCGCCGGCGAGGAGCACGCTCCATGCCATGAGGGGGAGATACGTATACCGGTCCGCCGCAAGGTGTAGGCCGATCGGCACCACTCCCGAGACGGGCGATAGGAGTCCGAGGTACGCGATCCACGTGACAAGGAGCGCCGGCCGTCGCCGACGGAACGCCACCAGCGCCGCGGTGATGGCGAGGAGCGAGGCCGCCGAGACGATCACCGGCGCCGACAAAGCATGGAACTCGGGACGCAGCTCGTAGAGCGGATAGAGGCCCGCCGGAAAGACGGCCTTCCTGAGATAGAACACTGTTGCGAACGCCGCCACCCCAAGCCTGTCGGCGAAGCCCAAATGCTCTCGTAGCGCCTCGCTTCGTGACTGCCCCACTACTGCGAGCGCCCCCGCGGCGATCGCAAGCGCCAGGAACGGGATCTTCTCAGTGATCACCCGTCGATACGGTGCGGCAAACCACCGCCAGGGAGCGGCCGGCAGTCTCCTCAGCGGATATACGTCCAGAAGGAGGAGGATCACGGGCGCCGTCATCGCCGTCGCCTTCGAGGCAAGTGACAGAGCATAGAAGACGATGGCCGGCACGAGCTTGCCGTAGGCCCCTGGTGCCTCCGTCCTGCGTTCGCCCGCCCGCAGATACGCAAGCACTGCCAAAAGAAAGAAGAAGCCGGAGAGCACGTCGCGTCGTTCCGTCGCCCAGGCGACGGACTCCACCCGCAGCGGGTGGACGGAGAAAAAGAGGACGGCTATGGCGCACGCAAGGAAATCTTTGCCTCGCGGCCGAGCCCCGAAGGCGATCTGCGCAAAGTGGAGCGACAGCAGGAAAAGGAGACCGGCGCTTGCGCTATGGAGGAGGAGGCTCGTGAGGTGATATCCGACCGGCTTGTCCCCCCAGAGCTCGTAATCGATGGCGTATGTGAGCCAGCTTAGCGGCTGATACGGCCCCAGGTGGAACGTGGTGAACATCCACGCGAGATTCGCCCAACCCAGTCCCTTGTAGTGCTTGTTGAGGACGAGGTTCGCGTCGTCGTCGTAGTTGACGAAACCGTTCTGGAGCGTAGGGAGAAACGCGACAAATGTGAGACACGCAACCGCGAGCGCGACTAGCGTCCGAGCCCCGCGCCCCGGGCCAAGACCGATAGGGGGGTCGAATTCCTGATTGACCGGTATCTCTTCCATGCGATTCTCGCCAGCCCTCGCCCGCACGTCTCGTCCGCGAGTATAGGAGTTTGCCGGTCTGCGTCAACGGACGCCTGCCCCGCGGAGCACGCCTTGTCTTGACAGTCCCTGGCGTTTGCGGTTAGACTTCCCGACGCGCGGCTAATATCATGATGCCAAGTCGGAAGGAGGTTGGAGTTGAGCCGATCGCTGCTTGCGATCCATGGCGGGCCCAAAGCGGTCACGATGGACCCGGGCGACATGTTTAAGTGGCCCATCGTTACCAAGGAGGACGAACGCGCGGTGCTCGACGTGCTGCGCACCGGCAGGATGTCGGGCCTGGATGTGACGACGGAGTTCGAGAAGGAGTTCGCCGAATGGCATGGCGTTGCCTACGCCCTCGCCCACAATACCGGCACGGCGGCGCTCCACGCTGCCATGTTCGGCTGCGGCCTCGGCGTCGGAGACGAGATCATCGCCCCCAGCCTCACCTATTGGGCTTCCTGTTTGCAGGCCTTTAGCCTCGGCGCGACCATCGTCTTCGCTGACGTCCGGCCCGACACCATTTGTATCGACCCCGCCGATATTGAGCACAGGATCACCGATCGCACAAAGGCCGTCATGGTCGTCCACTACTGCGGGATGCCCTGCGATATGGATCCCATCCTGGCCATTACCCGACGGCACGGCCTCAAGCTCATCGAGGATGTCTCCCACGCCCATGGCGGACTCTACAAGGGACGCCTCTTGGGCACGTTGGGCGACGTCGCCGGGTTCTCCCTCATGTCGGGGAAGTCGCTCCCGTGCGGCGAGGGCGGCATCCTCATCACCAGCAACCGCGATATCTACCTTCGTGCGGTCGCTTTCGGACATTACGAGCGCACCCGCGAGGTCCTCGCCGGAACCCGGCTTGAGCGCTTCGCGGGCCTCCCCATGGGGGGCTGCAAGTACCGCATGCACCAGCTTACGAGCGCGCTCGGACGCGGTCAGCTCCGCCATTACCGGGAGCGTATGACCAAGATCCAGAAGGCCCTCAACTGCTTCTGGGACCTCTTGGAAGAGACGCCCGGATTACAAGCCCACCGCACGCCCAAGGGATCGGGGAGCACGATGGCGGGCTGGTACAATCCCCTGGGGCTCTATGTCGCGGAGGAGCTTGACGGCCTCCCGATCGACGCATACCTCGAAGCTGTTCGCGCGGAGGGCGTCACCACCTCTCGCGGCGCAAACTTCCCCCTGCACCTGCACCCGCTCCTGAACGAGTGCGACGTATACGGGCATGGGAAGCCCACCCGCATCGCCCATTCCGCGCGCGATGTGCGCCAGGGCCCCGGCTCGCTTCCGGTCTCCGAAGCTCTGCAAGAACGCGTCTTCGGGGTGCCTTACTTCAAGAAGCACCGCCCGAAGGTGATAGCGGAATACGCGGAGGCCTTCCGCAAGGTCGCCCTGAACGCGACCGAGCTTCGCTCGTCCGCTGCGTCCTGAAGCGGGAAATGTTCAGATTATTCAGGGGAAAAAGCCATGACCAGGCATTCGATGGCCATCGTGTGCGTCGCGTTCTGCATTGCACGCTGCTCGAGCGCACGGGCGGCGGACGCTTCGGCGTCCGCGAGCGATCTGATCGAGTTCCGCGTGCCTACGCCGCCGCCGGTCGGCGACCGCAAGCTGGACGTGGGGTTCGAGATCCCCGCGCCCATGGGATGGGGCAGCGTGCTCGAAACCAAGGACGGCCGTCTCATGATGATCGGCGACGGCCGGGCGCTCTACTCTGAAGATGGGGGCAAGACTTGGTCCGGGTCCGAAACCCTCTCCGCGCCGATCCGGTACGCGATCCGGCTACAATCGGGCAACCTCGGCGGGCTCGACGGGAAGAAGTTCTACATTTCCGACGACGACGGCAAGACGTGGACGCTCCTCTGCGAGGACGTCCAGGGCGGTAACCAGGGCGGCCCGTACTCGTGCACCATGATCGAGACGCGCAACGGACGCCTGCTCTTTCCCACTCGGTACACCAACGCCGCGCACCAAGGGCACTACGACGAGGCCGGCTGCTGGGGCATCCTCAACGGCAAGCTCGTGCCCATCGAGGGACACGCCCACTATCCCGAGGCCGACATCGGGTACCTGTGCCTCTCCGATGACGGGGGCAAGCACTGGTACCGCAGTTCCGGCACGATCCTGATCTGGCATCAGGACGGGTACGGCGGAATGTGGCCGTGCGACGAGCCGGGCATCATGGACGGGCGCAACGGCGACATATACATGCTCATGCGCACGACCCTGGGCCGGGTGTACATTGCCCGGAGCGGCCAGACCGACTACGTCAATCGCACGGGGGAGCGGGTCCGACACAAGCCCGGCGTCTACTTCGACTATCCCCAGCCGTTGGCGCTGCCCGGATCATACTCTCCCTGCACGGTCCGCCTCGTCCCGGAAACCGGCGACTGGCTCATCGTGTGGAACCAGGTCTCGGGTGACGAGATCCGCGCCGGCTACCGGCGCGGCAGACTCTCGAGCGCGATCAGCTCCGACGACGGCAAGACATGGAAGCACTTCCGCACGATCGACTCGGTCGTGCTGCCCACCGCGGGTCCCTTGACGCCCGACCCAAGCCCCCAGATGGCGCGCGGGCTCGACTACGTCGGCGAGCTGCCCGAAGACTTCGGAAGCGTCTCTTACCCATGGATGAGCGTGCTGGGCGACACGGTCTTCGTCACCTTCTCGCGTGTGGTGGTCAACCCGCGCAAGGGCGACGTGGCCGGCCGGCGCATGCAGGTGCGCCCGCTTTCGTGGTTCTACGAGGACGAGTCGTCCCTGCCAGCGGGCCCGCGGCTGATCGTCAGCGTGCCCGCCATGGACGACAGGAGCTGGAACACCTATGACGTTCCCTCCGATTTGTACCAGGACCGCTTCTTCGTGAACTCGCGCGACCTGCAGACGTTCCTCAAAAGCCCGATGGGTCGGCTCGGATTCAACATGTACGCGCCGCTGAATCAGGTCATCACGTGTCTGGGCTGGACGCCCCAATACGATCGCTCGCATCTGGACGATCCCGACGACCCTCGGCTCGTGGTCCGTTGCACGCATCCGGGCGCAGCGCCCCCCACCGAAGAGATCGTTGCGGAAAACCCGGCCAACGGCGACGTGTGGGCGTACCGGAGCAGCAGTCGCTTTCTGGGAAGAATGACGGAAGAAACTAGCTCGGAGACCTATTCATACAGCCGCGTGGGCAAGTACGACATCGCCCAATCGTTTGCGCTCGAAGGGCCCGCCGACGTGACGTCGATCGAGGTTTATCTCGTTGCTCAGGACGGGTGTAAGAAAGGCGTCACTCTCTCGCTCTGCGAGGACGACGCGGGCAAGCCGTCGGAAAAACTCATCGCGCCCGATGCCCGCGTGACGATGGGCGCTTTCGGGGGAAAGGCCTTCCGCGCGTTCGCGTTTGCCAAGCTCGTTCATATCGACGCGGGCGTGCCGATCTGGATCGTGCTGACGAAAGAGGACGAAGAGGGCAAGAACCCGATGTATAACGTGCCCACAAGCGGCAAGGACAGCGCCGGTGCGATGTGTGACTGGTATCCGGCCGGATCGGGAGCCGAGCGCGGTCCGTACGCAGACGCCTCGAAACCCTCCGATTGGCGCATCATGGGCGGGAGCGACGCGTACTTCCGGATCATCTCGAAGAGGGTTGTGTCTCCAGGCTCGGGAACATGAGAAAACCCCCGTAAGCACGGGGGTTTCGGAGGCTTCAGGTTTGGTGAGGGCAGCAGGAATCGAACCTGCGACTCGCGGCTTAAAAGGCCGCTGCTCTACCGACTGAGCTATGCCCCCATCAGATGGTCATGATCTCTTGCGTCTTGTGCTCCAGCACTTCCGCGACCCGCGTCTCGTGAGCCTTCGTGAGCTCCTGGACCTCGTCCCGGGTCGCAAACGCGTCGTCCTCGCTGATCTTATGTTCCTTCTCCAGGATTTCAATCTGCTTGTTCGCTTCCCGCCTGACGTTCCGAAGGGACACACGCGCCTCCTCGGCCATCTCCTTCACGGACGCCACGAGTTGCCTGCGCCGTTCCTCCGAGAGCGGGGGAATGCCCAATCGGATGAACTTCCCGTCGTTCTGAGGCGTGATCCCGAGCTCGCTGGCTAAAATCGCCTTCTCGATCGCCTTGAGCGACGACGGGTCGAACGGCCGGATGAGGATGAGTTGCGGCTCCGGGCATCCGATCGTCGCCAGTTGCCGCAGCGGCGTCGCCGTCCCGTAATACTCCACGCGGATGTGCTCCACCAGCGCCGCGCTCGCCCGCCCGGTGCGAATCCCGCGCAAACGCTCCTCCAAGAGCTCCACCGTCTTGTCCATCTTCTCTTCGGCGTCCAACTGAATTTCATCAAGGTCCATGTCGTTCTTCCCCAATCAGCGTTCCAATGTGCTCGCCCCGGAGAACCCTCACTAGGTTGCCCTTCCGGAAAGCGTCGAACACGATCACGGGTATGCCGTTCGCTTCACACAAACTCACAGCCGTAAGGTCCATCACCGCCAGTCCCTGCCGGATCACCTCTGCGTAACGGATGCGCTCGAACCGCCGGGCTTTCTTGGCTGTCTTCGGGTCGGCGCTGTAGACGGCGTCCACGGTCGTCGCCTTGAGCAGGACCTGCGCGTCCAATTCCGCCGCCCGCAGCGCCGCGGCCGTGTCCGTCGTGAAAAACGGGTTTCCCGTCCCTCCAAGGCACAGCACGATTCTCCCTTGCGCCAGCTCCCTCGCGGCGCGGTCAGGCGAGTAGCGCTCTACGTGCGGACCTTCGCCCACCGCCGTCAGTGCCACGGCCTCAACCCCCAGACGATCCAGCGCGTCGCAAAGGATGAGACCGTTCACGACCGTTGCGAACATGCCGGCCGAGTCTGCCGTCAGCCGCCGGACCCCTTCCTTGACGAGTTCTCTACCTCGGACGATGTTCCCCCCGCCCATCACCACCGCAAGCTCCGTCCCCCGGCGGCGCGCGGCGGCGATCTCGCCTGCGAGCACCTTCACCGCTTGTGCGGACAGACCGTTCCGGAAGCGCCCCCCGAACGCCTCCCCCGATACCTTGAGTACCGCTCTCTTGTAGGTTCCCCGCACCGTCAACCGAAGAGCCTCGTTTACTCTGCTCGGTCTTCTCCGAGCTGGAAGCGCACGAAGCGCTGCACGACGATGTTCTCGCCGAGTTTCGCAATGTGCTCGGAGATGAGTTCCTGCACCGCCTTCTTGGGATCACGGATCCATGGCTGTTCCAAGAGACACGCTTCCTGGTAGAAGCTGCGCATCTTCCCCTCAACGATCTTGTCGATGACGTTGGCGGGCTTGTTGGCCACCTGCTCTCGGTAGATCGCCTTTTCCCTCTCGAGGACGTCCGCCGGCAGCTCCTCCCGACGCGCCGCGATCGGCGCAGCCGCCGCCACCTGCATGCACAGTTCCTTGAGCAACGACTGGAATTCCGCGTTCTGCGCGACGAAGTCCGTCTCGCACGCTAGTTCCACGAGCACCCCGATCTTCCCTCCCGCGTGGACGTAGGACCCGATCGCGCCCTCGCTGGTGGCCCGTCCCGTCCTTCGCCCCGCCTTCGCGATCCCCTTCTTGCGCAGGTGATCGATCGCCTTTTCCTGGTCCCCGTCGCAGGCGGTGAGCGCCTCCTTGCAGTCCATCATCCCGCATCCGGTCTTATCGCGCAGCGCCTTCACGTCCTGTGCGCTGATGCCCATCTTTCCACTCCTCATGCTGCCTGCTCGCCGGCCCTAAGCCGTCTGCTGGCTCGACGCCGGGGCGGCCGTCCCCGTTGTGGTCGCCGGCGCCGCCGGAGGCGTCGCCCCCACCGCGGGCTGGGGCGCTTGGGATGCCTTCTCCGTCATGACGAAGAGCCCCGCCCGACGGGACTTCCCTTCGAGGGCCGCGTCCGCGATGCGACGCGTGATCACCACCACCGACCGCATGGCGTCGTCGTTCCCGGGGATGGGGATGTCGATCGCTTCCGGACTGCTGTCGGTGTCAATGAGAGCGATGACGGGGATCTCAAGCTTGCGCGCTTCCCGCACCGCGTTGTACTCCTGTCGCGGATCGATGAGGAACAGCGCTCCCGGGAGCTGCGCCATCTCGCGGATCCCCGCGAGGTTCCTCGTGATCTTCCGCTTCTCGTGGGTGAACCGGGCCACCATCTTCTTGGAATACTGGCCGATCTCGCCCGTCGTCTCGAGGTTCTCGATCTCCTGGAGCCGCCTCAAGCGGTTGCGCACGGTCCGGAAATTCGTCAGAGTTCCACCCAACCACCGCTCACAGACGTAGGGCATCCCGCAGCGCTGTGCCTCGGCCTCGATCGTCAGACGTGCTTGGCGCTTCGTCCCGACGAAGAGCACGTCCTCCCCGCGAGCCACAAGGCTCGTGACGAACCGGCTCGCCCTCACGAGCCCCTTGATCGTCTCCTTAAGGTCGATGATGTGGATGAGATTGCGCTTCCCGAAGATGTACCGTTGCATCTTGGGGTTCCACCGGCTCACCCGATGTCCGAAATGCACCCCGCTGGACAAGAGTTCCACGACCGACACGATCGCCAACCTCTCCCTCCTCACAAAGATGACACTACCCTTCTCTCGTCTGTCCAACCAGGGCCGACGAGTCGTAAGCCCTTTAGTCTATAACTACTTCGGAAGAAGTCAACACCATTTTCGAAGCCGGCTCGGTAAAACTTCCTGTTGTGCTGCCCTCGGCAAACCCTTGATCGCCCGTCCGTCCAAGGCATAATTCTCCTCATCATCTTCGCCTGCCTGCAGTTCCTGCGCGTAGGGAAGCTCCTCCCATGTCCCACCGCCCGCTTTTCTTCCTGGTTGCCGGTGAGACAAGCGGCGACATCCACGCCGCCAATCTCATCTGCGAACTCCGTCGCCTCTGCCCCCAGGCCCGCTTTGCCGGCCTGGGCGGGCCGCGCATGGCGCAGGCCGGCTGCGAGATCCTTTACGACCTCGTCTCCAACCTCGCCATCATGCTCTTGCTCTCCGTGTTTACCAACCTCCGCTCTATCCTGCGCGCGCGCAAGATCGCGCTCGACTTCATCGACGCCAATGCCCCCGACCTTGTGATCCTGATCGATTTCCCGGGCTTCAACCTCAATCTTGCGCGCCAGCTTCGCAAGCGCCGCGTCCGCGTCGCCTACTACATCCTCCCGCAGGTCTGGGCCTGGTCCGCCCGACGCTGGCGCAAGCTGCGCGACCGCACCCACCAGCGCTTGGCCATCCTCCCCTTCGAAAAGACTTGGCACGAGGCGAAGGGCCTCTCCGTCGACTATGTCGGCCATCCCTTATACGACCATCTCGCTGGCGTGCGCGTCGAAGACGATCTTCGGGCTCGCATCGCTGCTCCCCCCGAGGTAAGGCTCCTCGGCCTCCTCCCAGGCAGCCGTCGCGTGGAGTTCCTGAGCACCCTCCCCCTCATGCTCAAGATCGCTAGGGCCGTTCTGGACAAGCTGCCGGAAACGCGTGTGCTGATTGCGCCCCTGCCGGGTCTTCCGGACAATACCATCCGCAAGGCCGCCCAACGCTCCCGCGTGCCCCTCACCATCCTGCCGGAATCCACCTATGGGATCATGAAGTGCGCCGACCTCTGTCTGGTGGCCAGTGGCACGGCGACGCTCGAGCTCGCCTTCTTCGAGACGCCGATGATCGTTCTCTATCGCGTGAGCCCCTTCATGCGCTTGGTCGGACTCCTTCTCCTTCGGGTGCCGCACATCGCCCTCGTGAACCTGGTCGCGGGGAAGCAGGCCGTCCCGGAATACCTGGTCTGGATTGACGGCGTGCGCCCGATCGCCGGGCAAGCCGTCAGGCTTCTGACCGATGATCCCTCTCGGGAGGCTGCGCTGTGTGCGATTCGGGAGGTGAACCGGAAAACCGGCGGCCTTCCCGGAGCGACCGCGCGGGCGGCGCAGCTTCTCGCCGCCCCCTTCCTGGACGAAGGTAGCCGTCCGCCTCGCTAGGTCCGGTCGGGCGGATGTCTCCTCGTCTTGGCCGACTCCCGCCGAATGGCGCTGATCACCTCGTTGATGTTCTGCGACACTCGACGTGACCGCCGCCGATACGCCACCAGGATTAAGACCGCTATGAGAAGAAGCGCTCCCGCGCGCAAAAAATAGATGATGTTCGGCCCCCAGACGAACGCCGCGATCCGGCTGAGGAGGCTTCGGACTTCAAACTCCCTGAGTTTGCGCGAGGCCTCGCCGGTGCCCTCTTCGCCCGCGGTCTCCACGATGTACCGTCGCGCCTCCTGGATCCGCCCCGTCGCTTCGTAAAGCCTGGCCAGCGCCCGTTTCGCCGCCGAGTTCCCAGGATCAACCTTGAGCAGCGCCTCATAGGCCTCGATCGCCTGATCCGGCCTCTGCAAGGCGTCGTAGCTCGCCGCGAGCATCTCGAGCGACCGGGCGTCGGCGCCGCTCCTCCCGGCCTTCTCCAGCAGGTCGACCGCGTCCTTGTAGCGGGCGTCCCGGTACGCCTGCCTGCCTAGGATGGCATTGATCCGGGGATCGTCCGGCCGCGCGGCTGCCGCCTTCTCCGCGTACGTCACGCAGTTCTTGGAGTCCCCAAGGTCCTCATACAGCCTCGCCAGCTCCACGTAATCCCCGACCTCCGCCTGCCCTTGGGCTTCAAGTTTCTCCAGATGCTCGCACGCTTCCCGGTGCCGGCCCTGCCGGACGCTCACGCGGGATAGTCCCCGCCGGGCCTCCGCGTTGCGGTCGTCCGCAAGAAGCACCAGGGTGTACTCGGCTGCGGCCCGTTCGTTGTCGCCCATTCTGCTGTACACGTCCCCAAGTCGGAGGCGTACAGTCCAATGTCCGCTGCTCGCCGCTAGGGCCCGCCGGAGAACCTCTACCGCCTTCGGGTATTGCTGGTAGGCGCCGTAAACCCGTCCAAGGCCGACGAGCGCGCGGGCGTTATTGGGTTCAAGTTCCACCGCTTTGGAGAAGTGTTCCTCGGCGACTTGGTAGCGCTCAAGTGCCAGCGCCGCCTCCCCCGCTCCGACGTGCGCTCCCGCATCCTTGGGCGTTCCCTTGAGCGCTTCCTCGTACGCATTGAGCGCTTCCGCGTAACGTCCTTCCGCCAGGAGCGAGTCCGCGGGCGTCTGCGCGACGGCGTACGCCGTCCACAGGATCGCCACAACCGCCGCTGCGCTCATCCGGATCAGCATCGCAGGATTTCTCCCGCCTGGTTGAGACCCGCCTTCCCCGCGGCGCGGCCTCATCGCTTCAACCGCTCGAAGTCCTTCGCCTCCACCTCCTCGATCGTCACCGGCAGCTTGGGATTCTCCGGCAGGGGGTCGATGTACTTGGCGCGATATTCCGGCGTTTGCATCCGGCATGTCGGATGCCGCCGCGCGAAATCCGGGTGGGAGATCATCTTGTGCCAGATCGCCTGGATCGGCAGCTCCCGCACGTTCCCGAAGCTGATCGGGTTGAAGTCGCACGGATTGATGTCCCCGTACGCCGTCATGTAAAACTGGGGGTGCGCCCCGAAACATCCGGCTCCGACCGGGGAGTTGACGATCGCCTGTGCCACGACCCCCATCGGATGGTCCATCTCGTGGAACCTGCGTGAAAGCTGCGCTACCTGCTTCTTCTCGTCGGCCGTGAGCATTACTCCGGTGTCCTTGAGGTACCGGCCCGACGGGATGCAGTCGAAGATGGTGACTTCGTGGAAGCCCTGGTCCTGCGCGATCCGCAGAAGCCTCTCCAGGCTCCCGTCCCGGAGGTTCTGCCCCGTCGCATACGTCGAGATCCCCGTGAGGATCCCCAGTCCGCGGCACTTCGCGGCCCCTCGGAACGCGTGCTCGTAGAGACGGGGAACCCCGCGGAACTCG
>JAZDKG010000012.1:0-15734 GCA_043803205.1 Planctomycetota bacterium
CGCGGCGTCAACGGTTACGGCATTCCGGGCAAGCGACCTCATCGACGCTGTCTGCGCCGAACTTTCCCGAGACTGGACGTTCCTATTGTGCCCCCCCGGCAAGTGCCCCGCCTGCGACGCCGCCCGCGCATAGACCTGCTGGTGGAACTCCTTCACTTGGAATAGACTCAAGAGAGCGTCAATGGCAAAAACAAGCGCAGGTCTCTTGATGTATCGCAGACGCCAAGGCGTCCTGGAAGTCCTTCTCGTCCATCCGGGCGGCCCCTTCTGGGCAAAAAAGGACCTCGGCGTGTGGTCAATCCCGAAGGGGGAATACGTCGAGAGGGAGGATCCGCTTGAAGCGGCCAAGCGCGAGTTCGAGGAGGAGACGGGCTTCCGGGCTCAAGGTGATTTCCAGCCCCTGACCCCCGCGACTCAACCCGGCGGCAAGGTCGTCCATGCCTGGGCCCTCGAGGGCGACTGCGACCCCAGCTCCCTCCGCAGCAACACCTTCACGATGGAATGGCCGCCCAAGTCGGGAAAGCAGCGCGACTTCCCCGAAGTCGACCGCGCCGCCTGGTTCTCGATTGACGAGGCGAAGCAGAGGATCCTCAAGGGTCAGCTTCCGCTCCTCCTGCAACTTGCCGAGATCCTGGAAAGCTAGGCGCGTGATCCAACCGCGTCGTGGAACCGGCGGCAGTTGAGGGTCATGCCTTCCAGGATCATGTCCTGCTCGTCGATCCCGGAGAGAAATACGCGCGCGCCCATGTCGTAGAACTCCTTGACCCGGGAGTATTCGCCGAAGGGCACGCCCCAGAACTTCCCATGCTTCTTGGCGGCGGCCCCCATCCTCCGAACCGCGTCCGTGACCAGCGGATGATCCTTCTGGAAGGGCACCCCGTAGGAGATCGAAAGGTCCGCGAACCCGACAAGGAGAACGTCCACCCCCTCGACGGCCGCCACCGCGTCGATCGACTCGACTATTGCCTTGTCCTCCATCCACACCGCGCAGAACGTCTCGCGGTTCGCGTGCGCGATATAGTCGCGCTTGTCCGCTAAGCCGAAGTCCGCGTCGGGACCGCAGTTGTCGAACCCCCGCTCTCCCTCCGGGTGATACTTCGCCCACCGCGCGTACCGGCGCGCCTCCTCGACTGACTCGACCTTCGGCACCATGACGCCCGTCGCGCCAAGCTGCAGAACCTTCGCGACCTCCGCTTCGCCGGTCTTCGCCAAGCGCACGACGAGGTCCATCCCGGCCGCCCGGCAGCCGATCCCGATGTCGTACAGCTCCTGCCAATCCACCGGACGGCTCTCGAGGTCCACCCACAGGAAATCGTACCCCGCGCGCCCGATCACCTCCGCGATCCGCGCCAGCGGCAGCATCCCGAACACCGGCCCCACGACGGGCTTCCCCTCCCTGAGCTTCCTGAGAACGCGGCTCTCGAGCATAGCAGCATCTCCTTCCCTCAGGCCCGCCTGCGAAGCCCCTCACAGATCGCGGCGGTCTTCCAGGCGATCTCGCTGATCCGCACGGTCTCATACCCGGCCAGTGCCGTCTTGAGAGTGTCGCTCAGGCGCTCCGTCCAGCGAGACGGAAGCCGCCCGACGCCCAGACGCACCCCCAGGATCGAGCCGACGGTTGCGCCGTTGCAGTCGGTGTCGAACCCGGCTTGGACGGCCTGCGAGATCGACCGCCCGAAGTCCTCCTCCCCCCACAGGAGCGCGATCACGCAGATCACGGCGTTCGAGATCGTGTGGCACCAATGGTGAAGCGCCTTCTCGTCCCAGCGCTCGTGGACGCGCGCGATAGCGTCGTCGTAGGATACCCCCCGAGCGCGCCAGCCCAGCGCCTCGACGACGGCCTCGCGCAGCCGGCTCGTCCGCGGGATCTCCGAGAGGCCGATGCGCACAAGCTCCCCGAGGTCGGCAGCGAAGGGGGCGGCGGCGATCATCGCGGCGACGAACATCTCCCCGTAGATTCCGTTCTTAACGTGGCTCACGCACGCGTCGCGCCAGGCGAACTCGCTCGCGCGCTCCGCGTCCCCCAGGCTCGCGTAAGCCCAGCCGTCGGCGCGGATCTGGGCCCCGATCCATTCACGGCAGGGATTGCGATAGAGCGCCGTCTGGGGCGGCTGGATGTTGAGGGCGAGGTTGCGGTACGCCGCCCGCTCCGCGGTGCAGGTGCTCATGAGTGGTAGCGAGTCCAGCCAGAACTGCCCCACGTCGGCGGCCGTGAAGCCCGACCCATGCTTCTCGAGGATGAGCACAGCCGCGGCGGTGTAGTTCGTATCGTCGTCGACGGGCATACAGCGGACCGCGTCCCACTCCTTGCGGGCGACCATGCACGAAAACTCCCGGGCGGCTTTCCCGCGCACACCGAAGCGGATGTAATCGCGAAGGGGCCATTGACTCGTAGCCTTAAGAAACCGCCACAACTCCGGGGTGTGGACGCCCTCGACGGGCTTTCCGAGGAGACACCCCGCACAGCGACCAAGCCACCCGCCCGTGATGTGATCGAGACGTTGCGCTTTCGTAAGCTTCCCCCGGAAACGCCGTGGCCCCCGAGGGCGCAGCCGGCGGATTGCGTCGAGGTCGTTGGGTTCCTCGTAGGCATAGCCGCGACGCAACGGCAGATGCTGTCCGCGCTCGATGAGCGCCCACGCGGCCTCGCGGCGCTTCCGCTCCCAGAGCGCTTCGTCGCCCAGGGCGAGCAGGCGCGTGAACGCGCGTCGGACCGACAACGTGTCCCGTCCCTCGTCCGCAAGCTGCATCAGCTCCGCGCGCAGCATCTGCGCGTCCGGCCAAAGCCAGGGAATCCTGCATTCCAGCGTCATCAAGGCGGCTCCTTCCCCCGGAAGCCTTCCCTGCGTACCTCGCGCGCGGGTCTCCTTCGCCCCGCGAAAGGTTCACGGAGGGACTTGGACGCTCCGGAGCTCCGTCGTGACCTCATCTCCGCGGACCCGCACGACGCGATAAAGATTCCCCGGCTCGATCAGCGACGCCGACGTGACGAAGAAGCACCCGTCCTGAGTCCTCTCCGTGGCCGTGTGACAATGCCCCGCAAAGACCGCCTTGACCCAGGGGCGCGCGCGAATCACGGCTAGGACCTCGTCCGCGTTGCCAAGGCGCAGACGCGATCCGTAGAACTTCTGCGCTAAATACACCTCGACGTCGGACAAGAGGGGCGGCCGATGCATGAAGACCATCGTCGGCGCCCCCTCGTGCGCATCCAGGTCCCGGACGAACCATTCAAGATCATCCGCCTCGAGCTTCCCTGGCGAGGTGTCGAGCATCACCAAGTGCCGGCCCTTAACGTCCGTGCTCGCGTCCAGAGCGCCCCCGAAGACGCTTCTGAAGACCTCCCGCCTGTCGTGGTCGCCGATGACGGGGTAGTACGGAACGCTCAGGCCGTCCAAGATCGATTTCACCTTGCGCAGACCCTCGACGTCGTTCCCGCTGTCTGTGAGGTCTCCCGTGATGACGACGAAATCCACGCCTTCGATCCGATTGATCTCGCCGACGGCAAGCTCAAGGATCCGGAACGAGCGCACAAAGTCCTTAGTATGGATATCCCCTGCGAACCTCGCTGGCGGGTTCTGTGACCGGGCCGCGCAGTGGAGGTCCGTCAGATGCACAAAGAGGAGGTCCTCCTTCGTCTCGTCTCCCGCGCCGGCGGCACCCCCCCAGCACAAGACGCCGACCGCCAGCGCCGCCGCCGCCATCAGAAACACGCGCCGTCTCATCGTCCCGCCGTCCTCTCTTGCCCTGACGCAACCCTCCCGGACCTGCGCCAAGGGCGCCCGCGATCTCTTCCCTGCAATCGTAGCAAGATGCGCCCGGGAAAGCACGGGCCTGGGACGCCGCCTCGCGCGGAAAAATAACTGTTTACTCGCGCCTCCCCTTGCGCAAAATAGTCTTTCTTCGACCTCTTGCGCTGGAGCTTCCCGGGGGAGACCCCCATGCCGGACACGCCCCCCAAACCATCGGCGAAGTCTTCTGGTCTCGCGAGCTGGTTCTCGCACCACTTCGGCCGCAAGGACGGACCCCAGTTCCGCGTGGATGAATCCGTGGTGCTCCGCAAGGAGTACCGCTCCACCACGTTCTTCGCGACGAACAAACTCACTGGCACCGCCGCCGCCTGCAAGAAAATCTACGTCCGGGACTTCTCCGACCACGACCGGATGGCGCTCAAGCGCCTGAGACAGATCTTCGGCTCCCCGGAAATGCGCCGCAGGCAGATGGAGGTGGACAGCCCCAACGTCCAGCGCATCTACGACTGCGGCGTCGCCTACGAGAAGCTCTTCCAGCAGGTCTTCTACGTCTTCTGCGAGCACGTCGAGGGCCTCTACGACCGGCAGCGCAAACCCTTCGACTATCAGCCCCGCGTCGGCATCTCCAAGAACAACGTGAACCTCTTGATCGAGATCGGCAAGGGCCTCTCCGCGATCCACAGACACGGGCTCATCCACCAGGAGGTCTGCCCCGACAATATCTTCCTCTCGGACGCGGGCAAGGTGAAGGTCATCAATTGGGGGCCGCTGCGAAACACCGAGCGCCTCCTCTACATGCAGACGATGGAGAGCGGCGTGCCCCTTGCGGGCGTCCCCGGCTTCCTCTCCCCCGAGCAGATCGCGCAGGGCAAGGCCGACAGGCGTTCGGACATCTACGCGTTCGGGATCCTCGCGCATCTCATCTTCACGGGATCCAACCCCTACGCCGCCAGCGAGCTCACCCCCCAGACGATGAAGCTCACGCGCGACGACTTCGAGCTCCACATGGACGAGGGCCTCCGGAAACACCGGGCGGGACGCGTCGTCGCGGCGTGCACAAAGGCCCAGCCCAACCAGCGATACCAGATGATGGCGGACGTCCTCAAGGACCTCTACATCCTCCAGCGGGAAGGATTCTGAAGCGTGGCGAAACGTCCGGGAAAAAAGGTGTCAGGAACCTTTTTCGAGGCGGCGCCGCTCGCCGACAAGGTCGCGCTCGTGACGGGCGCCGGCTCGGGGCTCGGAAGAGGGATCTCAATCGGGCTTGCGCGCGCCGGGGCGCGCGTCGCCCTCGCCGACATCGACCTCGCCGCCGCCCGTGAGACCGCCGTCCTCATCGCCCGCCAGGCCCACGCCAAGGCGCTCCCCGTCGCCGCCGACATCGCCGACGAAAAGAGCGTCGCCCGGGCCTTTCGAGCGGCCCTCCGATGGGCGGGGCGGCTCGACATCCTCGTCAACGCCGCCGGAATCGCCCCGGCGCACCCGCTTACGGACCTGCCCCTGGCCCTCTGGAAAAAAACCCTCGACGTCAACCTCACCGGCTACTTCCTCGCCGCCCGCGAAGCCGCCCGCATCTTCATCCGACAGGGCACGGGCGGGAACATCATCAACCTGAGCTCGAAGTCGGGCCTGGAGGCGAGCGTCAACAATACCGCCTACAACGCCACAAAGGCCGGCGAGATCCACCTCGCCCGCGGATGGGCCCTCGAACTCGGAAAGTTCGGAATCCGCGTGAACGCCGTCGCCCCCGGCAACGTCTTCAAGGGCTCCAAGATCTGGAACCCCCAGTACATCCGCCAGTGCGCGCGCAAGCGGGGGATCCGCCCCGAGGACGTGATCCCCTACTACGTCGACCTCACCGCGCTCAAGAAAGAGATCGAGCCCGAGGACGTCGCCAACGCCGTCATCTTCCTGTGCTCCGAAGCGGCGCGACGCATCACGGGACAGACCCTCGTCTGCGACTCCGGACAGGTGCTCGTCCGGTAACCCCCCTATCTCTCGCCGATCGCGATGCCCATCTCCCCGAGGGCCTGTCGCAGATCGTCCACGCGAAGCGCCCCCGGCATCTTCCCCGCCGTCGACATCACGAACGTGACGCTGTTCTGATAGTCGAGGCTCGCGTGTGTGGATCGCACGGGCGTCAGCTTCCGGAAAAGGGCTCCGCCGTAGCACGCGTCATCCGAAAGGCTCAGGAGCACGTCGGGCGCGTGCACCGCCAGCCCGTCGAACGCCCCCCACAGCCGATGGCACGCATCGGGATAGCGTGCCTGCGCTGTGGCCTCGAACAGCGCGCGATCGTCCACGTACCCGTCGGCGTCCGCGTGCCCTTCCTCCGCGAGCCTGCGCGTCGTGCCGACAAGGTCCAGGGGATCGCCCTCGACGGGATCATAGCGGTAGCGACCGTCCCGGCGGCGGATGGCCGCCTTCCCGGCCCGGCTCGCCGCTAGGACGGCATCCCCCTCCCGGTAGACGGCGAATTCCACCTGCGGCATCTCGACAAGCGCCTGAGCCACTTCGGCGGCCGAGTCCGTATAAAGCGCCACGTACGTGAGCACCCCGAACGCGATCGGCACCACGTCCCGCGGCCTCTTGAGCTCGTCCGTCACGCGGAAGCCCCGCTCCCGCAAGAAGCTCTCCAGCGGGATCTGCCGCACGGGAACCAGCGTCTGCCCGTGGTCCGCGCACAGCGTGACGTCCACGCGTCCCTTCATTTCCACCACGAGCTGCTTCACCGCCCGGTCGATCCCCTGCAGCGCCTCTACGTATCCCGTCATCCCGTAGCGCGTGCCCAGTCCCGCCGTCGAGGCGAAATACGCCGTGAAGACCGGCTTGTCCGACTCGCGGAACCGCTTGAGAAGCTCGTCCAGCTCGCGGTTGAAGAACCGTCTGGGGCTCGTGAACTGCATCGCCGATCCGAAATTCCCAAGCCGGTAATCCAGATACCTCGACCACGGCTCGTTCGTCCCGGCGACATAGTTCATCGCCCCGCTCACCACCTTCCCGCGCTCCCGGTCGTAGTACTTCGACTCGAACCCCAGCGGCACCGGTCCCCCCAGGATCTTGTAATAGGAAAGGTCCGTCTGCGCCGGGAAGGTCGAAACCAGGGGCGTCGGCTCATGGAACATCGTCAAGAGCCCCCGGTCGTAAAGGTCCCGCACGACGCCGTAGGGACAGCCGTCCAGGCCGATCACCAGATGCCTGCGCTCGGATGCCGGCACGTCCGCCAGCACCACCCGCTCCGTCGCCCCGCCCGCGAGGATCTCCACTTCCGTTATCCGGGGAGGCCGACCGTCCTCCTGGAGAAAGGCGACGCGTCGGTTCTTGAGGTTGTAGACGAGCCGGTCGCCGCCCTCGACCCTTACGGCCCGGTCGGGCGCGGCGGGGAACCACAGGGCCGACTGACACCCGCTGATCGCGACAACAAGAGTAATGAGAAACGCCGCTCGCAGCACGCGCGCCGAGCCCTTCTCCCTCACCTTGTCCGACACGACCTCTCCTCGATTGCTATGCATACAGGGCCACGGAAGCGAAGGAAACGCTCGACGTCCCGGCGTCGTCCACCCACTGCTCATAGTCGAGAATCCGTCCCGTGGCGGGCCGGGCGGCGCTCGCCGCGCAATAGACGGCGCCTAAGCCGCACACCCGGTAGCGGTTCCGGTGCGCCGCGACCGCTCCGTAGAACGCCTCCGCCCCGCCACCCGCAAGCTCCACCAGGCTCTCCTTGTCCGCCCGCTGGGCGCGGTCCAGAAGCTCTCGTGACAGACCTTCCGTGTCCCCGAAGCGCGGCCCGATGTGAGCGAGGTCCGCCCCCGCTAGGAAGAGCCTCCGCCTCTTGTCCCCCGCGAGCACCTCGTCGAGGCTGGCCAAAAAGTCCCGTAGCTGCGGGTTGCCGGCGGGCTTGCCCCCTTGCGCCACGAGCTCGTCGAAGCTCCCGCACAGAATCGGCACGATCGAAAAGCCCGGCCGCTCGCGCCTCAGGTACGAGAGGATCGCCACCTGGATCTCGATCGAGTGCTCCGCCTTGTGCGCGAACTCGTCCTCGAGAAAATCGGTCTCGCTGCGCGACAGGATCGCGCGGATGAGGCGCTTGTCCGCCGGGATCTTCCCGAAGGGCGTGATCCAATCTTTCTCCGTGAGCGCGAACAGGTTCTTCATGGCGGCGTGACAGGTCCCGAAGATGACGAAGAGCTCCACGTCGCTCGCCCTCTCTGCGAGCGCATAGGCGCTCCCGTACACCTTCTTCCCCCGCGCGATGTCCACGTGGGGCGCCACAAGCCCCACTAGCCCCTCGACCCCCGCCTGCGAGGTCCCGCGCGCGGGGCCCAGGAACTCCTCGAACTGCTCCCGGCACTCCTCGGGGTCCGCGCTGTAGGCGTTTGGCGTGCACGTCGCCGGCCGCACCGACAGCCGCCGGAAATCCTCCTGCACCGACCGCAGCCGCTCCCGATACCGGTCGTTCTCGAGGAGAAAGTTCTCATCGAGCTGTCGCACCAGATTCTCGATCTGTCCCGTGAAGAGCAGCGTCCCATGCTTCCGGACGTACTCTGCCTGCGCGTCGAGGTATGTCGTCTCCCCGTCGAAGAGCGACAGCAGAGAGCACAGGTCCATCGGGATCGCCACCACCTCGCGCGCGATCCCCAGCGGGTCCCGCAGCGCCATGAGCTGCCGCCCCTGCGCCTCCACAGGGA
This sequence comes from Planctomycetota bacterium, assembly GCA_043803205.1. Lineage (GTDB taxonomy): Bacteria > Planctomycetota > DG-23 > JAZDKG01 > JAZDKG01 > JAZDKG01. Next base: position 8,438 of record JAZDKG010000012.1, read on the forward strand.
TCGCCTCGACCGGTCGGAGCTTCGGACATTTCATCCCCGTGCGCCTTCCTTGGGGCGACCGCCCTGTCTCGCTATACCTCGTACAGCGGCGTGGAGAGGTACCTCTCTCCACTGTCCGGCAGGATCACCACGATCAGCTTTCCCTCGTTCTCCCCGCGCTTCGCTAATCGCGCCGCAACGGCCGTCGCCGCCCCCGAGGATATCCCGCACGCGATCCCCTCCTCGCGTGCAAGCCTCCTGGCGTACTCGAAGGCCTCCTCCTCCGACACCTTCTCCACCGCGTCGATGACAGACCGGTCCAGCACCTTCGGAACGAACCCCGCGCCTATCCCCTGGATCTTGTGCGGCCCCGGCTTCCCGCCCGAAAGCACCGCCGACTTCTCCGGCTCCACGGCGACCGAGACGATCGCCTTCTTTCTCCGGAGCTTCACGTACCGCGAAACCCCCGTGATCGTCCCCCCGGTCCCCACCCCCGCGACGAGCATGTCGATCTGTCCGTCCGTGTCGTCCCAGATCTCCACGCCCGTGGTCCACTCGTGGATGTCGGGGTTGGCGGGATTCTCGAACTGCTGGGGCATGAAGTAATCCGACGAGCCCGCCGCGATCTCGTTCGCCTTCTCGATCGCGCCGGGCATCCCCTTCGCCCCCTCCGTCAGCACGACCTCCGCCCCGAAGGCCGTCAGCATCTTCCGGCGCTCGATCGACATCGTCTCCGGCATCGTCAGCACCAGCGGATACCCCCGCGCCGCGCACACGTACGCCAGCGCGATTCCCGTGTTCCCGCTCGTCGGCTCCACCACCCGCATCCCCGGACGAAGCTTCCCCTCGCGTTCCGCCGCCCAGATCATCGACGCGCCGATCCGACACTTCACGGAATACGCGGGATTGCGCCCCTCCACCTTCCCCGCCACCGTCGCCTTGGCCCCGTCCGTCACCCTGCGAAACCGGACGAGAGGCGTCCTTCCGATACTGAGGCTGTTGTCCTCGTAGATCCTCGTCATCCCATCCCTCCCGATAGAGGTTGATCCTTCCCCTATCGATCATAGCCGTTTCGGCCGGTCCGACAACCCTCCTCCGCCGCCGACGTCCCCGTGACGTTTCTCCCAAAGCTCTTCCGCCTCGCTGCGCCGCAGGTACAAGGGAGCAAGCGCCGGCGGCGAGGTCGTCTCCCCCGCCCGCAGTTTCTCCAGTGCGATTTGCGCCAACGCCGCCGCCCGGGGCTCCCAGAGCTCCTCGCCCAGCGCCACGATTCCCTTCCCTTTCGTCGCCTCGACGAGCATGGGCGTCCCGGAGCCCAGCACCGCCGCCCCGGACGGGATCGTCTCGACCGCCTCCGCGATCTCGACGAACCTCGGCCGCTCCTGCCCGGCGAGCCGCCCATCGCGCCTCCGGTACACGCCGCAGAAGAGACATCCTCGCTTCGCGGCGATCGCGCTCACCACCACCTCGTGTTCCGGCGGCGCGTTCTCAGCAAGCACCGCAAGGCTCCCCACCCCCACGAGCGGCACTCCGAGCGCCCACGCCAAGAGCTTCGCCGTCGCTGCTCCCACACGCATTCCCGTGTACGACCCCGGCCCCAACCCCGCCGCGACGCTCCCGAGGTCCCCGGGCGCGCGCCCCTCCTCCCGCAGGAGCCCGTCGGCCAGGACGAGCACGTCCCTGGCATGGCACAGCGCCCCTCCGGCCGCGGCCTCACGCACGCGACCGTCCTCCCAGGCAAGCGCCACGCTGGCCCGCGTCCCGCTCGTCTCAAGCGCCAGCATCATCGTCATCGTCCGCCCAATTCGCCCCCCAAAAGCGCGGCCTCCCGCTCCGGGCGCACCAAAAAAGCCCTTGACACGCCTGCACCACACCGGTACAAAAAACCTGACGCGGTGGAAGTCCTCCGCAGAATTGAGCATAGTTCGCGCTTCGGCCGAAAGCAAGCATGATCAGTGCGGAACTACTTAGAATCCTGCGTTGTCCGTTGTGCCGCGCCGAACTCGAACTCAAGCAGGACAAGCTCGTCTGTGCCCGGTGTCGGCGACGTTACCCGATCCGGGACGGCATCCCTGTGCTTCTCCCCGATGCCGGCAAACTTCCACACGAAGAATAGGTCCTCTTGGGAGGCCCCCCAGGAGCCACGGCGACCGTCACGCCTGTGGCCGCGATGAGGGTGATTTCGTGTACGCCATCATTTCGGACATCCATGGGAACCTCGAAGCCTTGCTCGCCGTCCTCGATGACATCAAAAAACGTAATATCACCGAGATCATCTGCCTCGGCGACATCATCGGCTACGGTCCCAACCCGAAAGAATGCATCGACATCGCCCTCGACTTCCAGACCTGCATCCTCGGAAACCACGACGAGGCCGCCCTCTTCGAGAGCGAGGCCGCCTTCTTCAACGACAAGGCCCGCGCCGCCATCGAGTGGACCCGTCAGCAGCTCGAGGACTACTCCGACGCCCAGAACAACGGCGCCCGCTGGGACTTCCTCTGTGGCCTCCCCCGCAAACACCAGCTCGACGACATCCTCATGGTCCACGGCTCCCCCCGCAAGCCCGTCAAGGAATACATCTTCCCCGACATCATCATCACCCCCAACCGCCTCGACAAGCTCTTCGAGCTCATCGACCATACCTGCTTCGTCGGACACACCCATATCCCCGGCGTCATCACCGAAGACCGCGAATACAAAAGCCCCGCGGGACTCGGCAACGTCTACGAGATCACCGGCAAGAAAGCCGTCATCAACTTCGGCTCCGTCGGCCAGCCCCGCGACGGCATCAATACCGCCGCCTACGGCTGCTTCGACGGAACGAAGGCTTTCTTCTGCCGCGTCCCCTACGACATCGCCATCGTTCAGCACAAGATTTACGCCATCGGCGCCCTCGATAACGAACTGGGCGACCGACTCGCTGAAGGGCGATAGCCCACCCGACCGGTCAGGTGCCCCATGGACAGGAACGCCCGTCTCGCGCTGATTCTGTTCCTCGCGATCCTCTTCATCCACGTCTTCGTCGTGGCCCCCCGCCTCTCCCCTCCACCGCACGTGCCTCCGGCCCCCGCGACCCGCCCCGCGCAGGCGCAGGCGGAGACCCGCCCCTCGCCCGAGACACGCCCCGCCAGCCCGCGACCGCGGGATCAGGGTGAACCCGCCGGCGCCCCCGCCCAGCTCCCTCCCTCGGTCGCCGTCGAGGAGACGCAGGAGCAGGAAATCCCCGCCGAGGCGGTCACCCTCGAGACGGACCTCCTGCGCGTCGAGCTCACGAACGAAGGAGCGGCCATCACGAAGGTCACGCTCCAGCGCTACGAAGACCCGTTCGAGGAGCGCCCGCTCGACCTCCTCTCGGGCGCCGCCGGCGGCGGGAATCTCTTCTCGTTTCGCCTCGCTTCCGAACACGAATCCTCGAAAGAGCCCCAGACCGACGACAACGCCTTCCCGCGCGACGCGTTCCGCATTGTCGAGCGCGCGCCGACCTCCGTCACCTTCGCGCGCCTCATCGCGAAAGACCTGGAGCTCCGCAAGACCTTCGCTCTCCGGCCCGACCGCTACTTCATCGATGCCAAGATCGAGCTTCGCAACCTCTCCTCCCAGGATGTCGAGGTCCGTTACGTCCTCGCGGGACCAGGCGGGATCGGAACCGAAAGCACCAGCGGCGGCTCCGACATCTCGGGCTGCTTCCTTTCCACCCTCGAGGCTCCCAAGCTCAACCTCGTCCCCCTCCGGGCGCTTCGCAAGGCCCCCCGCAGCGAACCCCTGAGCGGCAGGAACTGGACCGGAGTGCTCAACAGCTACTTCGCCGCCGTCCTCCAGACCCCGGGCTACGAGAAGGTCAAAACCGCGGTCTTCTATCCCATCAAGGACCCGGACGGCTCGCTCGCCAGCGTCGCGGTCGACTTCGAGAGCGCCGGCGCCCCCATCCCCGCGGGCGCTTCGGTCGCGCACGACTTCACGCTCTTCTGCGGGCCCAAGGACGACCAGGTCCTCAAGGACTACGGCCCCCTGGAGAAGCTCATCTCCTACGGCTTCACGGCGGCGTTGGCCCGCATCGTCGTCGTGATCCTCCGCTTCTTCCACGAAGTGCCCCCGCACAACTGGGGCCTGGCGATCATCCTCCTCACAATCGTCATTCGCCTCGCGCTCTTCCCCCTCTCCCGCCATTCCCAGATCCAGACCCACCGCATGCAGACGATCCAGCCGGAGCTCAAAAAACTCCAGCAGAAACACAAGGGCGATAAGCAGAAGCTCGCCGAAGAGCAGATGAAGCTCTGGCGCAGGCACGGCGCAAACCCCGTCGGCGGCTGCCTCATGCCCCTCCTCATCCAGCTCCCCGTCTTCATCGCGCTCTTCCAGGCGCTGCGCAACGCCATCGAGCTCCGCAAGGCGGGCTTCCTCCCCTGGATCGTCACCGACCTCTCCAAACCCGACGTCCTCTTCACGCTCCCCTTCACGATCCCCTTCCTCAATACCGACGCCGTCAGGATCCTCCCGGTCCTTAGCTCCCTCTCCATGATCCTTTCCCAGCGCAAGACCCCCGTGCCCTCCGACGATCCCCAGGCCCTCGAGCAGCAGCGCCAGCAGAAGATGATGATGATCATGATGAGCGTGTTCCTCCTCTTCATGTTCTACAACTTCCCCTCCGGTCTCATGCTCTACTGGACGTTGAGCTCCCTCTGGGGCGTCCTCGAGCAGCGCCTGATCCAGCGTCACCTTCATCCGCTTGACGCCTCAAGCGACGTCGAAACCAAAACCCGTGGGCGATCCTGAGGACACCATCGTCGCCGTCTCCTCCTGCGAGCGCCCCGCGCCGCGCGCGGTTGTGCGCCTCTCGGGCGACCACGCCGAAGCCCTCGTCGAAAAGCTCTTCCGCCCAAACGCCGGCATCCCGCTCTCGCGCCTCGGTCCCTACTCGACGGCGCTCGGGAGCCTGCGCCTCCCCGACAAGTCCCCCGCCTGCTCGACCCTCCCCGCGACCCTCTACGTCTTCCGCAGGCCCGCAAGCTACACCCGCGAGGATGTCCTCGAGCTCCACATCCCCGGTTCGCTCCCGCTCGCGCAGGCCGTCCTCGACGCGCTCCTTGCCGCCGGGGCACGCCTCGCCCTGCCCGGCGAGTTCACCCGCCGCGCCTTCGAAAACGGCCGAATCGATCTCCCCCGCGCCGAAGCCGTCCTCGCCCTCGTGTCCGCGCGCACCCGCGCCCAGGCCCGCGACGCCGTCCGCGAGCTGCGAGGCGCCCTCAGCCGCGCCCTCAACGACGTCTCGCGCGAGCTCCTCGACCTCCTCTCCCTCGTCGAGCTCTCCATCGACTTCGGCGACCAGGATATCCCCCCTCTCGATGAGCGCGACCTCCGCCGCCGCGTCGCCGGCGTCTCCGCCGCGATCCAGGACGTCCTCTCCCGCGCGCAGGACCGCGAGATCCTCCAGGGCGCCGTCCGCGTGGCCCTCGCCGGACGCACGAACACCGGCAAGAGCAGCCTCTTCAACGCCATCCTCTCGCACAACCGCGCGATCGTCCATCCCGGCGAAGGCACGACCCGCGACGCGATCGAGGCCGAGATCGAGATCGAAGGCATCCCCTTTGTCCTCATCGACCTCGCCGGAAAACGGGCGTCCCCCGGCGAGCTCGACCGTCGCGCGTGGGACCTCGCCCGCCGCGTCGCCGCCTCCGCCCACATCCAGGCCCTCGTCTTCGACGCCTCCGCCGGATTTCTCCAAGAGGACGAGGACGTCCTCGCGCACCTCGACCCCGCTTCCACGGTGCTCGTCGCAAACAAGATGGACCTCGTGGGCGTCCCCGCATGTGTGGCGCGTTTCCCGTCCGCCCCCTGCGCGGCGCACGTCGCCACGAGCGCCCGCACCGGCCTAGGCGTCCGCGAGCTCAAGCAAACCTTGGCCGAGCTCGTGCGCACGGGACAACGCTGCGCCGACGAACCGTCGTTCCTCCTCTCCTCCCGGCAGCGTCAGACTCTCGCCCGCGTCGCCGCCGCGTGCCGGCGCTTGGCCCCGGAGTCTGGCTCCCGCCTGGGGTCTGTCCCCTTTTTTCCGCAGGAAAAACAGGGGACTGATCCCTTTCTTGGGGCCGAGCTCGTCGCCCTCGAGCTGCGCGAGGCCATCGACGCCCTCACCGAGACGACCGGCGCCGCCGTCCCGGACGCCGTCCTCGACCGCATCTTCGCCCGCTTCTGCATTGGGAAGTGACGCCCGCCCTCTTGACTTGGCGCGGGACTTGGCGTTGAATGAATGCGGAGGACGGCGCCATGACCCAAACGCGCACGACAGGCGGGATCGATGACGCCTTGATCGACGAGATCGTGCGCCGCGTGCTCTCCGTCGCCAAGCCGGACAAGATCATCCTCTTCGGCTCCGCCGCTACAGGCACAATGACCCCCGACAGCGACATCGACCTGCTGATCGTTGAGCCCGAGCCGATCGAGCGGTCCGACGAATACGTGCGCATCCGCCATGCCCTGGGCCACATGGGCTATCCCTTCGACATCCTCTTTATCGCCACGCCGTGGTTCGAGGAAAGCAAAGACGTCATCGGCGGCATCGCCTATCCGGCCGACAAGTATGGCAAGGTGATCTATGACGCCGCATGAAGCAACCAAACGCAAGGTGCTTGCGGAATGGCTCCACAAAGCCGACGACGATCTCGGCCTGGCCAAACATCTCGTTGACCAATCATTGCTTTACCCCAACGCCATTGTCTTTCACAGCCAGCAAGCCGCCGAGAAATGTATCAAGGCGTTGCTCGTCTGGCGGGAGATACCTTTCCCCAAGACGCACGACTTCAAGGTCCTTCTCGAGCTCATTCGGCCCACAGACGCAACGCTCGCCGAGTCCTTGCGGGATGTCGTTGTGCTTACGTCCTACGGCGTTGAGCCTCGTTATCCGGGGGATCATCCCGACGCCACACCTCAAGAGGCGCAGGAGGCGGTTGCGCTTGCACTGAAGGTCCGCAAGGCCGTCTATGACGTCTTGCCATCGCCCTGATGGCGTAAGCGGCCTCGTGGCAGCGACCCCCGCCACTTCCGGCTGTCCCATCTACGCCCTGAACATTCTGGATGCGTTCCGCTGAGCGGACGTGGAGGTCCACATCCTAAGCGCGCTCGAGGTCGCCTCACGGGCGCGCGTCGTCAGCCCGCCAAGACCTCCCGCTGAATCCCGTCTATCCGCAGGATCCCCTTGCGCGCGAGCGCAAGCATCTTGCGCAGTTCGGCGTCTCCGAACGGCTGATGTTCGGCCGTCCCCTGCACCTCGATGAACTTCCGCGCCCCCAGCATCACCACGTTCATGTCCACCTCGGCCTGA
>JAZDKG010000013.1:0-6584 GCA_043803205.1 Planctomycetota bacterium
CGGCGAGGACGGCTATGGGAATGAAGGCCGCGGCGACGAGCGCGACCGCGAGGGCGTCAGCCAAGAGGAGAGGCCGGTGGGGCCGGGTGCGCCCGAACTCCTGGTAGGGCATGGTGTACAGGAGGAAGAGGGGGCCGACGATGAGAAGGGCTACGAAGAAAGCGTTTCTCATGAGGCGGGAGCGCTTCGCGAGGATCGCGGCGGAGAAGGCGAAGGCGATCGAGGGGGCCAAGTAGAGACCGCTGGCATAGGGCTTCGACCAGATGTGGGGGTTACGAAACCCCCGGAGGAGTTGTGAGAACGGCCCGTCGTACCACAGGATGAACAGCACGCCGGTGAGGGCGACGGCGCCGGAGATGATGGCGGCGGTGGTGTTCTTGGCGCCCGCCGCGACGTAGAGGATCAACGCGCACAGAAGGGGGACCGGCACGAGGTAGCGGAGAGCCAACCCCAAGAGGTTGCCCTTTCCAAAGACGGAGACGAAGCATGCGGCCGCGAGCGAGAGGAGCGCCAGGGGGATGAGCACCATGCGCAAGCACGCTAGGTACTTGCCCCACGCGACGGTCTGCGCGGAGAGAGGGGTGACGGCCAGGCCCCAGAGGGCGCGCTGTTGACGCTCCCTGGCGAAGGCGCAGGCGGGACCGACGACGAGGGAGACGGCGAGGACGAAGACCGGGACGAGGACGAGGCCGATCGAGAAGACATGCTCGACCAAGCGGGAGCCACCGACGCCGAGTCCGATGAAGGCGAAGAGGAGCCAAGCGGCGCCGGCCCAGTAGAAGATTCGGATCTGGTGGTCACGCTGTCCGAGGAGGGCGACGGCGCGCTCGCGCCAGAGGACGGGATTGCCGGCGCAGGGACCGAGGCCGGGGCGCCACAGGACGAAGCGATTTCTAGCGAGGCGGAGGAAGAAGCGGTCGGCCGCGGCGAGGAGGCGCTTCAAGGGGCGAGCGGGCCTTGCCGGGGCGCGTTTGAGGAACGACACGGCGAGTTCCAGGAACGTGAAGACGAGGATCACGCGCGCCAGGAGGAACGCGATCACAGCGAACCACGACCCGCTGCCCCGCAGAAGGAGCTGGATCATGTTCAGGGAGTACCAAGCGGCGACGCGGCGGGGAGAGAAGCCGACGATGACGAAGCCCGCAGCAAGCTGGACGACGGCCGAGACGGCGACGGCGGAGACGGTCGAAGAGAGGAGCGAGGAGACGAGGAGGGTGAGCGACGCGGCGACGGCCGCCGCGCAGAGCGAGATCACGCACACCTTGGCGAGCTCTTCGAGGGTGAAGCCGCCGAGGCCCCGGCTGATGACGAGCACGGGAAGGGCGAGGAGCATCGTGAAGGCGGCGCGGCCCATGACGGAGGCGAAGGTGGCGAAGATGACGCCGCTGTCGCCCAGGCGGGTGATGGAGAGCAAGGGGAGGGTTCCGATGCGCCTCTCGTCGGCCAGCGCCCCCGCGCGGGCGGTCGAGAAGAGGATGAGGGCGAAGTATTGCACGAACGCGTAGACCTCGAAGATCCGAGTCCCGACGGTCGAGACGTAGGACTGGACGTTGCGGCCGGAGGCAAAGCCCGCCTGGTAGACGAACATCCAGAGGAGGACGGCGACGAGACCCCCCACGAAGGCGGTGCGTCCGATGAAGTGGGAGCGGTGGCGGCACTCGCGGAGGAACTCGCGTTTGAGCAGGGCCATTTCCACCATCATCGGGCACTCCGTGCAGGCGCGGCGCGTCAGGCGACGACGCCCTTGGTCGCGCGCAGGAAGATGTCCTCCAGCTTCACCGCCTCCTCTTGGAGGAGGGTGACCTGGTAGCCGTTTTCGACGAGGAGCTGAGGGATGAAGGAATGGTTGGGGGATTCGGGCGCGAGGGCGACGTGGAGGTGGTCGTTGTGCACTTCGACGGACTGGACGTGGGGGCTAGCGCGCAGGCAGTCGCGGGCGGCCTCGAGGCGGTCGGCGACGCCGACCTCGATGATCGAGCCGGTGCCCACCTTGCGGGCGAGCTCTTTCTGAGTCCCGGAGAAGAGGAGTTGGCCCTTTTCGAGGATGCCTATGGTGTCGCATAGCTCGGAAAGCTCGGTGAGGATGTGGGAGGAGATGATGATGGTCTTGCCCATGTTTTTCACCTCCTTGAGGAGTGCGCGGATCTCGATGCGGGCGCGGGGGTCGAGGCCGCTCGCGGGCTCGTCGAGGATGAGGACTCTGGGGTCGTGGACGAGGGTGCGGGCGAGCCCCAAGCGCTGCTGCATGCCGCGGGAGAGGGCTTCGACCATGCTGTCGCGCTTGCCGGCGAGGTCGGTGAGCTCGAGGACCTCGCCGACGATTCGCCGGCGCTTGTCGCCGGTGATGCGATAGGCGGCGGCGAAGAAGGTGAGGTATTCCTCGACGGTCATGTCCTCGTAGACGCCGAAGAAGTCGGGCATGTAGCCGATGAGGGGACGGATCTTGCGCGAGTCGCGTCCGACGGCGAGGCCGCACACCTCGGCGCTGCCGCTCGTGGGGGCGAGCAGCGTCGCTAAGATCTTGAGGGTCGTCGTCTTGCCCGCGCCGTTGGGGCCGATGTAGCCGAAGATCTCGCCCTCGTTCACGACGAGGTTGAGGTTCTCCAGCGCCATCAGCTTCCCATAGACCTTCGTGAGGTTGCGGGTGCGGATCATGACGGATCTCCTTCCGAGGCGGCCGCGGGGACCACGGGGACGCGGATTCGCACGATGGTGCGGTTCCAGAAGTCGGGCCGGACGCCCGACAGTTCGATCGCGACGTAGGGATGGTCGACGCTAAAGAGGAGGACGGCGTGGCCGTCGGAGAGCCAGTCGCCCACGTCGACGGATCTCGCCAGGTCGTAGAAGGTGTCCGAGTAGGTGTGCTCCTGCGCGAGGCGGCGGGAGAAGGCGCTAGGTTTTCCGCCCGCTCGGGCGAAGGTCCAGAGGGAGACCCAGCGGGCGGCGGCGTCGGCGACTTCGCGCTTGACGGAAGTTTCGCCGAACATGCCGCGTCGGGACTCCCGGGAGTCATTGGGTGAAGGGGCAAGTCCGGCGGCGTATTGGGAGAGCGGCTGTGGGCGGGGGCCGTCGGGTCCGAGCTTGACGGTCTTGTCGGGGGGCATCGCGCCATCGAGGCGCCAGGCGCTGTCGCCGTGGATGAGCGTCACGTCCGAGAGTGTGTAGGGGGTGTCGTTGGTGATTTCGCCGACGAGCCGTCCGGAGGGATCGAGGGATAGCTTCGCGCGGGGGAGGGCCGGGGCGGGGGCGCGCCAGCAGGCCTCAAAGGTCTGGGCGCTCCAGATCCGTATGAGGAGCTCATCGATTCGGCGGCCGGCCGGGCTCACATAGCACTGGGACGCCCCCCATCCGGGGCCGGCGCCGGGGGTGCGCATGAGGGGATCGAACTCCCTGGGGGCGATCGAGGCGCGCGCGCCTTCGATGCCGACGGAGTAGCGGGTCTGGGAGGGAGAGAGGACGGTGGCGAAGGTGAGGCCGGCGATCTCGTCGCCGCCGGCGGAGGCGCTTACGATGGAGACGGTGTTTCCGTTGAGGCCGGTCACGCGTCCGGTGGACAGCGCTAGGAACGCCAGCGCGGAAGCGCCGACGGCGATCGACGGGAAGGTGATCCAGGTCCAGTGCATTTTCCGCAGGCGCTTGAGCAGGAAGTAGTCCACCGGACCGATCAGGATGACATAGACCGCGAGGAAGATCCCGACGAACACGAAGTTGATGGGCTTGAAGCCGGGGAAGTCGTTGAGCGGACGGAGGAGCATTCCGGAGACGTCTTCCCTGCCGCGGCGCTCGTCCTTCGAGACGTCGGCGTCCAGTCCGAGGATGTCCGCCCAGAAGGCTTCGCGGCGCTTGAGGTCCGCGAATGGGGCCTTGGTGGGGTCGAAGGCGATGAGGGTGACGCGTCCGAGGCCCAACTCACCGCGCACGACGACGGGGGCGCCCGCCGCGTCCATCAGGACTTTTCCGGAGACGCTGCTCATGCGCGCGAGGACGATGGGGCCGGTCGGGGCGCCGAACGCCCCGAGGGCGGGGAGGCTACCCCCCAGGAAGCTTCCGGCAAGCTCGGCGGGGACGAGGTCCGCAAGGAAGGACTGCGCGACCGCCTGCCAGCCGTCAGCGACGGCGATGACGAGATGTCCTCCCTGGCGGACGTAGTCGACGATCGCTTCCGCCTGGTCGGTGAGGGCGAAGGCGGAGGGGACGGGGTTGATCCAGACGATGGCGTCGGCGGCGGCGTAGCCGATGGCTCGGTCGGGGGCAAGGGGAGGGGAGACGAGGAGCGGGTGGATTCGGACGACAGCGTCGGTCGTAAGAAGCGCGTCGAGGCCCGCGCGCTCGACGCCCGCGGTGCGCATGACCGCGATGACGGTGTCGCCGGCGGACGCGATGACGCTGCGCGTCCACTCGCGGCGGAGGCGGGCTCTGCCTCTTGTGTCCAGCACCCGCCAGTGGAACCGGAATCCGGGATTGTCGTAGAGGGCGACGGGGGAGCGGAAGTAGACCCAATGGCGGGTCGGGGTGTCGGCGGGGAGGATGAGGGGTTTCACGAAGAGGGGGACGGTGTCCTGGCCGGCGACGACTTCCACTTCCAGGACGCCTTTGAAGTCCTCATGGGTGCTCTTGAGCTCGACGTAAAGGGGACACCAGGAGCCCGCTTTGACGGCGCCGCCGAGGCCCCAGTCCTCGATGGCCCCTTCGATCTTTGCCCACGCGGGGGCGCTGAGGGAGAGGGCGCAGAGGAGGGCGGCGAGGAAGGAAAGGCGGCGAGGGGCGGAGGACGGCGGGCACGTTTTCGGCGTCACAGGTAGACCCTCCGGTTGTAGATGTACCATTCGAGGAGGAGGAGCGAGAGCGCGGCAAGCACGAAGGCCCGCCAGATTTCGCGGTTCTCGTTTGCGGCGGCGCCGGTCGAGGCCAGGGCCGTTCCAGCCCAGGAGATCGAGGGGCGCGGCGCGGTGTCCGATTCCGCCGGATCGAGGAGATTGACGACGTAGGTCCGGGCGTGGTCGCCGCCAAGCGCGAAGACGTAAGGCCCGCAGACGCGGGTGTCGCCGAACGTGACCTTGCCCGACTGGACGGGGAGGGACACGGGCGCGCCCGTCGGAGGCGATAGCCTCACTTCGTTGAGGCCGGGGTCCACCGAGAAGCTGATCGCCTGACCCGCGCTGACGCGGGAGCCGGCGGCGTTGGTCTCGACGGCGCCCAGGTGGCGCAGGGAGTTGGCGAGGAAGATGGGGAAAGAGACCCTCAGGGGCCAGCGGGATTCGAACATGTCGAATCCGACGACGATGATCCTGTACGCCTCATCGGACCACCAGACGACGAGCGGACCGGCCTGTCCATCGACCAGGGTGTGAGCCTCCGGGGGGACGGTCATCTTGAGGGCGCTTTCGATGAAGAGGTTGGCGAAGGCGACGTAGCGGTTCACGGGGTGGGAGCCGTCCCAGTCGATGACGGCGGGCCGGGAGGCGGGTCCCTGCGAGGCGAAGGAGGGAAGAGGGGGGAGGGCGCCCAGGAAGAGGTAGGCGCCCGAGGGGAGCGAGCGGGGGGAAGTGCGATCGAAGACGACGACGTCGTGCTCGGCCAGGGAGAGCCTGCCCGAAGCGAGGTCGGCGTCGAAGGTCTCGCCGTTCATGAAGACGGGGTCGCAGAGCGGGTCGTGCGTGAGCGCTAGCTCCAGGAAGTAATTGCCGGGGGTGACGACGAGGACCCGGAGGCGCCTGGGCTGGACGAGCTCGAGCCAGGCGGCGTTGTCGACGGCGAGGTCATCTATGCTGGCGATGCCGACGCGCGCGAGCCCTTCCTTGAGGGCGGGGTCGCTAAAGACGACGCCCGCCTTTCCGCCGGGCGCGAGGTGCAGATCGCGCGCGTCGAAGAGCTTGTCATCGAGGTGGAGTTCGAGCCGGACGTCAGCGTCGAGCTCGCCGAAGTTCTCGACGCGGGCGAAGAGGTCGACCTGGGCCTCGTATTCCACGTTGCGCCTCGCATCGAGGGCGGTGATGCCGACGTTGTTCCCCCGCGACCCGACCTGGATGTAATGGGGGGTGACGCCGGGGAGCTCGGGGGCGGCGGCGAGGTCGAAGCGTCCGTCGCTCAGGATGTAGAGCTCGACATCGGGGGCGTCGCGAGCGAGGGCGGCCACCAGTTCGAGCGCGCGGCCGACGTTCGTGGAGCTTTCCGTGGGCTGGATGTCGCGGATCGCGTCCCGGAGCTGGGACTTGACGCTCGTATAGGGGGCCAGCACCGCGGGCTTGGCGTCGAAGGTGACGAGCATCATCCGGTCGGCGGACCTCATGTTGGCTACGAGGCGTTGGGCCTGGCGCTTGGCGGCCTCGAGCCGGTTCGGGGTTTCGTCCGTGGCGCACATGCTGGCGGAGGTGTCGATGAGACAGATCACGTTCTTTCTCTCGCCGGGCGCCAGGTTGAGCGTCGGACGGGCGCGTCCGAGAACAAGAAGCGCGAGAAGCGCAAGCTGGAGCCAGAGGAGGAGGTTCTTGCGGAGCTTCTGGAGTGGGGAGTTGACGCGCAGGTCCTGGATCGCCTTCTTCCAGAGGTAGGTGCTGGAGATCGGTTTCTCCTGGCGCTTCAGC
>JAZDKG010000014.1:0-9934 GCA_043803205.1 Planctomycetota bacterium
TAGAGATTTCCCGCTTCCTCCTTTGGCTATGTCTGCGGAACGTGCGGGTCGTTTGTCGGGACTTCAGAGGATGCAAAGAAACAGCCGATAACAAGAGCGAGAAGGGAGTCTGTCTCAAGAATCCTTAAGGAAGCGCCATTAGGCCATTAGGGACACCATATTTAACTCGTGGGGAACCAGACTGGGGGCATTCCGCTCTTCCGGGAAGACACCGCCCACGCCGCCCCATCCCCCCCACCAGCCGCCTCCTCCATCTGTAATCTGTCCCGCAGTTGCGGGACCCCGACGCGAGAGTAACGGGGCTCTTCGCTTTAGGCGCGGAGGCAAAAGGGTTTGCGCGGTTTTCGCGGACGTAGTAAGATTCTCTGGTTCGAGAGAGAGCGACCGGGGTCCGAGAGCAACCATTGGGGTTGCCCCCCCCCCCGCAAGGGCCGCTCACTGGAGGGAGACCATTGAAATTGAGAAGGAAGCTCTTTCACGCCCTGGGTCTTCTCCTCGGCGTGGGCATTGGCGCGGTGTTCATGATCATTCTGGTGACGACAAGGCCGAAACCCGTCAGGAAACCGGTCCCGGATCTGCGTCCCCTCGTGGAGGTCATGACCGTATCGCCGAGAACGTTCGAAGCCGTGGTGAGCGGTTTCGGCACTGTGCGGCCTTCGGAAACGCTCCCGATCGTCGTGGAGGTGGGCGGACAGGTGCTCGAGATGGGAAAAGATGTCGCGGAAGGAGCTCTTGTGGAAAAAGACTCCCTCCTGTTTCGCGTCGATGATACCTCACTTCGAGCTGAAATCGAACGGCTCGAAGCGCAGGTTGCTTCCTTTGATGCGCAGATGGCGGAGATGCAGGCTCAAAACGAGGCGGACAGCCGGTTTCTCGGAATCGAGGAATCCCTCCTGAAGCTGGCTGAAAAGGAATACACCAGATTGCTTGACTTGGTGCAAGACGGTCAGATCTCGCAATCGGAGTTGGACGCGGCCCAGATGCCCGTCATAGAGCGACAGTTGGTTGTAGAGAAGAGACGCGCTGCTCTGTCGTCTTTCCAAGAACGGCTGTCCGTCATTAAAACGACAAAGCGTGCCATCGAGGCGTCCTTGAAAAGCCAGAACATCCTCCTTACGAAAACGTCCGTTCGGGCCCCTTACCGGTGCCGCATTCTTGAACTCTCTTTTCAACTCCATCAAGTGGTTCAGCCAGGCTCTGTGGTGATGAGCGTTTTCCCATTGGGCGCGCCCACGGAGATATCCGTCCCCGTCGAGTCCCGGCACCTTCCCGCCCTTTTTGATTTCGAACGCTCCGAGCGCGGAACCCCCCCGTGGACCCAGTTCCGCCTCGAAGCCGAAGTGACCTGGGACCATTTCGGACGGTCCTACAAGATCACCGGTCACGTCACCCGTTTTGGCGCCCAGGTCGACCCCAACACCCGGACACTCACTGCTATCATCGAACTCCCAAGCCCGCAGGACCGCGCCCAAAAGGATGGCCCCAGGGGACTCCTGCCCGGCACCTTCGTTCAGGTCCGTATTCGGGGCCGACAGTTCGAGAATGTTCTTGTGCTCCCCGAGAAAGCCCTCGAATCGCGCAATGCTGTGAACGTCGTCCTCGACGGAAAGCTCCACCGTGTCGAGATCGAACCCCTCCTCATCCTCGAGGGAGATGTCGTTCTTCCGGCGAACGGTGCTCTTGCTGCGGGTTCCAAGGTCATAACGACAGAAGTCCCAGGCGCTTTTGAAGGTACCCCCGTCCATCTCATTGAGGAAGGGGGCCCTCGCAAATGAAGCTCATGGACTTCTTCCTGAAAAGCAGGACCGCGGCAAATGTCATCATGCTCCTTATCCTGGGAATGGGCTTGCTCGCCCTCTCGCGCCTCCGCCGGGAGACTTTTCCCTCCTCCGACCTGGACATGGTCCGAGTGACTGCTCGCTACGACGGCGCCTCACCCGAGGAGGTCGAGCGCACCGTCTTGAACCCCATCGAGGAGGAATGCATCGCCGTTGAAGGCTTCAAGAGCTTGTCCGGTACGGCTGGCGAGGGCCGGGCCATCGTCACCGTCGAACTCGCGGACGGGACCGACACGGACGCCGTCCTCCTCGACCTTCGGGACAGGATCGGCCAGATCAACGGCTTTCCCGATGGGGTGGAAGACGTTGTAACAAGCGAGGTCAAACGTAAAGACGTCGTTGCAACGCTCGTCCTGTCCGGCGACGCGCCCGAGGAGGTCCTGAAACTCCACGCCGAACGCTTTCGCGATGCCCTCATCACCCTGCGGATCGCGACGGAAGTGACGGTCGAGTCCGTCCGTGCTCCCGAGATCCACATCGCCCTGTCCGAAGCGCTCCTGCGAGAGCATGGTCTTACCATCGCTCAGGTCGCCGACGCGATAAAAGCCGCCAGCCTCGACCTTCCCCTGGGCGCCATTCACGGACCGCGAGGAGATTTCCTTCTGCGCATTCGCCGGGAGAGACGCCGCCCCCGGGAGTTCCTCGACATCCCGGTCGGTCGCGGCGAGGACGGGAGGGAGATTCTTCTCGGCACCGTCGCCCAGGTCACTCGCGGCTTCGAAGAGATAGAAGTGGGGGCGCGTTACAACGGGAAGAGAGCCGTCATCATCCAAGTGGACAAGACCGAAGATCAGGACACGACAGTCGTCGCGGACGGCGTGAAAACGTACGTGGACGCATTCCGACTCCACCTCCCTCCTGGCCTGGACCTCCACATCTTCGCCGAGCAATCCGAACGCATCCGGGATCGTCTCAACCTCCTCCTTGAAAACGGACTTATGGGCTTGGCCCTTGTCTTCCTCGTCCTCTGGTTCTTCACGGAGATCCGCGTGGCCTTCTGGGTGTCATGGGGGATCCCGGTAGCCTTCCTGGGCACCCTGTTCGTCATGTACGTGATGGGCCTGACCCTCAACATGATCACCATGTTCGGCCTTCTCATGGTGCTCGGAATGATTGTCGACGACGCCGTGGTCGTATCGGAGAACATCTTCACGCGCTTCCGAAAGGGGGAGGCGGCTTTTGATGCGGCGGCAAAGGGGACGAAGGAGGTCTTCTGGCCAATCCTGGCATCGAGCCTCACAACAATAGGGGCCTTCATTCCTTTGATGTTCGTGACCGGCAACATGAAAAGAACCATGGGGGCTCTGCCTTGGGTCGTCGTCTCGGCCCTGCTCGTGAGCCTCGTAGAGGCTTTCCTATCCCTTCCCAAGCACCTTGAACACGGCATGCGGCGTGTTGAGGGCGCCACGCCGGCGCCGAACCGGGTCAGAGCCGCCATTGACCGGTCGGTCAACGCCCTGATCGAAAACATCGTCGGGCCTGTCTCGGCCCGACTTCTCCGATTCCGATACTGGATTCTCGGGGGAGCTGTGGCAGTGGTTCTTGCGACCGCGGGGATCGTCCTGGGCGGCCACCTTGCCTTCACCTTCTTCCCTACGCCGGACACCAACAGCATTGTTGCCCGGGTCCGTTATCCCTTCGGAACGCCGGCGGAAACCACAGCAAAGATGGTGTTCGAGCTCGAAGACGCATTGAAAAAGGTGGAGAAGGAGCTGGGTGTCCCCGGAGAGCCGCTCATCGAACGCGTCCTGGTCCGCTTCGGCGAGACCTCCCTCGACACGGACAGGGGCGGCCATCTTGCGCAAGTCCAGGTCGAGTTGAGAGACGCTGAACAACGGTCCCTGACGAGCGACGAAGTCCTCGCCGCCTGGAAGAAGCGGTGCAATGTCCGGGCCGGGGTCGCCTCCCTGAACTTCGCCAGGCTCGAGAAGGGCGTGGGGGGCAAGGAGCTCGACATCCGCCTCGTGGGGAACGCTTGGAAGGATCTTGCGGCAGCATCCGATTATTTGAAGAGCGAGCTCACTTCGATCCCCGGCGTGTCCAACCTGGAAACCGACCTCCGCCCAGGGAAGCGCGAGCTCATCCTCCGAGTCAATGCGGAAGGTAGTCGACTCGGCCTCACATCGTCCGCCCTCGCCTCCCAGGTCCGTGCCGCCTTCTTCGGCGTCATCGTGCAGCGCTTTCACCAGCAAGACGACGAGACCACCGTGCGTGTTCTCTATCCCGAGACCGCCCGCAAAGGTGTCGAAGACCTCCGCAACCTGACGATCGCCCTTCCCGGCGCGGGTGAGACCACCCTCCGGGTTCCCCTTCTCCAGGTGGCTTCCGTTGAGCATGGCCGCGGATGGGCTGAATTGAACCATCTGGACAGGCAGCGTGTCGTGGCCCTGACCGGGCAAATCGACGAGCGCGTGACCACCGCCGGGAAGGTGCTCCGTGCCATGCGCCCCGCCCTGCTGACGGAGGTTCCGAAAAAGTTCCCAGGCGTCCGCGTGAAGCTTGAAGGCCAGCGCGCCACGCAAAGGGAGACGTTCGGAAGCCTTCAGTTCGGCGCCGGCATCGGCTTCCTCGTCGTCTTCGCCGTTCTCATCCTCGTCATGGACAACTGGGGCGCGCCCTTCCTCGTGCTCTCTGTCGTCCCCATGGGACTCGTCGGAATGATACTCGGCCACCTCCTCATGGGCTACAACCTCATCATGCTCAGCGTCATGGCCGGCGTCGCCCTCGGAGGCGTCGTCATCAACGACGCCATCATCCTCATGGATTTCTACCGAACCGAACGCGTCAGGATTGGTGACCCCCACGACGCGTTGGTCTCCGCCGTGAAGAAACGTTTCCGCCCCATCGTCATGACCACCGTCACCACCGTTGCCGGTCTTCTCCCCATGCTCCTCGAAACGAGCATCCAGGCTCAGTTCCTGATCCCCATGGCGATTACCCTCGCCTTCGGGCTGACCACCGGCACGATCGGTACGCTGGTTGTCCTGCCCTCTCTACTACACGTCGTGGAAGACGTGAAAGCTGTGTTTTCTGAGAAGAAGTCATCTTCCTATGCTAGGAACGTGCACTGATGGAGAAAGAGCACTCGTCGATCGAGAAGCAAGAGGATGTCGGATTCCCAGCGTGTGAGGAAACCTCCTGTTTCCTTAGCGCCACACCAATGCGCGGCAATAATGAGTGGGAATCTCCCTTGCCGACGACCCTCCGTATCGTATGCTTGAGAGTAAAGGATGTCCCGTGACCGATAATAGCTGTCGATTTGGGACATCCCGGGTAACAAGCTATGCACTTCTGAGAAAGGAGGTGATTCAGATGCCGAGGCGAGATGGTACAGGCCCCTCAACTGAGGCGAAAGGGCCTCGCGATGGTCGAGGCAAAGGTAAAGGCCGAGCACAGGGCAAGGGTGTCGGTAAAAGCAAGGGTGGCAAGAAAGGCGCCTGCAAGTAAAGCAGTGCGCACTGCGAGGTTCCAGCCCTTCCAGTGCACAACAACAGGCTGAAGAGCGACCTGATGTTCAGCGAGCGGAACACCAAGCGCCTTAGCCTGAGCGTTCAGAAGAGGCTACGAGGCAATCTGAAATAGAGTCACCGCATTGACGACTCAAGTCCGCTGAGACACGTCAGCGGACGTTGAAGGATCAAGCCCGTTGAGACGAGAGACATCCTCTCGTTTCAGCGGGCTTTTTGTTTGCACGGAAAGGAGACACGGAGATGCACACGTTCACGTTGCCGTCTGGGCTCGAGGTTGGGATCGTCGTTCGTTCCGCAATCGATACTTGAAACCCAACCCGACGTTTCGAACTCGGACCGGGTAAGTAAACATAGAGAGAGTACGTAGCCACGCGGGACGGCGCACCGGAGGAAGGGCCGAGGTCGACGCGGGCATGAACACATCTTGAAACTGCACTTCGCCCTCGCACAATGCTCGCTGAAGCCGCGCGACGGTTCCGCGCGAAGGTTGATTTGGGAAATGTCGGCGTATCGGCGTAAAGGATAGCCGGCAGCGTGGGGAACGAAAGCATTCACCTATAGCGGAGGCATCGGCATGTCCGACAAACCTCTCCAAGGCAAGGTAGCCCTCGTGACCGGCGGCGCCAGCGGCATCGGCCTGGCCGTCGCGGAGCGCTTCGTCGCCGACGGCGCCCGGGTCGTCATCGGCGACGTCAATGCCAACGCGGGCGCCGCCACGGCCGCACGCCTGGAGGGACTGTTCGTCGAGGCCGACCTGAGCCGGCGGGAGGATTGCAGGAGACTCATCGATCGCGCCCTGGAGGCGTTCGATACAGTCCACATCCTCGTCAACAACGCCGGCTTTCAGCACATCGACCCCATCGAGGACTTCCCCGAGGACACCTGGGACAAGATGATCTCCCTGATGCTGACAGCGCCGTTTCTTCTGACGCGATATTCCTGGCCGTCAATGAAGGCACAGCGCTGGGGACGCGTGATCAACATCGGCTCCGCTAGCAGCCTGGTCGCCTCCCCGTACAAGTGCGCCTATGTCGCTGTCAAACACGGCCTTGTCGGCCTGACGCGCACCGCCGCCTTGGAGGGCGGCGCGCACGGCATCACCGTCAACGCCATCTGTCCGGCCTACGTCCGCACGCCCCTGGTTGAAAACCAAATTGCCGACCAGGCGCGCACCCGGGGCATCCCTCCGGACAAGGTCGTCGAGAAGGTCATGCTCGAACCCGCCGCCATCAAGCGCCTCATCGAGCCCGCCGAGGTCGCCGACCTGGTCGCCTACCTCTGCTCCGCCGCCGCCGCCGTCATCACCGGCGTCGCTTGGCCCATCGATCTCGGATGGACGGCGCAGTAGTCCGCGAGATTTGAGCGCATCCGCCCTGAGGCGAAGCGCAGAGGTTGGGCGCGTTGTCGAAGGAACCGAAATTCGCCCCCGTGACCGGATTGATGCCGACCTCTTCGTATGCAGCCGTGATCGCATCCTTGTGGAGGTAGTTCTCGATTTCCTTCTTGCCTGTGCTGCGAGCCCTGCAACGTTCGCGCGCATTGACCCTATCAACGTAGACTTGGTGCTTGGGCGGCGCCGGAGGCGCGACAGCGGTCACGTCTGGCGATGATCGTGGGCAAGAGTTGATTTGAGAAATCTCGAATCTCCGGGTAAGGTGCTCTGGTTCCA
The DNA here is from genome assembly GCA_043803205.1 of Planctomycetota bacterium. Classification (GTDB taxonomy): domain Bacteria; phylum Planctomycetota; class DG-23; order JAZDKG01; family JAZDKG01; genus JAZDKG01. Next base: position 6,978 of record JAZDKG010000014.1, read on the forward strand.
GATGGACGGGTGCCTTGCCCATGAGCCAAACGGAGAATCCCGGACTATGACGACCATGACCGGCTCGCAGTATCTGGCCCACTTCCTGCAGGCGTACGGGGTGACTCATGTTTTTTTCGTTCCCGCAGCCATGATTCCGGCACTGGTAAGGATGCACGAGCGCGGGATCACGTGCGTCACCGTGCACAGCGAGAAGGCAGCGGCGTACATGGCCGACGGGTACGCCCGCGCGAGTCATCGGCCCGGGGTGTGCATCGCACAGGCGATCGGCGCCGCCAATCTGGCTGCCGGGCTGCGTGACGCACATCTAGCCTGTTCGCCCGTCATTGCCCTGACGGGCGGCCGCCTTGCCACGACCAAGTATCGTCACGTGTACCAGGAGATCGATGATTCTCCGATCTTCGAGCCGCTGACGAAGTTCAACGCCCAGGTGGACGCGGTGGAGCGTCTGCCGGACCTGCTGCGACAGGCTTTTCGGACGGCCACCACGGGCAGTCCGGGCCCGGCGCACCTGGAGATCGCGGGATTTCTGGGGCAGATCCTGGAAGAGGATGTGAATCACGATCTCATCGTCGAAGCCCGGCATACGGCGTGTCCGGCCCACCGGCCGGAGGCCGACGCGCAGGACGTCGCCAAGGCGCTCGGCGTCCTGACTACGGCGCAACGGCCCGTCATTGTTGCCGGCGGAGGGGTTGCCGCGTCCGACGCCCAAGTCGAGTTGGTTGAACTGGCCCAGCGCCTTGACATCCCCGTCGCCACGTCGCTTAACGGCAAGGGCAGCATCGCTGAGAACCACCGTCTGTCCGTTGGCGTGGTCGGCCTCTATTCGCGCAGTTGCGCGAATCGCGTCGTGTCCGAGGCGGACGTCGTCTTCTTCGTCGGCAGCCACACGGGCAGTCAGGTCACGAACGATTGGACTGTTCCGCCCCTGGGCACAACCGTGATTCAGTTAGACATCGAAGCGGAGGAGCTCGGCCGCAACTATCCGAATGTTGTGTCTCTCCTGGGTGACGCGAGGACGGTGCTGCGGCAGTTGATCGAGGTGCCTCAGGCGCCCAGATCCAACGAGGCGTGGCTATCCCGGGTCCGTCTGCTCGTCGACGAGTGGCGGACGTCGGTCAAGCCGCTTTGTCACAGCGACGCCATCCCTATCCGGCCGGAGCGTGTGTGCGCGGAGCTGACGCGTTTGCTTCCGGCCGATTGCATCGTCGTTGCCGAGACAGGCCATGCCGGTATGTGGTCGGCGATGTACATTGAATTGACCGAACCGCAGCAGACGTTCATTCGCGCCGCAGGCTCGCTGGGCTGGGGGCTGCCCGCAGCACTGGGAGCCAAATGCGCCGCACCGGACCGGCCGGTCGTCTGCTTCAGCGGCGACGGCGGGTTCTACTATCACCTGGCGGAATTGGAAACGGCCGCGCGATACGGCATCAACGTCGTCATCGTCGTGAACAACAACCATTCCTACAACCAGGAGACCGAGCTTTTCGCCAACGCCTGCGGCGGCAGACAGACCAGCGGGTTCGAAATGTGGCGGTTCAACGAGGTGAACCTGGCCGATATCGCGGAGTCGCTGGGCTGTGTGGGTGTTCGCGTGGAGCGGCCCGACCAGATCGCCCCGGCCCTGCAGCACGCGTTGCGCTGCGACAGGCCGGCCGTCGTAGACGTGACCACCGACATCAAAGCCCTTGCCCCCCTGGCATGGACCCCGTCTTGAGAGCGGGCAGGAACCAGACGATGGATACCGATCAAATCGATATGGCGGCCGTCCTTGGACTGGGCATCATGGGACACGGCATCGCCCAGACATTTGCGACAGCCGGCTTGACCGTGCGTTGCTTTGACGTGGCCGAGCAGCCGCGCTCAAGCCTGCACGATCGCGTGCGAGCCAATCTTCGCCGGTTTGAGCAGGCCGGGCTGATCGACGCGGATGCGATCGAACCTGTGCTCGGGCGGCTTGCGGTGTATGACGATGAACGTGATGCGGTCAGCGGAGCGCAATACGTCGTCGAAGCCGTCCGTGAGGATTTCGAGACGAAACAGCAGTTGTTTGCCCGTATCGAGCCCTGGGTGTCGCAGGATTGCGTTCTAGCGAGCAATACCTCGACGTTTCCGATGACGGAGATTGCCGCTGGCCTGAGATACCCACAGCGCGCGATCAACACACACTGGTTCAACCCGCCGCACATCTGCCCGCTGGTCGAAGTGGTCCCCGGCGAGAAGACCAGCGCCGAAACGGTGGAAACCACGATTGCTTTGCACAAGCGTATCGGCAAGATGCCCATCCGCATCAATCAGGAACTGCCCGGCTTCCTGGTCAACCGCATTCAGATGGCGTTGATGCGCGAGGTGTTAGACCTGTTGGAGCGCGGCGTGGCGAGCGCCGAAGACATCGATCGTGCGGTCCGCGGCAGTATGGGCATGCGCTTGGCGGCGGTAGGACCGCTGGCGGTATGGGATTTCGGCGGCTTGGACACGGCGGCACGGGTGTATGACTACCTTGTTAGGGACATCCGTTCCGATCGAGAACTGCCGAAGGTGGTCGAGAAGCTCATGGCGGATGGGCGCTTCGGGCTGAAGACGGGCAAGGGCTTCTTCCAGTATTCTCCGACGAACAGCGCCGAAATCATCGCGCGACGTGACGGCAACTACATTGCCTTCCTGAAGCTTTTCCTTCGCGAAAGCGACGATCTGCGTGATGGCAGCTGATAGGGTCGCATGAACACCTTTAGGTTCTGGCGAGGTTCTAAGAGCCCAAGGTTCTGGGAAGGTTCTGAAGGTTCTGGAAGGTTCTGGGAAGGTTCTGGGGACACCATATAATGGCGCTTCCTTAAGCGACCAAGCCATGTCTTAGCCTCCATTCGCGCCGCGTTGTCTTCAAGCGATCATAATGTTTGGTTTCGCGTCGAAGGGCACGAGGTTCGATGCGTCCGGGTCGCCGAACCACCCAGACGCGG
>JAZDKG010000015.1:0-7031 GCA_043803205.1 Planctomycetota bacterium
GGCGCTTGGCTTCCTCCAGATTCCTTAGACAGATCGCGCACGCGAGCACGACCTCGTGTCCGAGCGACCGACAGAGCTTCAGGTTGTCCCGGTTGAGCTTCGCCCACCTCTCGTCATCGTAGCTTCTCGCGCTGGTGCCGCCGCAGCACTGCCATCCTGGCGGCTCCACAAGGTCCACCCCAAGCTTCTCGAACACCGCTCGCGTCGCGCGGTCGTACTCCCGCGCCGACCCCTCGAGCATGCACCCGGGTATGTATGAGAGCTTCATGGGGGTCCCCAGGCTGTCCTTCCTCCGAAGACCTTGCCGAGCTTGCCCTTCACAAGAAGCGCCAAACCCAGTCCTCCTCGAGGAAAAACCCCGCCGTACCGTATGCGCACCGCTAACACCGTTCGTCCCTCCCGAACCCTTCCGCGCTGGAACGCGTCTCGCGCAAAGAGCTCGTGGAACTTGGCGATCGCGCGATCCCCCAGGAGCCCGCGCCGATAGGCCTCCCGTCGCAGCGCCTCGAGCATACCAAGAACGTCGATCCCCACGGGGCATTCCCTGGTGCATGCGCCGCAGCTCGAACAGAGCCAGATCCCCCGGCGGCGGAACACCTCGTCCAGATCCCCGGCGAGGACGCGCTCCACGGTCGCCCCCGGCGCGAGGTCCATCCCAGGGACGAACGGACAGACCCGCGTGCACGCGCCGCAGCTCGTGCAGCGCTCCAGCGAAAACTTCTTCGAAAGATCTTCCAAGCGCCGCTCCCTGCTTGCATCCGGAGCCCCCTCACGCCCCGGACAGCGCCGCGTCCGCCCGCGCCTACCGCAGGGCCTTCGCGGCCGTCACCGTGTTCGCAAGCAGCATCGCCACCGTCATCGGGCCGACTCCCCCCGGAACGGGCGTGATCCACCCCGCGACTTCCTTGACGGCATCGAAATCCACGTCCCCGACGGTCTTTTTCTTTGGCTTGCCCTTCTGGTCAAGCACCGGCTGGCCCTTGTCGTCCAAGACGCTCACCCTGTTGATCCCGATGTCGATGACCATGGCCCCGGGTCGCACCATGTCCTTCTTGATGAGGCCGGGAACCCCGCAGGCAACCGCCAGGATCTCCGCCTCGCGCGTGTGGCTGCCGAGATCCTTCGTCGCGATGTGACAGGTCGTGACCGTGCAGAACTGGTGCACGAGGAGAAGGCTCAGCGGCTTCCCCACGATCTCACTGTGGCCCACCACAACCACGCGTTTGCCGCTGCCGGGCGCCGGGCCGCCCCTGTCGTTCTTCCGGTAGAACTCGATCCCCGTGGACTGGATGAGCTTGAAGGCGCCCATCGCCGTGCAGGGGGCAAGCCACGGCTCTCCCAGGATGACGCGCCCGAGGTTGGCGGGGTTCATCCCTTCCACGTCCTTCTCGGGCGCAATCGCCGCCTGCACCTCCCGCGCATTGCATTGGGGCGGGAGGGGCATCTGCAGAATGATCCCCGTCACCTCTCCGTCCCCGTTCAACTTCTCGATGTGCGCGAGCACGGCCTCCTGTGTCGTGTCCCCTCCCAGCTCGTCCAGCCGATAGGAGATCCCCATGGCCTCGCAGCTTTCCTTCTGATTCTTGACGTACACTCGGCTGGCGGCGTTCTCGCCCACCTGCACCGCCACAAGCTGAAGCGGCGCGTCCGCGTCCTTGATCGCCTGAATTTCCTTCTCCAGCGTAGCCTTGACCGCGTTCGCCACGCCGTCGCCGTCGATGATTTGCGCAGTCATGCGAGCCTCCTCTTCCTGATTGTTCGTTCTCCGGGTCCCCCTGTCTCAAGGACCCCGTTTCGCGGCGTATTGTAAGTCTGGCTCAAACGCGCGCAAGGCAAAACCGAGTCCCCACGGGGTGCGCTCAGACGTGGTTTCTCAGGGCCAGCTCCGCCGGGTGGGGGCGCAGGTAGACCTGTCGCTCGAGGTAGGGAGGGGCGTACTTCCGGACATAGTGGTTGACCAGCGTGATCGGCACGATGAGGGGAGCGGTTCCGCGCCGGTACTGCTCGATCCGTTCCAGGAGCTCCTGCTTTTCGTCCGGTGAGAGGTGCTTCTTGAAGTACCCGAGGATGTGCTGGAGCACGTTGCAGTGCCGCTGGACCGTCGCTGGAAGGCGGAGGGCCGCCGTCAGCATCGCCTCGTATCGCTCGAGGAGCTGGCGCGCCGGCGACGTCTTCCCGCCGGCTACGAGCCTTCCCATCGCTGCGGCGTACTTCGGACTGTGCGCGAGCAGAAGCAGCTTGTGCTCGGCGTGAAACGCGGCGAGCTTGCCCGCCTTGCGCCCAGCGGTCGCCTCCCGCCAACGCTGGAGCGTAAAGACCCGCTCGATGAAGTTCTCCCGGATTCCCGGATCGTGCAGCCGCCCGTCGTCCTCCACCGGCAGAAGCGGAAAATGCTCCATGAAGGCGCGGGCGAAAAGCCCGACGGCGATCTTCCCCGGCACGCCCTTCGAGTTATACACGCGGACGTTCCGCATCCCGCTGCTCGGAGAGTTGCCCTTGAAGATGAAGCCGGCCAGTTCCTCCTTCTCAAGCTCTACGACCCTGCGGCGAGCCCAGCGCAGCATCTGGTCCGTGAGGTCTCTGCGCGTTCGTGTCGTGACGAGCCTGGGATTCTCCGCGTCCCCCTCGAGGCGCATGCTCTCGCGGGGCACGGGGAGTCCGCACTCGACCTCCGGACACACGCGGACGTACTCCACGTGCTTCCCGAGCGTGTCTACGAGAAACGGATCCAGCTTGTGCCCGCCGTCGTACCGAACCCGTTCCCCCAGCAGGCAAGCGCTGATCCCCAGTTGGACCCTTTTCATGCCGGTTTTCTTCACTGACTCCACCGCCTCCTTCCTGTCAGGGTCCGTACGCTCTCGGGAATACGAGCCCGCGACCGGTTCTTCCCCTCCTTCTGGCCATGAACTCCCTTCCCTTGGCTCTTGAGGGCGATATCATATTATACGTTCCGCTCGCCGGTTGAATGCATCCGTTTGAGGTCCCGCCGGGAGGCGTCTCCCATGCTCGACGATGAATCCGATTTCGATCTTGAGGAGTTCGGATCCTCCTTCAAGGATGACGAGACGAAGGAGGAGGATACCCAGGACTGGGAGGACAAGCTGGCTCAGGCCGTCCAGGAAAGCCCTCCCCCCTCGGGCGGGCTCCTGCGCGTGCCTCAAGCTCCGCAGCCGGCGGCGGAGGAAGCGGCTGGTCCCGTCCGTCGTCCGGTCGTTCCCTTTCTATGCGTCGCCCTGGGCGTTGCAGGCCTTCTCTTCATCTGGTTGGGGATTGCGCCGACCTACACCGCCGTAGCGGCGCTCGACGTTGCGCCCGTCGTTTCCTACCTCATGACGCAGGACCTTTCGGAAGCGTCGCCCGAGTACTCCCGCGTGCTTCACACGCACGCCGCTCTCGTCGCGAGCCCGGGGATGCTCTCGTCGCTTGTGCAGTATCCGGCCGTACGCGATCTGTCCTTGCTCGCGGGCGCCGCTGATCCTCTCACGGTTCTTGACGCCGGCCTGCGGGCCAAGCCCGCGTCGAACGCTAGCCTCATCTACGTCTCCATGTCGGGCCCGGATCCCGGGGCCGTGGCTTCCGTCGCAAACGCCGCCGCGAACCTCTATGCGCGCCGGGCGTACGAGGAAGAGGCCGCCGAGCTCGCCCGCCGCCTGCGCACCCTGGAGAATGAGCGCCTCGCGGCGGCTGCGCGCCTCGAGATCCTTCAGGGTTGTCGAGACCTTTTTGAGCGCGAGTCCTCCGAAGCCTCTCCGGAACGCGAGGCGCTCCTTGAGAAGGGGCTTGGGCTTCTTATCGATGACCTGGCCCGCGCCGGAAAGTCCTCGGTGCCCCTGGCTGATTCCTTCCGCCTGAAGTTCTGGCAAGGCGCGCTCGGCGCCCTCGATCGCGAGTTCCCCGCGACGGCCCCCGCCTCGGGCCTTCTGCCCCCGTCTACGGTGCCGGCCCTCAAGGAGGAGCTGGCGCGGCTGGAGGCGTCCAGGATCGCCTTGGAGGCGAAGATCGCTCACATGGAGGCCAATCCCGCCCCGTCGGCGACCCCGTGGAACCTCCTCCAGTTGCGCAGGGAGTATGTGAGCGCCGACCCGATGGTGAAGGCGCTGTCGGCCTCGATCGTGCAGATGGAGCAATCCCTTGCTGCGCAGGACCCCGGAAAGACGGACGCGACCGAGCGGGAGAGCCTCCAACGCACCCATGACGCCCTTGCGGCCAAGCTGGATGAGGCCCGCGGGAAGCTCGAGGCCGAATTCGACGCGATGGTTAGGAAGGAGGGGGAGGAAACCCGCGCCCGGGCGTCTGAGGCGCCCCGGTACGAGCTCGCCACCCTCCGCGCGCAGGAACAGCGCGTCCAACAGGCCTTGGCCGAGCACGCGCGCGGGGCAGAGGTCGCCGGCGGAGGGAGAGCGGTTCTCTCCCGCCGGATCGAGGAGGAGACCACCGTCGCGAACAAGCTCTATCTCGCCGTGCGGGAGCGAATCGAGTTCTTGGACATCGAGAGGCGGCGACCCCCGCGCATCCGCGTGGCCTCCCTGGCCGATCCGCCGAAATCCCCTTCCTGGGATCGTCAGATCAAGTACAGCATGATGGTCCTCGCCTGCGCGCTTCTCATTGGCGTGGTCTGGTCGCTCGCGAGCGCCTTCAGTCGCCGTCCGGGCCGGCGTTGAAGCGCCCTCTCAAGACCGCTATAATGCCTTCACGACCGATCGGGGTGTGGCGCAGTTTGGACAGCGCGCGTGCCTTGGGCGCACGAGGTCGCCGGTTCGAATCCGGCCACCCCGACCATCCCGCAGTCGCGGGATGGTAGAGCAGTGGAACAGTTGAGCAGGAGAACAGATGAAAGGGCAGTGACCGCCGCGAACCGGGAATCCGGCGTAGAGTCGTAGAGCTTGTTCCGCTGAGGTCCCCTGATCACCTGTTCACCTGCTCAGGATGTCCAGTTGCCACATGCGCGGCGTTGCCTACTGGACCGCGTAGCCAACCCTCCCGGCTGGAAGTTGCTCAGCTTGCTTGTATCACGACGGGGTTTCTGCTACAGTTAACTGGATTGGGCGGCGATAGTCCGCTCTGGCTGACCTACATCAAAGGAAACAGTTGACCTCCCAGATGCAATTCGACCAATTGGGGCTCATTGAGCCGCTGTTAAGGGCTCTTCGGTCCGAAGGTTACATCACTCCTACCGCCATCCAGAAACAGGCGATTCCCTACGTGCTGGAAGGCAGGGATCTCCTGGGGTGTGCACAGACCGGCACGGGCAAGACGGCCGCGTTCGCGCTGCCAATCCTGCAGCGGCTCCAGCGTCCCGAGGCCGTGTCGAAGTCCAGCCGGAACGCTTCCGCCGCTTGTCGTCCGATCCGTGCGCTGATCCTGTCGCCCACGCGCGAGCTGGCCGCCCAGATCGGCGAGAGCTTCCGCGTCTACGGAAAACACCTGGGCTTGCGGCACACCGTTGTTTTCGGCGGCGTTAAGCAGGGCGCGCAGGTCCACGCGCTCCAGCAGGGCGTGGACATTCTCGTCGCCACCCCGGGGAGGCTACTGGATCTCTTGAACCAGCTAATGCTGCGCCTCAGCGACGTGGAGATATTCGTTCTCGACGAAGCCGACCGCATGCTGGACATGGGGTTCATCGACGACATTCGTCGGGTGATCGCGCTGTTGCCATCGCGGCGGCAGACGCTGCTCTTCTCGGCAACGATGCCTCGGGAAATCTGTCGACTGGCCGAGACGATCCTCCGCGAGCCGGTCGAGGTCAGGGTGGCGACGAAGTCTCCCGCCGCCGATACGGTCGAGCACGCGGTCTATTTCGTGGACTCCGGAAGCAAGCCGGATCTGCTGGACCATGTGCTCAAGAACCCGCAGATCACGCGGGTGTTGGTCTTCACGCGCACCAAACACCGGGCGGACCGCGTTGTCCGAGAGCTGCGCCGCTCCGACATCGCCGCCGAAGCCATTCACTCCAATAAGTCCCAGAACATGCGCATGCGGGCCCTGGGGAATTTTCGCGAGGGCAGAACGCGTGTGCTCGTCGCCAGTGACGTTGCCGCCCGCGGCTTGGATGTCGATGACATCTCGCATGTGATCAACTACGACCTGCCCAACGAGACCGAGATGTACGTCCACCGCATCGGCCGGACCGGCCGGGCCGGTGCGCTGGGCCTGGCCATCTCGTTCTGCAGCGACGATCAGCGCAAGGAGTGGCGCGATATCGAGCGTTTGATCGGCAAGTCGATTCCCATTCTCGACCACTCGATCAAGCCGTCCGCGACGCGGGCGACGGGACGTTCCGAGCCGAGCCGATTCGCAGGACCGCGCCGGAGACGCGCATCAAACCGACGCAGGCGAACTGCCCGCTGAGGTCACGGGAACGCCCCAAAACGCAAACGGACGGTCCTGGGGAGGGGTAACCTCGCAATTGCTGATAATGAGGACGCGGAATCGCGTTCTGTGTGCGTCCGATGTGCGCCGTCGTTCATCTCTTTGGGTTGTCGGAATCGACGAATGCGCTCGCGCGCCGTCGGCCTCGGTCCGTCGATGTCCTTCGCTGCCGGCGCCTCGTAAGAATTCTCGGAAGGAGCAAGACCGTCTCACTGGCATTGAGCGCGGCCCCCGTGGGATCGCCGAGCCCGTATCGGAAGTGCTCGGCGGCGATCCCTCCGAGCATCCGTCGTGCTAGCTCTCCCAGAGGGGCGTTCATCATCTTCACGATTTGGGCGTTGCGAACGTACTGTCTCCGTATCCTGGGTTCCCGCAGGCCCGCGCTTCCTTCCGCCGCATGGTACGCCACCGCGCCGGGCTCATACACACAGCGGAATGCGCGCCCGTGCGCCCGCCAGTCCGTGTCCGCGTCCTCGCCGTAGATGAAGAATGTCTCGTCGAAGAACTCCGCCGGCCCCAGTGATAGCTCGCGCAGCATTCTCATGGAGTAGATGGGGGCCGCCCCGTTCGCGCCCCACACCGTCTCGCGCCTGTCGTACGCTCCGCGGTCTTCCTCGCCGTACCCCCGATTGCATACTGTGCCGTCCCGAAGCAGCATGTGT
>JAZDKG010000016.1:0-3097 GCA_043803205.1 Planctomycetota bacterium
CCGCGGGGGCGGACCCGGCCGGGGGGGGGTTCCCCCCAGCTCGCGCGGGGGGGTCGGGGGGGCCTGTCCGGTCCCCCAGATTCTTCTTGCCGCCCTTTGTCCCGCAGCAGCGGGACCCTGGGCTTGTCGAAGGGCTTGAGGTCCCTTCTCCTCCTTCCTCTTTGCATTACGTCCCCCCCGGCCTCCCCACCCAGTACTACACCGCCCCCATCGCCCTCCGCTTCTTCGCGTCATACAGGTTCCGCCCGTCGAAGATCGCTCGTTTCGCCATCACCTTGAGGATCGCCTCGAAGTCCGGGTGCCGGAACTCGTTCCAGTCCGTGCAGACGACCAGCGCCTCCGCTCCGCGCACCGCGTCCTCCGGACGCTCCGCGATCTCGACCGCCTCGCCGAACCGCTCTCGCGCGCGCGCCGCCGCCACCCGGTCGTGCAGCGCGATCCGCGCCCCCTCGGCTAACATCCACGTGACGAGGTCCACCGCGGGCGCTTCCCGGATGTCGTCCGTCCCCGGCTTGAACGAGATCCCCCACACCGCGATCCGTCTCCCCGCTAGTTTCCCCCCGAAGTGCCCGCGGATCTTCTCGAAGAAGTCCCGTCGCTGTCTCAGGTTCACCTCGTGCGTCGCGCGCAGAAGTTGCGCGTCGTACCCCGCCGCCCGCGCGAACTGGACCGTCGCGTGCACGTCCTTCGGAAAGCAGCTCCCCCCGTACCCCAGCCCCGGGAAGAGGAACTGGAACCCGATCCGCGAATCGTGTCCGATCCCCCGCCTCACGTCGTCGATGTTCGCCCCCACCCGCTCGCAGATGTTCGCGATCTCGTTGATGAGCGAGATCTTCGTCGCTAAGACGCAGTTCGCCGCGTACTTCGTCATCTCGGCGCTGGCCACGTCCATGACGAGGAACGGTTTCTCCGTCCTCAGATACGGCGCATACAGGTCCCGCAGGATCTCCCCCGCCCGCTCGTGCTCCACCCCCACGATCACCCGGTCCGGCTTCGTGAAATCCGCGACCGCGTTCCCCTCCTTCAGAAACTCCGGGTTGCTGGCGATGTCGAAATCCACTTTCGTCCGCGATCGGATGAACGCGGCGAGCTTCTGCGTCGTCCCCACCGGCACCGTGCTCTTCATCACCACGAGCTTATACCGCTCGAGCTTCGCCGCGATCTCCTCCCCCACCCGGAAGACCTGCCCCAGGTCCGCCTTCCCCTCCTCGTCGCTCGGCGTCCCCACGCACAGGAACACCGCTAAGGACTCCGCGATCGCCTTCCCCAGCCCCGTCGTAAACGCGAGCCTCCCCTCCGCCGAGTTCCTCTCGATCAGCTCCTTGAGCCCCGGCTCATAGATCGGCACCTCCCCGCCGCGAAGCGCCCCGATCTTCCTCTCGTCGCTGTCGACGCACACGACGTTGTTCCCCGAATCCGCGAAACACGTCCCCGTCACCAGTCCCACGTACCCCGCGCCCACCACGCAGATCCGCATGAGCCTGTCCTTTCACGTTCTCCCCCGGCCTCCCTATTATCGTGCAGTCGTCCCCTGCGACTTTGACTTCACCTTGCCCCCCTCGCTAAACACCGCGCGTTCCCCTCATCCCTGCGGACCCCGCCGTCCTCTCCCCATTGACTCGCCTGTCTCCTCTCTATACTTTCAATTGTCGGTCCGCCCGACCCCAGATCTAGCACGCGCTGCGGACCTTGTTCCAACGCTCCATCGATCCCCTCGAAGGGCCTCTCATGCCTTCCGAACCGGCCCCCCCCAAGGCCCCCGCCTCGCGAGCGAAACTGATCCTCTGGCAGCGGCCCATGGTCGTTGTCCTTCTCGCCGCTATCCCCCCCGCCGCCGCAGCCGTCTACTTCTTTGGCTGGCGCGTCCTCCTCATGCTCGCTGTCTCCGCCCTCGCCGCCGCCGTAACCGAGTGGGTTTTTCTCCGTAAGACCGGCAAGCCCGTCACCTCCGCCGTCTTCGTCACCTCCACCCTCCTCGTCCTCACCCTGCCTCCCTCACTTCCCCTCTGGATGGTCGTCGTCGGCGCCGTCGTCGCCGTCGCTTTCGGCAAAATGATGTTCGGCGGCTTCGCCCGTAACGCCTTCAACCCCGCCCTCGTCGGACGCTGCTTCCTCTATATATGCTTCCCCGTCCAGATGACCTCCTCCTTCTGGCTCCCCCCCGATGGTTCCTGGCGCGCCCTCAAGTCATGGGCCCTTCCCTACGACGCCCTCACCGCCGCCACCCCCCTCAACCTCTGGCGCGACCTCGCGCGCGACTACCACTACGACGCCGCTAGCCTCTACCTCGGAAACATCGGCGGCTCCGCCGGCGAAACCTGCGCCGTCGCCATCGCCCTGGGCGCCCTCATCCTTCTCCTTACCCGCACCGCCAACTGGCGCCTCGTCGTCGGCACCCTCCTCGGGGCGCTGGCCGCCTCCTCCATCGGCTTCTTCCTCGGCGTCCGTCGCGTCCCCGACCCCGTCTTCACCCTCGGCGCGGGCGGACTCCTCTTCGCCGCCGTCTACATGGTCACCGACCCCGTCAGCGCCGCGCGCACCCGCCTCGGACAATGGCTCTCCTCCGTCGGCGTCGGCGTCCTCACCGTCATCCTGCGCAGCTTCTCCATCTTCGCCGGCGGCGTCATGTTCGCCGTCCTCCTCATGAATACCTTCTCCCCCCTCTTCGATCTCGCCGGCGCCCGCAAATCCGCCGCCAAGCCCGCAAAGGAGACCGACTCCTGAAAGGCTCCCTCTTCACCATCGTCTATATGGCCGTCCTGACGGCCCTCTTCACCGCCGCCGTCAGCCTCCTCCACGTCGCCTCCGCCGACCGCATCGCTCTCAACGAAAAGCTCTTCGTCCGCCGACAGGTCCTCCTCTCCCTCGACCTCATCGACACCACTGACGTTTCTGCCCACGCCGTCGACAATATCTTCTCCGACAAAGTCACCGAGTTCTCCTGGCCCGACAACCCCCGCCCCGTCTACGCCTCGAAGTCGGGCGACGGCAAGCTCCTCGCTTACGCCTTCCCCATCGAGGGCGCCGGTTTCTGGGGCCCCATCTACGGCTACCTCGGCGTCTCTCCCGACGGCAACTCCGTCGTCGGCATCGCCTT
>JAZDKG010000017.1:0-46998 GCA_043803205.1 Planctomycetota bacterium
ACTACCAGGACGGATCATCCGAAGCCATCTCCATACCTGGCGGCAAACGTCTCTGGGACTGGTGGGCGGAGGTGGATTTCCTGCCCCCGCGCGTGACCCTTGCTTGGAAGGGAACGAGTTCCTTTCACTGGCCTCTACACGTCTGGTGGCACGAGTGGAAGAATCCCGATCCGGCCAAGGTCGTGAACTTCATCCGCGTGAAGCCTGCCGACGAGCCCGCATCGGGAATCCCCGTGCTCCTCGGCGTGACGGTCGCGCAATAGGAGTCGCTCGTCTTCCCAGGCTCGCCCCGCCACGCGCCTCGCAGCCGCCTTCCGCCCGCGCCTTTTCCTACGTGGGTTGGGGACCCTCCCTCCCTTGTCGGCCTTGTCCCGCGCCTCGTCCCCCCGTCCGCGCATTTCCTCTTGAATCCCCGCTGCTAGCCTGCATGATTGGGCCATTCCTTCGACTGGACGGTCATGCGCATTACGGACTTTCACACGCACGCGTTCCCCGACGATCTCGCCCACCGCGCCATGACCCGCTTGAGCGAGCACGCAAACGGCAAGAAGGCCGTGCTGGACGGGACCGTCTCGGACCTCCTGCGTTCCATGGACGCCGCCGGAATCTATCGCAGCGTCCTCTGCTCCGTCGCCACCGCCCCCAAGCAGTTCGATCCGATCCTCGCCTTCTCCGACCGCGTCCGTTCCGACCGCATCATCCCGTTTCCCTCCTTCCATCCCGACTCCCCCGATCTTGCCGCCCTCGTCCGCCGCGTTGGCGCGTCGGGCTTCCTGGGTGTGAAGCTGCATCCCTGCTATCAGGGGTTTGCGCCGGACGAGGATCGCTTTCTTCCGATGTACGAGGCGGCCGTCGACGAGCGCCTCATCATCGTCTTCCACGCCGGATGGGACTTCGCCTTTCCCGAGGACTGGATGTCCCGCCCCGAGCGCATCGCCAAGGTCGCCCGCCGCTTCCCCGATCTCCTCATCGTCGCCGCCCACATGGGAGGCTATCGCCGCTGGGAGGACTCCCTTGCGCATCTCGCCGACCTCCCCAACGTCTACTTCGAGACCTCCTTTTCCCTGGATGAGCTGCCCCGCCCTCTCCTCGACGTGCTGATTGCGCGCAAGGGCGATCGCCGAATCCTCTTCGGCACGGACTCCCCCTGGCGCGACCAGACGGACTCATTGCGCATCCTCCGCGCCCTCGACCTCCATCCCCTCACGACGACCCGGATCCTCGAGGAGAACGCCGCCGATCTCCTCGAGGGCCGTCCCTCGCGCGAAAAATGTGCCTGACCCGCCCCGTCCTTGTCCGTCCTGGGGTATAATAGGAAATAGACGAATTCGCTCTGCTACGAGGGCATGTCCCATGGACGACCGCGCCAGGTTCCTCGACGATCTCACCGCCTTCCTTTCCCGCAATGAGCCCGTGCTGGTTGAGACCCTTTGCGCCCTGATCCGCGCGAAGACCGTCAATCCCCCCGGGAACGAAGAGGATGCTGCCGCCGTCGTCCTTGAGCGATTGGCGGCCGCCGGCCTCACGCCCGCCACCTACGCCGCCCAGCCGCGTCGCACCAATGTCCTCGCTTCTTTCGGCCCCCAGACCCCTCGCCTCCTGGTCGCCGCCCATCTCGACGTGGTCCCCCCCGGCGACGGCTGGACGACCGATCCCTTCGAGCCCGTGGTCCGGGAGGGCAAGGTCTTCGGCCGGGGCGCCAGCGACAACAAGGGCGTCGCCGCCGCCCTTCTCACGGTCCTGCCCTTCCTCCTCGAGCGTTCCTCGTCTCTCTCTGCCGGCGCCATATTCGCCTTCGTCGCCGACGAAGAGCGCGGGAGCGTCCTCGGCATGGAGTACCTCGCCTCCCGTTCCCTCTTCGATTGCGTCGCCGCCGCCGCCATCCCCGACAGCCCCCACAACCTCGACACGATCTTCATCTCGGAGAAGGGCCTCTTGGTCCTCGACATCGCCGCCCATGGGAGGGCCGCCCACGGCTCCACCCCCGAGCTCGGCTCCAACGCGATCCTGCACCTTTTCGCCCTGCTCAGGCGCTTCGACGAGCTGGACATCGCGCGCGCCCGCCATCCCCTCCATTCCCCCGCCACCTGGAACCTCGGCACGATCGAGGGCGGCGAGGCGCCCAACATCGTCCCCGCCAAGTGCGTCGCCCAGGTCGACTTCCGCTACCTCCCCAACCAGTCCGCCGACCAGATCCTCTCCCAGGTCAGGGCCCTCGCCGCCGACGTCGCCCGGACTCGTCCGGGCGCCTCCTTCGAGGTGTCCGTCGCGAACTCTCTTCCCCCCGCCTCGGTCACGGGAAGCTCCCCCATAGTTCGCGCGCTTTCCGGCGCCGTCCGTGCCGTCCTTGGGAAGGCCCCGGCTGTCGAGGGGATGTCCGGCACCACCGTCTCGAAGCAGCTCATCGCGCGGGGCATTCCCGCCGTCGCCTTCGGTCCGGGCGACCCCAACGTCTCTCACACCGCCGACGAATACATCCGCGTCTCCGAGCTCCTCTCCTTCGCCTCGGTTCTGGGACTCCTTCTGTACAACTTTGGGAGGACCTGACCATGAGTGCGGATCTCTCGTCCCCCGTCGCGACCGTCGTCCTCAGGTCCCGCCGCGCCAAGCCCTTTTACATGCACCACCCTTGGGTCTACTCCGGCGCCATCGAGCGCATGCAGCCGTCCCCCGCCTCGGGCGATCTTGTCGTCGTGAAGGACTCCCTCGGCGCCTTCGTCGCCAAGGGCTTCTACGACCCCGACTCCCAGATCTCCGTGCGACTCGTCTCTTGGCAGGAGGATGAGCCCATCGACGAGGAGTGGGCCCGGCGCAAGCTCTCCCAGGCCCTGGCGCTGCGCCGCGAGGTCCTGCATCTCGACCGGCACACGGACGCCTACCGCGTCGTGCACGCCGAAGGGGATGGCCTCCCCGGCCTCGTGATTGACTTCTACGCCGGCCACGTGGTCTTGGCGATCACGGACGTCGGCATCGCCCGCCGCCGCGACTGGTTCATCCGCGCGATCAACGGTCTTTTCTCCCCCGCCTCGATCTTCGAGAAAGACGTCGTGATCTCCGACAGCCGTCGTCGCGTGATCGACGCCCGCGGCGACGTCGGACCCGCGCCCCTCCCGGACCGCGTTCGCATCTCGGAGCACGGCCTCGCCTTCGATGTGGACGTCCGCTCGGGACAGAAGACCGGCTGGTACTGCGACCAGCGCGAAAACCGCCTCGCCCTTGCGCCCCTCGTCGAGGGCAAGTCCGTCCTCGACCTCTTCTCCTACTCCGCCGCCTTCAGTATCTACTGTGCCAAGATCGGAAATTGCCGCTCGGCCCTGGCGATCGACTCGAGCGAGCCCGCCGTGGCCCTGGCAAGGGCCAACATCGACCTCAACGGCGTCGCCGACCGCGTGCGCGTTCGCACTGACGACGCCTTCCGGTGCGTCCCGGAACTCGTCGGTCCGGGGGAGAAATTCGACGTCGTGATCGTGGACCCGCCCAAGCTCGCCTTCCGGGAGGCCCACCGCCCCAAGGCCCTCTCCGCATACAAGGAGATCAACGCCCGCGCCCTCGAGGTTCTCGCCTCGCCCGGGATACTCGTCTCCTGCTCATGCAGCGGCGTGGTGGAGAGGGGCGAGTTCCTTCGCACGATCAACGAGGCCGCCCGGGGCGCCGGCCGCACCCTGCGCCTCGTCGATCCCCGCTCGCAGGCCTCCGATCACCCCATCAGCGCCGCCTGCCCGGAGACCGAGTATTTGAAATGCCTGATCCTCTCGGTAATATGACGCCGCGCCTGTCCGGGGATTCGTGCGCTTGAGCGGACGCCTTACGCTCTTGCCCGGCTCTTGCCGCTGTTGGGGAGTATTGCGTTGACGCGAGCCTTTCTCATTGCCCTCTCCCTCTTAGTATTCCTCTGCGCACCCGTTCTCGCGGCGGATGCCCCCCGACGTCCTCTTGCCGACGTCCGGCGCACCGACCTCCCCAACGGGCTCGTCGTGCTCGTCGCGCCGTCCCGTGCCTCCGGGATCGTCTCCGCCCGCGTGTTCGTCCGCACCGGCGCCATGATGGAAGACGAGTTCCTCGGAACCGGCGCCTCCCACCTCCTGGAACACCTCGTCGCAGGCGGCTCCACCTCCGCGCACACCGAGGACGAGTACCGCGGCATCCTCGCCTCCATCGGCGGACGCTCGAACGCCTACACCACCCCCGTTGCCACCTGCTACTACATCGACTGCGCCGGCGATCACCTCGCAACCGCCCTCGAGGTCCTCTCCCAGTGGGTCTCCTCCGCCTCGATCCTCGACGTCGAGTTTGACCGCGAGTGCGAGGTCGTCACCCGCGAGCTCCAGCGCGCCCGCATCGACCCGGAGCGCGAGCTCGACCGCCTGGCCTCGGAGACGCTCTTCCCCAACCATCCCGCCCGCGTCCCGGTGATCGGTTACCTCGACCGCCTCAAGACGCTTACCCGCGGGGACCTTCTGCGGTACTACGCGAAGCGCTACGTCGCCTCGAACATGGTCGTCGTCGTAACGGGCGACGTCGATCCCGGATCTGCTTCTTCCCTCGTCCGCAAGTTCTTCTCCTCCATCGACCGGGGCGCCCCCCTGGTGACGATCTTTCCCGACGAGCCCGTCCCCTTCGCGCCGCGCCTGGCGGAGCGCGACCTCCCCACCGCCCGTCTCGTACGCATGCGTCTCGACTTCCGCACCGTCAGCATCTTCCACCCGGACCTCTTCCCCCTGGACTGCCTGAGTTACATCCTCTCGCGCGGGAAAAGCTCCCGTCTCGTTCGTCGGCTCAAGTACGACAAGCCCCTCGTTCTCGACATCGATACCGCGAGCTTTACCCCCCAGTATGACGGAGGCTACTTCTCCGTCTCCTCCTCCTTGGAGCGCGAGAAGATGGATGCCGCCCTCGCCGCCGTCCGGGACGAGATCAAGGCCGTCCAGTCGCGGGGCGTAACAGCGGCCGAGCTCGCCGTCGTCATCGCCCAGATGACCGCCGACTACCTCCGCCAGCAGGAGACCGTCGAGGGGCTCGCCTCCCGTGTCGGATGGGACTTCCTCACGACGGGTGACCCGGTCTTCAGCGACTATTACCTTTCCGGGATCGCCCGCGTCTCCCCCGACGACGTCCGCCGTGTCGCTCGGACGTACCTCCTCCCGGAGCGCGAGTGCCTCTCGATCATCCGCCCGAGTTCCGCGCCCTCGTATCTCTCGACCGCTTCCGGGCCTTCCTCCCGTCCGGCGGGTCCCTCCGTCGAGAAATTCGCCCTCCCGAACGGGCTCACCCTCCTCCTGGGCGTGACCCCCGGCGCCGCCACCGCTTCCATCCAGGCCTATGGCCTCGCAGGCCTGCGCGCCGAGACTCCTGAAACCAACGGCATCAATATGCTTACCTCCACCCTCCTTACCGCCGGTACCCGCTCCCGCAGTCGCGGGACCCGCATCCAGATCGCCCGCCTCTTCGAGGACGTCGGCGCCTCCCTTGACGGCTCGGGCGGACGATTCACCTTCTCTCTCTCCGCCAGCCTCCTCCCCGCCTACATCGAGCGCCTCCTCCCGGTCTTTGCCGAGTGCCTCTTCGACAGCGCCTTTCCCCCCGACGAGCTCGAGCGCGCGCGCACGACGCTCCTGGCCGCGCTCAAGGGCCGCCAGGAATCCCCCTCCTTCGTCGCGATGGACGAGTGGCGAAAGCTCTTCTTCGCTCGCAGCCCCTATCGGATGGACGTCCTTGGCACCCCCGAGACGCTGCGTGCCTTTAAGCGTACAGATGTCCTTGACTGGTACCGACGCTATGTTGTTCCCGGCAACCTCGTGGTCGCGATCTTCGGCGACTTCGATCCTCATGCCGTCCTCGACCTCGCCCGTGCCGCGTTCTCTCGTTTCCCCGCCCGCCCAGCGCCCGTGGGCGCCCTCGCCGTCGATTCCCCCCCCGACGCCCCCCGCGAGGTCCGTCGCGCCTACCCGTTCCACGAGGCCGTCATCGTCGCGGGCTTCCCCAGCGCCTCCTTCGAAAACATCGACGATCGCTATCCGCTCACGGTGCTGGGCGCGGTGCTCGCGGGCTACGAGTTCCCCGCCGGTCGGCTCCAGAAGGCCCTGCGAGGCGGCACGCAGGGCTACGTCTACGAGGTCCACGCCGCCAACGCCTTCGCCCTCGAGCCCGGCTACTTCTACGTCTACGCGATGGTGGACCCCGCTCGTGTCGATGAGGCCCTCGGCATCATCAAGGAGGAGCTGCGCAAGCTCGTCGATGGTCCGATCAGCGAGAGCGAGCTTGAGGAAGCCCGCTCCGCCGTCGCCCTCTCCTTTCGCATGGACCGCGAGCTTCCCTCCCATCAGGCCCTGCTGGCCGCCACGGATGAGCTCTACGGCCTCGGCTTCGCGTTCGTCTCCTCCGAGCCCGCCCTCGTCGATGCCGTGAGCCTCCCCGACCTCCGGCGCGTCGCAAAGAAGTACCTCACCAACCCGCTGATCCTCGTTTTCGTTCCGGAGGCGTCCGCTCCGGCGCCTGCGGGATCCCAGCCGTCCTCCAGACCTTCCTCCGAGGAGCCCTCCGAATGACCGCTTCCTATCTCGAGCGTTCCCTGAGCGACTACCTCGCCGACGCCTCCGCCGGACGACCTACCCCGGGTGGCGGGAGCGTCGCAGCACTGGCCGGCGCCCTCGCCATGTCCATGGCTGAGATGGCCCTCAACTTCACCGTCGGAAAGAAAAAGTTCCAGGCCGTCGAGGACGAAGCGAGAAAGCTCTTGGATGCCGTCTCCTGCTGCCGTCGCAAGTGCGTTGAGCTTGTCGATCGCGATGTGGCCTCCTACGCGGTCGTGTCCGCCGCCTACGCGCTCCCGAAGAGCACCGACGAGGAAGCCGGCAAACGCACGGCCGCCATCCAGGCCGCCCTCCGCGTCGCGATGGAGCCGCCTCTCGAGACCTTCCGCGCCTTGGCGGACGTCTTCCCCGCGCTCGCCCGGTGCGTCCAGGTCGCCAACCCCAACCTCGTGAGCGACGTCGGCGTCTCGGCCGTCATCGCCCGCTCGGCCCTCCTTGCTGCGCGCCTCAACGTCGAGATCAACCTCGTCTCCTTGAAGGATCCCGCCCTCGTCGCCTCCATCCGCGACGAGATGGAGCGGGCATCGGACGAGGCCGTGCGCCTCGCCGACGAGACCCACCGGCTTGTCACCTGCCGTATTGCTGGCGGAGACTAAGGCGTTGAAGCTCCCCACAAAAGGGGCTCTAACAAAACCAGGCGCGAGTCGCGTTGCGAGCGCGACGGCGTCTGATGCAAGGCGCGACGAGGAGGCATATCAAAAGACAGATATGGCGACGAGGAGCAACGCAGCAGCCGACGCCGCCCCGCCGCAACCCGGAGGGACGCCCCCGGTTCCACGTCATGTTATGCCTCCTCCTTCTCAAAGCGTCGCGGCCGTGTCTGGTTCTGTTAGAGCCCCTAATGATCTCTCCCTCGCCGAGGACCTAGCCTGGAGGTCGCTCGCGGCCGCCGATCTGGACGCCGTCTGTCGAAATACCCTCGCCCGGCCCTTCGACGGCGGCAGGATCGAGATCCCCTTCTTTCTCGAACCCGTTCTCTTGGACCTCTCCGCTCGGTCGGTCGAGCACGACGGCCCTCCCCTCGCGCGCGTCGAGCGCATACTCATCCTCCATCACCTCGTCGCTTCCGACGGCGCGCCGCTCGCTGGGCGTCCCGTCGGCTTCGCGCAGATCCCCGGCGCCGCGGGGTACCTCACCCCCTTTCGCGCGAGGGTCCTCCGCCGCCTGGCGTCGCTCTTCGGCGGCGACCCCGCCTCCTTCGACCGCGTTGCCCGCGCCCTCGGCGGCGAACCCTGGCCCGTCGCGCCCCACGCGTTCTCCTTTCAACTCTTCCCCCGCGTCCCCGTCACGCTTATCCTCTGGCCCGGCGACGCCGATCCCGCCGGTGCGGGACCCGACGCCCAGGTCACCTTCGACTCGTCCGTCTCGTCGCACCTCTCCATCGAGGATGTGGTCGTGTCCTGCGAGCGCCTGCTTTCGCGGCTTTCCGCTGCGCTCAAAGAGTCTTCTTGAGGTCCGTCCATGGAATATCGCATCGGCGCGTCTGATCGGAAGTGCTCCTCCTGCGGGAAGGAGGTCCGCCAGGGCGCCCTCCTCTACAGCGCCGTCTTCGAGGCCGGTGAGACCTTCGAGCGCCGCGACTATTGCGAAGGCTGCTGGAGCGCACCGCCCGACGCCTGCTACTCCTTCTGGCGCACACGCGTCGAGGAAAAAGAGCCCCAGAAGAAGCGCCTCGACGCCGAGATCGTCCTCGGCTTCTTCGATGAGCTCCAGTCCAAGACCGCCCCCGCCGAGCTCAACTTCCGCTACGTGATCGCGCTCCTCCTCATGCGAAAGCGAATCTTGCGGTTCGCGGATGTCGAGCGCTCCGACACCGGCGAGTTCCTCATCCTGCGACGTCCCCGCGAGGGCCGCACCTATCGCGTCGCCGTCCGCAGCCTCTCCGAAGAGGAGATCGGCTCCCTGACCGACCAGGTCGCCCGCGTCCTTGCCGCTAGCACGTTGACCGATGAAGAGGAGGTGGATCCCGATGCCTGATCGCTTCTTTCGCCCCGTCATGCTGACCGCCCTGCTCGCCGCGCTCCTCGCCGGCTGCGCCTCCAAGGGTCGTCCCAAAGAGGTCCCCTACGTCAACCGCGGCGAAATCGTCTCCAAGCTCAACGCCGACGCCCGGGCTCTCTCCGAGTTTCGCGCCTCCCTTA
Source organism: Planctomycetota bacterium (assembly GCA_043803205.1). Lineage (GTDB taxonomy): Bacteria > Planctomycetota > DG-23 > JAZDKG01 > JAZDKG01 > JAZDKG01. The sequence goes on from JAZDKG010000017.1 coordinate 8,732, forward strand.
GCATCTACGCCGACGTGAAGGCGTGGAAGAGGCGAGGAACCGTGAGCGCCCTCCTGGCGATCGCCCCCGAGGATCGCATGCGCCTCAAGTTAAGTGTCCTCGGGAAAAACTTCCTCGATGTCACGAGCACGGGCGGGCGACTCTATCTTCTGGAGCCCGAGGAAAAGCGCCTCCGCGTCGCCGCCCTCGACGAGCTCGCCTCCTCAGACTCCTTCCTCGGTCCCGACACCTTCCGCGCCGCCTTCCTGACCGAGCCCCTCCCGCCTCGCTTCCTCCTGAAGAAACTCCCCCAGCACTATGTCATCGTCGTCTACTCGGACCGCGACGTCGAGGGCGGCGTCGTCCGGGAACTCTACGTCGATCGCGCCGACCTCACCGTCTCCCGTCTTGTGGCCTACGACTCCCGCGGCCTCGTCCTCATGGAGGCGACCTACGACCGCTATCGCGACATCGCCGGCGTGATGGTCCCCACCCGCATCGACATCACCTGGCCCGGCGAAAGCGCCCTCATGAAGGTCAAGGTTGAAAACATCACCCTGGGGATCCCGGAGGCGAACCGTAAAGCCCTCTTCTCGCCCCCCGCCGCCGCCGGCCTGACCGTCGAGCCCCTTGTCCAAAAGGACGCATCCTCCCCGTAACCTTTGCCTGCGGGCCTGCCGCTTCCCCACCCCGGCGCCGACCTCCGGATTTCCGTCAACTCCGGCCCGTCCCCGGCCGAATATCCCCTAAGACGCTTCTTCTGAAAGGGGTGCGCCCGTGCCGCCGCAGCACGACCAGTTCATCGATTGGTTCCTGCCCGAGGAGGACTCAATCGAGGATTCCTTGTATCCCGACGCGACCACCGCCACGCTGATTCGTCCGGTGTGCGCCCATGCCGCCTCGGTTGGCGTCCGCTCTCGTGTCCGCCCCTTCATCTTCTGGCTTCTTTCCGCCTCGGGGGCGCTGGGGATGCTCTCGGCGCTCCTTTCGTCCCGGCTGGAGCTCATTCCCCTCTGGGGCGCCTTCACCGTCCTCTCTTGTCTCGTGCTTGTCGCCCTCCGCGAGAAAGACGGCGCCGCCCTCCCGTCCCCCGCTCCATCGCATGCGGGATCCCACGACCGCCCGACCGCTTGCCCTTCCTGTCCCGATCCGCCTTCTCTGAGCCTCGTTGATTTCGAGCCCATGGTCCGGCAGGATGCTCCCCCGGAGGGTTCCGAGCCGCTCTCCGCGGTCCTCATTGAGGACGGCGCCTCTTCCGGCTATCGCGGCGTCTGGGTGGTTGTGACCTTGCGCGTCTCCAATCGCGCCGGGCATCCCTTTACCTTTCACTGCGAGCGCATCCGCCTCCGCTCGCCTCTCGCCACGGTCGATCTCGATCCCGTCGATCTGGCTGATTGGCGCGTCGCGCCCGGGGAGGTCGCCCGCCTGAGCACGCTGGCGCACATGTGGACCGACCGTCCCCCCCGCCCTTCCGATGACCTCTCCCTCTCCCTGTGCCTCAGTTGCCCGACCACCGGCTCTCCCTTCGAGATCGCCCTTTGCCCTCGCGTCTGGACGCTCCCTCTCAGGCCCGCCTTCTTCGATGAGGGCTCGATCCGTCTTGTTCCGCGCCCCACGCGGTCGAGGCCGGGCTTGCCCGTCTTGGCTTGACCACCTTTCCCTCTCCCGACCCCCGCCGCTGGCGATCGATGCCCGCTTGGCCCCCGATGTCTCACCTTTCCCTTGACTTGCGCCCGCGTGAGCGGTAATTACATAGGCGGTCCTTTCCCGGAGGTGTCATGCACAGGTCCAAGGACAAGCCGCAGCTCTACGAGGTCCTGCGCCGCATGGGTTCTGAGGCCGAAACCCCCGAGGCCGGCCCGGCTGCGCCCAAGCGCCCTGTCCCCCCCGAAGCCGAACCCTCGCCCATCGTCTTGGGAAAGCGACCCTTCCTTAGACTATCGATCTCCCTTCCCGCAGGCGCGGCGATCATCGTTGTCCTTGCCATTGTCGTCGTAATTGCTTTCCTCTTGGGCTCTTACGTCGCTAGAACCCCCGGGGTCCCGCCTCCTCCGGCTGAGGCCCCGCAGGAGCCCACCGGGGAGGTCTCTGTCCCCGAAGCGCCTCTGGCCCCTCTTGTGGCGCAACCCACACGGCCGCCTGGAACCGGCTCTGTCTTCTACGCCGTTCGTTGCTCCACCATGGCCGCTGACCAGTATGTGGCGGCGCAGCGCCTTGCCGCCGTGCTGGAAAGCGAAACGGGTGAGAAGCCCTGGGTCCGCTCCACCTCGAAGCAGTTGATCCTGTACGTCGGGCGTTACGCCTCTCAGGACAACCCCGACTTGCGCAGACTCGAGCAGAAAGTGAAGAGCATCCGCGCCGGCCGCCGGCTTCTCTTCCCGGATGCCTACTCCGTCCAGCTCACGTCGCGACCGGCGGATTGAAAAGGAGTCCCCTGATGTCCATGGACAAGAGCCTCGTGATGCGGGGCAAGCTCAAGAGACAGCGCAACGTCCTCACCCGCGCGGAGCGCGTCGCGAAACTCATCGCCGAAGAACGCTGGGAGGAGGGCCGCTCCGTCTTCGCCCTGCCCAAGCTCAGGGTCGTCGTGACCAAGCGCAAGGCCAAGGCCGCTGCTGCAGCCGCTGCTCCCGCCGCCGCGACGGCGGAAGGTGCCCCGGCGGCGCAAGCCCCGGCGCCGGCCTCGGCCTCGGGGAAGGAACCTGCAAAGAAGTAGTCCCGTGACCTTCTCCGGCTGCGGTGCCCCCCGACCTGGAGGAGTGCGTCTCTATGTCCCCGCCTCAACCCTCAAGTCTCAAGCCTCACGCCTCTAGCCTGTCCCTGGACCGCCTCATCGCGCGGCGCATGAAGCGCATCGACGCTTCCGGCATCCGCAAGGTCTTCGACCTCGCCGCCACCATGTCGAACCCCCTGGACCTCTCCATCGGCCAGCCCGACTTCGATGTCTCCGACCGCGTCAAGGACGCCGCCGTCGACGCCATCCGCAAGGGCTTCAACCGCTACACCCAGACCCAGGGCATCGCCGAGCTCCACGAGCGCTACCGCGCCTTCCTCAAGGAGCGCAAAGGCTACGACCCCGAGGCGATCCTTGTCACCGGCGGCGTTTCGGGCGCCCTGCTCCTCGCCCTCCTCGCCCTTATCGATCCCGGCGATGAGGTCGTCTTCCCCGACCCCTACTTCGTCGGATACAAGCACCTCGTGAACCTCGTCGGCGGGGTCCCCGTCACCCTGGACACCTACGACACCGACTTCCAGCTCGACCCCGCTCGGCTCGAAGAGAAGCTCTCCCCCGCCTCCAAGGTCCTCCTCCTTAACTCCCCCTCGAATCCCACGGGCGCCGTCATGCGCGCCGACGTCGTAAAGGCCGTCGCCGACATCGCCCGCCGCCGCGGGCTCTTCGTAATCTCCGACGAGATCTACGACGGCTTCGTCTATCTCGACGAGACCATCCCCAGCATCGCCACCCTCTACGAGCACACCCTCCAGGTCGGCGGCCTCTCCAAGAGCCACGCCTTCACCGGCTGGCGTCTGGGCTTCGCGTGCGGCCCCAACGCCCTCATCACGGAGATGGCCAAAATCCAGCAGTACACCTTCGTCTGCGCCCCCAGCCCCGTTCAGAAGGCCGCCGTCGTCGCCCTCGATGTCGACGCCTCCGACCACTTTGCCGACTACCGCCGCAAACGCGACCTAATCTACGACGCCCTCAAGGATAAGTTCCGCGTCGTGAAGCCCGAAGGCGCCTTCTATATCTTCCCGGCCGTCCCCCCCGGCAAGGGCTCCGATCAGGACTTCGTCGTCCGCGCCATCCGGAACAACGTCCTCGTGATCCCGGGCTCCGTCTTCTCCGAGCGGAACACCCACTTCCGCATCGCCTACGCGACGTCGGACGAGACGCTCCTGCGCGCCGCGCAGATCCTCAACTCCCTGACTTCTTGATCTGCCCCTCGCTGCCTGCTTGGCCCTGTCCGCTGGCTGCCCCGGCTTCCTCTGCTTCTTCGCCTTCGGGCTTCTCCTCCTCGAAGGTCCCAAAGTGGCACGTCACCGTCGCCTGGGGCTGGAAGCGGATGATGATCGCCGCCGCCACCCGCCGCACAAGCTCCGCCCCCTCGATCGACACGAACCGCAGCCGGTTTGAATCGAAACGCACCAGGGCCCGGAATTCCGTCCCCTCCGGCGCGGCGGACATGTACTCCGGCAGCTCCGTCACGATCGCAAGCGTCCGGCTTTCCTCGTCCCATCGTGCGTTGGCGACCGACGCCGCCGTCCGCGCTAAGTACGCCGCCCGCTTCCCCGTGCCGGGCTCCACCGTCACGCTATACGTGCCGGCCCGGTTGGGCAGCATCACGGCGTTCTCGTCGAAGTACGCCCACGACTCCCCGTCCAGCGCGGCCCTCTCGAACGCGTTGCGGAACTCCACGCTCGGCGCAAAGAGAAGCGCGGTCGCGCCGCGCACCTTCGCTAGACATCCTCCCTCCGTCACCTCCGAAAGCGCAAGCTGCCTCTGCGAGCCCCTTCCCGGACGCGCATGCCCGTCGATGAACCCGTACGGCTGGACCGCCGCGGGCTTCCCTCCTCCCGTCCGAACCGTGAGGTAATCCCATTCCACCGGACGCATCGGCATCTCGCCGCGCCCCGCCTTATCCCGCCACTTCTCATATGCCTCGTAGTACCCTTCCATCTCCTCCGCCGGCGCATGAGGCTGCGCGCCGCGCACGACCCACCACCCGTCCTCCCGTACGAAATACGGGCCGCCGTTGGGCTCAAGCACCCTCACCGCCCGGATGACCGACGCCCCCTCGGGTCCCGCTACCTCCGCGTGTCGCACGTCCGCGAAGAGAAGCTCCGGCTCATCCTGCACCAGCGCCTCGCTCCACGCGCGCGCTTCGTCCGGGCCGACTTCCGACCCCGTCACGATGTCGATGCTGATCTCCTCGCTCTGCCGCGCAGGCGTAAGGAGCGCCAGCGCCCCCTCGCACATCGCCACCTTCCCCTCGGCGAGCTCCCGCAGCACGAAGTGCATCGTCGGATACACCCTGTCCCCCGGTACGCTGACGACGTTCCCGGCCGCGACGGCCGCCTCTCCGGAAACCTCCGCCCCGTCCACCAAAACCTTGCCCGCGTGCTCCGCCCCAAGGGAGAGCGCTAGGTCTTTCGCTAGCCCATCCCACTCCCGCTCGATCGCTAACGCTAGGATCCGGGAGTCCCTCGTCCCCTTCCACCGCTTGCGCTCGCGAAGCTCCTCCGTCCCGAACTCGTGCGTGACCGTCTCCTCAACCTCGATAACGTGTCCCCCCGCGCTCATCTTCGCCTGGGCGACCGGGAATCGGAGGATCGAGATGCGCTCCACGTCGACCTCTCCCGCTAGGCACCGCAGCGCAAGCTCATGTTCCCCGCCCTCGTGGATATCGATCGTCGCTAGACGCTCCGTAGACGTCTCCTTCGTCGCGAAGCATCCCGCGCGCGCCTTCCAGCGCATGCGCTCGTGAAAACGCTCCTCGTCCAGCCTCAGCTCCACCTTCCCCATCCCCCGCATCCGCAGCGCCGCGAGGTACCTCCCCGGAGCTAGGTCCGCCCCCAGCGTGACTCCGCCGAGATTCATCCCCGTCGAGGAGATCTCGTCTTCGATGTGGTAATAACGATTCCCCTTCCCCGCCGCGGCTAGACGCAACGTCTTCGGCTCCTGACGCGCCACCTCTCCGGCACCCTCGCCGATCCTGCACAGCCCCATCGCCCTCACCGTTACCCGGCTTCTCGCCTCGATCTCGATCTCGTGCTTCCCCTCGCTGGCGGCGACCGCGGGGAAGTGCGTCTTGGAGCGCATCTGTTCCCGGTCGAGTGTGCCGAGTGCAAGCCCGTCCATCTTGACCACCGCCCCCGGACCGTTCGCCGCGTCGCCCTCGATCTCGATCTCGTAGACTCCCGTCTCGAGCTCCACCTCGATCGTCGCGCGTGCGCCCGCCTCCACCGCTATGTCCTTCGCCGCCGCGATCCGCTCGGACTGCGCCTCCGTCGGCCGCGTCCTTCCGAAGCTCCTCCCTATCCGGACCGCTGCGGAGTTCGCGTCGAAATCCGCGAGGCCCGTCGGGTCCGCCTGCAAGACTCCCCCATCCCCCGTCCCGTACCGGATGACCCTCCAGTGGTTGTTCCCGATCGCCAGTGCCGTTGCGGGGAATCTCTCCCTTTCCCGGTACGCCTCTTCCGCCCCGAGTTCCGCCTCCCCTCTTTCCGCAAGCGCCTCCCCGACCCAGTGGAATCTCCCGCCCAACCCCGTTGTCTCGAGCGGCGCCGTGACCGCTGCCCGGATCGGATCCATGCTCACCGCGTAGACGCCCTCCCGGAGCCTCTCCGGCAGTCCCAGCTCCCCCTGCGCCGCCCAGATGAGCCCGCTCTCGCCGCCGTCCCGTGCGCGTGTGCGGAACCAGTCGTTGCACTGCTTGATGACCCAGTCCGGTCCCGCCGGTCCCCCCTCAATGTCCGCCGCGTAATACCGGCAGTCCCCCAAGAGCACCTCGAACACGCGCCCGTACTCGTTGCAGAGGCCCACGTGGTCCGGCAGGAGTTCCGCCCGGTGTACGTCGTCGAACCCCCCGGGCCCGACCGCGTCCTCGCTCTTGATGATCCGGATCCACGGATGGATCCCCTCGTGCAGCGTGTCCCGTGAACGTCCGCTGGCCCCCACGACACCCGCCACCTCGGCGACCGCCAGCCCGGGGTTATAGTCCCACATCGTCCGCTCCAGGCGCGTGAGGTTCCCTCCGTCCGAAAGCCCTCCCGGTCCCGGTCCAATTCCCTTTTCTTCCGCCGCCCACGCGTCGACGGCGCGCGCCGGCCGCTTCTCTCCCACGTTGCTCGAATCCTTGGCCCACTCCATCGCTGTCGTCAGTGTCGCCTCGAAGGAATACCCGCCCTCCCCCGCAATCCCCTGACCGTGAATCCCCGCCAAGAATCCATACTGGTGCGCGATCTCCGTGAAAGGTTCCTCCTGCGGAACCCGGAACCGTCCCTCGGATGTCGGCGAATACATCTGCACGAAGTTCGCCCCCCAGCGCCACGGCTCCGCCACAGTCCGCCACTGCGCATAGTCGATGTTCTCGACTTCGGACAGATAGTCCGTCAGCACGTGCGACCAACCCCACGCCTCCCCGGCCGACCTCTCCTCGCCCCTCTGGGCGAGCGCCTCGCGCGGGATTTCCGAGAGCGCGAGGCCCCGAATTTCAACCTCCCCCCGCTCGTCCCACCGGTGCGCTGACACCTCGATCTCGTGCTCCCCGGCAAACGGGACCGCTAAGATGTAACGGTACGTGATCTCCTCCCGTCTCCGTTTCCCCCTCGTCTCGTGGTACGTCGCGTTCTCCGCAATCTCGCATCCGTCGAAGCACACGCGGAACCGCGTGCCCGCCTCGGCGGTCCCCACCGTGAGCGCAAGCTCCTGGAATCCGCTCCCGCACGTCGTCCGGAAGCTCGCCCGGTGAGCGCCTGCCTCTCCGCACGCCCGCAGCCGAACGGGGAACCCGATCTCCCCCGCCCGCGACAGGTCATGCGAGACTCCCTTTCTCCGCTCGGCCGCGAGGCTCTTGCGCAGTTCCTCGATCGCCCCCGCGCCGATCCCCGGGTTCTCCTGCGTTCCGCTCGCGCTCGGGCTCACTTCGATGGCGTTCACAAACCCCGGCATCGTCCACCGTCGGATCTCCACGGTGAGTTCTTCCTTGGCCTCCACCTTTACCCCCGCAAGCTCGATCCGCCCCGCGGTCAGGAACCCGAACGACTGCCGCGGGTCCAGGCCCGCAAGGTACGGGCGATCGCACGCAAACACGTTGAACGTGCGGCGCTTGCTCGCCCCTACCGCCTCGTCGCTCTCCGCGAAGTGCAGCACAACGTCGTAGATCCCCTCCGGGACTTGGAAGGAATATCGGAAGTCCCCTTCGCGATAGCTGCGAAAAAGCTCCGGATCCTCCGTCCCCGAGATCGTCGCTCCCGCTCGCACGATGGCGCGTCCGCCTTCCACCTTCCATCCTTCCCGGCTGTCGCGCTCCCCGTCCCCCAGCCAGATTTGACCCGAGCCGTCGGCGTACCCCGTCCCCGCGCAGTTGATTCGAAAGATAGTGTCGTTCTCAGCCATTCTGGCCTCCGTCTCAGCGTTGGTTTGGAATGCGCGAAACCGGGCCTTGCGCGCCCGCACTCGGCCCCTTTTGCGCGAAGCATACCACGACCGAGCGTGTGACGCCAGAGAAAACCGCGCGTCGCCGACTCGCCGCATTGCGCCATCGAACATGCGAAACGGAGCTTCGACAGGGGGGTGAACCGTACGATGCGGCGTCGCTCTCGTCAGTCTTCTTCCTTCCCCCCCTCATCTCTCAAGCCTCACCCCTCAGGCTTCATCCCTCTCGCCTCATCCCTCCATGGCACGGGACTTGCTCTCTATACTCTCGGAAGCGGCATCGCTGAGAACGCCGCAGCTCAGTTTGGGTTCAGGAGGGGACAGCTCCGGGAAAACCAAAAGATCGCCGCTTCCGATTTAACATCTTGCCTCCTTGACAGTTAGGATTAGCGAATGACTCTCGGAAATGCTCATGATCGAGAGTGGTCCTTCCTGATCGGTGGGTTGTCCGATAGGTCAACGTTATACAAAAGGATAATGATTTGCTGAGGGTTTTCGGCGCAGAGAGGTAGGGGGGAAACGCTGAAGCAGAGATTGATTAAGGAGGTATTTAGCTCGCCCTTCAGGTGCCGTTAATGGCGATTAGCGGCATCTTTTCCTTCCTTTCGCAGGCCCCGGTCCGCTCGCCCCGGCGTACCGGGGCATCCTTTTTCTACGTGCGGCGGCATACGTCCCTCCCGTCGACCGTGCGCCGTCGTCGTCGGCTCTCTTCTCCGTGTCCGCTGTCAGGTCGGTCCGGTGCGGTTCGTGATCCCGCTCCTGCGTTCCGCCCTGCGTTGAGTCATACTCCGGCAGCCGTGCCGCCTGCTGATCGTGCATCGTCTCTTGGTCGCAGGCCTCGATGTTCGATTGCCTGACTTCTGCTCGTCGCTTGGAGTCGGCGTGTGCCGCTTGCTTCCGTGGAGGATGGGGGATTGCGCTCCAGGTCGCCGCAAGATCCCGTTCCGCTCTCGACGCGACGCGGATAACGCATGGCGGCAAACGAAAAAACCTTGACGACGGGTCCCCCGGAATGAAAATAACACAGGGATGTCTCCGCGGAGAGGAGAGTTCTATGAGCGAGCAACGGCCGGGAGGACCCCGTGTCGCCGATGAAGTGCTATCGCGACTCGTCCGCCTCGAAGATCATGTCTCCCGCGCCCAGCGAGGCGTCTCCCTCGTCACTTGGTCCCTCGTTGTCGTCGCGGTCCTTGAGATCGCCGTCATCGCCGGGGCGGTCGTGTTGCTCTATCAATCCCTGGCTTCGGCGTCCCTCGCTCGCGAGACCGAGGCCAAGACCCTCAGCACGGACATCGCCGACGTCGCCCGCCGCTTGGACGCCGTCGAGACGAAACTCGATTCCCTTCCTCGCGCTCGGCCCGCGTCCGATCCCTCCCTCGGCCAGCTCCGCGAGTTCCTTGACTCTCCGGGCTTCCGCGACCTCTTGCGCCGCCAATCGACCTTGACGCAGGAGAACCTGGACATCCTTGAGGGACACAAGCCTCGTGAGAACCAACAGTGACCGTGGACGCCTTCCGTTCCTTGCCTGTGCTCTCGCCGTCCTCCTGTCGCTTCCCGTCCTGACCGTCGCGCAGGACGAGCCCCCGCCTCGTCCCCTCGTGGATACTACGGTCGTCTCGCCCCTCGGGGAGCGCCTGACCATTCTCCAGGAGAACGGGTCCCCCGCCAACCGGATCAAGCTCCTCATCACCGCCGACTGCTATACCGCCAAGATGAAGGAAGACCACCTCTTCAAGCGCCAGCGCGACGCCGTGATCCGCGATCTCTTCTCCTGCGAGCCCTTCAAGTCTTACCGGTCCTTCTTCAATATCTACTCCTTCTATACCTCGAGCGGCGATCCTCAACCCGCCAATCCCAACGTCGCTCGCACCTACCAGACCCGCTTCGGCACCGTGCAGCAGGGCAAGGATCTCCTCGTCGCCAACTATTCGGAACTCTGGAAGAGCGCCCGTCTCTTCCTCGATCCGGATTTCATCATCGTCATCGTCAACAACGGACGGGGCGGCGGCGAAGCCCGCCGTCAGAATGTCGTCCTCCTTGGCACCCAAAATGCCCTCACCGCCGCCGCCTATTTCGTCGGCATGAACCTCGGGGAGCTCGCCCCGGAATGGGCCGACGACGAAAGCGAGAAAGAGCATCCCGGCGCCCTCATCGCCGAGCCCCCGTACCCCAACGTCACCATCCAGACTGACCCCGACCAGTGTAAGTGGCGTGCCTGGTTCCCCCCGGACACCGTCGTGCGCGTCAACAGCTCCCCGGGCGTCGGCCTCTGGGAGGGAGCCTATTTCCGCCGGCGCGGCGTCTTCCGCCCCGCCGCCTTCTGCCGCATGCGTGACTTCACCGGAGACTTCTGTCCCGTCTGTGTGGAGGTCCTTGTCCTCAGGTTCCACGAGCGTGTGCACATGATCGAGGCCGTCGATCCCCCCGACCCGCTCGGCGACGCGCGAATCGACGTCGCCTCGCCCGGCCTCACCTTCTCCGTCCGTACTCCATGGGCGGGCGGACTGCGCTTCGGCTCCCGCTGGTCCTTCGATGGCGTCGAACAGCCCCGGTCCCGAGACTCCGACCGCTTCTCCGTCGTCCCCCAGGAATCCCTCGTCGGCCCTCACGAACTTAGCGTCCAGGTCTACGACGATACCCCGTTCGTCCGCACGGATCCCTCGGGCCTCTGCGCCCAGACCCACGTCTGGCGCCTCAACGTCCTTCCCCCCGCCCCGCGCGCCAAACGCGGGAGCCCCCGCACCGCCGCCTCCCGCCCCGCCGGCTCGTCCGGCGACGCCCCCGCCCAGGAGCACCCGTGACCGAAGTAAAGTCCAGGAAGAATACCGACGATCTCTTCGACCGGCTCTTCTCTTCCGAGACGAGCGCCGTCTTCACGAACAGCGAGGATGCCATCATCGCCCTCGACCTCGAGGACCAGATCCGCTTCTGGAACCGCGGCGCGGAGGCCCTCTTCGGCTACGTCGCCGACGAAGTCCTCGGACAGCCCTACGAGATCCTCGTCCCCAAGCGCAAGCGCTACCGCGAAGAGGCCGTCAGAATCCAGCGCGCCCTCGCCGAGACGGACGAGGTCCGCGGACTCCAGACCGAGCGCCTCAACAAGGACGGCGACGGCGTCCCGGTGCTCCTCTCCCAGACCGTCCTCCGCGACGCCAAGGGCCATGTCTTCGGCGCCAGCGTCATCCTCAAGGACATCACCGAGCGCGTCCTCCTCGAAGAAAAGCTCCGCCACAGCGAGAAGCTCGGCGCCATCGGCAAGATGGCCTCCCACATCGTCCACGAGATCCGCAACCCCCTCAGCTCCATCCTCCTCAACGTCGACCTCCTCGGGGACGAGGTCGCCGAATACGAGAGCAACCGGAAGCTCAACGTCTCCGAGGTCCGCGACCTCCTCCGCTGCATTTCCCAGGAGCTGACCGTCCTCAAGCAGGTCACCGACGAGTACCTCCACTTCGCGCGCCTCCCCAGGAACGTCCCCGAGCCCACGGATCTCAACGTCACGCTCGAAGAGCTCGTCCGCTTCCTCAAACGCGAGTTCTTCACCCTCAACGTCAACCTCGAAACCTCCCTCGACACCTCGCTCGGCGTCTGCCTCATCGACCCCCAGAAGGTCCGCCAGGCCCTCCTCAACGTTCTCAAGAACGCCATCGAGGCCATGCCCCAGGGCGGCACCCTCTCCATCTCCACCCGCCCGTACCGCTCCTCCTGGATGCGCATCGAAATCTCCGACACCGGCCTCGGCATCCCCGAGGAGAACCTCGAAGAGATCTTCACCCCCTTCTACTCGACCAAGAAGGGCGGCACCGGCCTCGGCCTCTCCTACGCTCGAGGCGTCATCGCCGACGCCGACGGCCGGACCCGCGTCAAAAGCACAGAGGGCAAGGGCACCACGTTCCTCATCGACCTCCCCCTCATGAAGAAAAAGGCCTAGACCGCGCAAATGTCCCCCCGCGTCCTCGTGATCGACGACGACCAGAACGTCCGCCGCAGCCTCGAAAAGGTCCTGCGCAAGGAGCGCTACGACGTCTCCTGCGCCTCCTCCGGCCCGATCGCGCTCCGCTCCGCCGGGCGCTCCCCCTTCGACGTCGTCATCACCGACCTCGTCATGGAGCCCATGGATGGCATGGACATCCTGCGCGCCCTGAAGGCGATCGATCGCTCCGCCGAGGTCGTCATGCTCACCGGCCATGGCACCGTCGAGCGCGCCGTCGAGGCCATGAAACTCGGTGCCTGCGATTTCCTCATCAAGCCCGTCACCCGCGAGGAGCTCCTCAAGTCCGTCTCCAAGGCCCTCGAGCGCAGGGCCCTCCTCATCGAGAACCGCCGCCTCGCCTTCGAGGCCCGCGAGCGCTCCGAGTTCCGCGACATCATCGGGACCAGCAAGCGGATCGAGGACGTCCTCAGTCTCGTCCGCCAGGTGGCCCCCTCCCGCGCCACCGTCCTCATCGAGGGCGAGAGCGGCACCGGTAAGGAGCTCGTCGCCCGCGCCGTCCATGACTATAGCGGCCGCCGCGACCACCCGTTCGTCGCCGTCAACTGCGGTGCCCTCCCGGAGACCCTCCTCGAGGCCGAGCTCTTCGGCGCCGTCAAGGGCGCCTACACCGGCGCCCACGAGACCCGCCCCGGCCGCTTCGACGTCGCCCACACCGGAACCCTCCTCCTCGACGAGATCGCCGAAATGTCCCCCTCTGCTCAGGTGAAACTCCTCAGGGTCCTCGAGAACGGCGAGTTCCAGCCCCTCGGGAGCACCCAGACCCATACCGTCGATGTCCGCGTGATCGCCGCCACCAACCGTCCCCTCGAACCGCGGATCAACGAAGGACGCTTCCGCTCCGACCTCTACTTCCGCCTCAACGTCATCCGCATCCGCCTCCCCGCCCTTCGTGAGCGCCCCGAGGACATCTCCGTCCTCGCGTGGCACTTCCTCAACCTCTACTCCGAGCGCTATGGCAAGACCGACCTCAGCTTCACCGAGGGCGCCCTTGCCCGCCTCTCCCGCTATGCTTGGCCCGGCAACGTGCGCGAGCTCGAGAACGCCGTCGAGCGCGCCGTCGTCCTCGCGTGCGACCAGCTCATCGACGAGGGTGATCTGCCCGCCGAGGTCGTCGTCGGCCCGTCCGCCCCTTTGAGCACCGACCTCGGCGTCTTCGTCCCCCATGGCTCTACCCTCGCCGAGGCCGAGAAGCTCCTCATCGAGGAAACCCTTGCGCGCTTCGGCGGCGACAAAAGAAAGACCGCCCGCGCGCTGGGCATCGGCCTGCGCACCGTCTACCGCAAGGTGAACGAGGCCCCCCCGGCCCCCTGATCCCGACCCCTACTTCTTGAGCCGCAGCACCTGCACCCCCGAAAGCTCTTCCCCTTCGAACTCGAACGCCACGCCCTCGCACGGCGATAGCTCCCCTCCGATCGCCGCCAGCTCGAACTTCTTGAGCCCGATGAGCGCGGCCGGTTCGATCGTCCCTCCGTGCGATACCACAAGCGCCCGTCCTCCATCCGGCAGGTCCTTGGCGATCTTGCACACCGCGTCCAGGAAGTCTTGCGCCTCTTTCTTCAGCGTCTCCACCGCCGCCGGCACCTTGAAGCATGCGGCGAACGTCGAGCACTTCTCTCTCTCCGCGATCTTCTTGATCTCCTCCTCGCACGCCTCTAACCCCGTCGTGTCCAGCGGCGCGAACGCGCGATGTTCCGAAAACTCCTTGATCCCGAACGCCTCCATCGTCTCCCGGCAGCGCGTCTTCGGGCTGGTGATGGCCAAGTCATAGTGTCCCGCAAGCTGCTTTCCCACCTTCCGCGCTAAGCGAAACCCTTGCTTCGACAGACTCCTCCCCTCCTTCCGGATGCTGTGCCGCCTGACTTCTATCGTTTTCACGCGCCGCCCCTCCAGCGAAGGAATGAACCGCGCCCTGAGCGCCTCCTATCGTAAAACCTCCCCCCCTCCCCGTCAAGCCCCGCGCCTACGCCGTCCGTCCGTTCTCTGGGCCTGCGTTGAGTCCTTCTTCAATCCTGTCCATCCTGTTGTCCTGTCAACTCTCTTCCCCTGTATTCTCTGCGCCTCGCGTCTCAAGCCTCTCTCGCCTCATTTCACCTTCTCCGATAGCTCCCGCACGTGTTGGGCGCTTCTCCGCAGCGCCTGTGCCTCCTCCTCCGTGAGACTCACCTCCACGATCCGCTCGACCCCCATCGGCCCGATTACCGCCGGCAGCCCCACGTACACGTCCCGGATCCCATACTCCCCTGTCGCCCAAACGCTCGCCGGAAGAAGCCTCTTCTTGTTCCGCACGATGCACTCGAGCATCTTGAACGCCGATGCCCCGGGCGCGTAGAACGCGCTCCCCTGCTTGAGTAACTCCACGATCTCCGCCCCGCCCCCGCGCGTCCGCTCTATGATCCGCTCGATCACCTCCCCGGGCAGAAGCTCCGTGATTGGTAGCCCGCCCACCGTCGTATACCGAGGGATGGGCACCATGCTGTCCCCGTGTCCCCCCAACACCATCGCCCGGATGTCGTCCGGCGACACCTCCAGCTCTAAAGCGATGAATGCCGCGAACCGCGCCGCATCCAGCACACCGGCCATCCCCACCACCTCCTTCGGGCGCTTTCCGGTTGCTTTCTGCATCACCATGCACATCACGTCCAGTGGGTTCGTCACCATGAGAACGATCGCCTCCGCCGCGTGCCGCCGGATCCCCTCGCCGATCCCCCGGATGATCTCGGCATTCTTGAGCAAGAGGTCGTCCCGGCTCATCCCCGGCTTCCTCGCTAAGCCCGCCGTCACCACCACCACGTCGCTTCCCGCAAGCTCCGCAAGGTCGTTCGCCCCGATGATCGACCCCCGGTACCCGAGCACCGGCCCCGCCTCGAGGAGATCCAGACTCTTCCCCTGCGGCAGCCCTTCCACCACGTCTATGAGCACTACATCTCCCAACTCGCGCTCCACCGCTAACTGCGCAACCGTGGCCCCGACGTTCCCCGCTCCCACGATCGAGATCTTCATCGTCCTCTTCTCCCTCAGGTCCGTGTTTCGCCGGCTCCGGTCCCGGCCTTCCGCAATCCTACCCGACGAGCCCGGATTTCCAACTCCCTCTTTGAGTCCCCGGACCGCCGTCTCCTCACTCGCGCCAGGCCCGCGCCGGCTCATACAGGCCGGCCCCCAGGAGCACCGCCAGCGTGCTCGCCGCCGCCCCCGTCGCCTCGTACGAATGACAGTTGCGGTTGGGCTCCTGCATGAGACCTGCCCGCTCAATCGTGCTCGGATCGATGAGGAACCTTCCTATCGCTTGGCGGTCCGCCTCGGTCAGAATCCCGGCATCGACCACGCGGTCCAGCTCCGAGATCACGCCGCCCATCTGCATCGTCTTTGCATTGATCCAGTAACCGTGCTGACGCCCTTCAAACGTGGGGCCGGCAAGCGGCCAGTACGCCCCGACGCGCGCGGCGGCAAGCCACCCCACGTGCCTCGCGACCCGTTCCCGCAGCATCTTGGGTAGGTGCTCCTCCGGGAACGCCTGGAGCGCGCGCAGCACCCCGTCGTCGATGTAGAAGACGTCTCCGAAGTGGTCGGGGGCCTTCATGTCGAACGGCTTCTCCTGTTTCGCCGAGCAGCAACTCATCCCCCCGCATGACCCGTCCTCCCGGTAGAAGTCCTTCGCTAAATGCTCCAGTAGTCGCCGCGCGAAGGCTAAATGGGTTTCGTCCCCCGTCGCGCTGAACCAGTCCGCTAAGAGCGCCAGCACGCACCCGCTGCACGTCACGTAAGGGTTGTGGCTGTAGTCCGGCTCGCCCGGGCCCGCGCCATGGGGCCCTACGAGCATCACCCCGTCGCTCTCCCAGTCCTTCACCCACCCGAGAAACCTTCGCACGGCGTCCACGTACTTTCGTTTGCGTTCCTCCTCGACGTAGGGGACCGTCCGCAGGACGCTGTGGAAAATCGTCGCCCCGCCGCAGGTGTCGAAGTTCCAGTTGTCCTTCTTCGCGGTTGCGGGGTCCTGCCAGAACAGATGCACCGTGCCGTCCTCGTTCTGCGCGGCCGCCACGCCGTCGGAAAACGCCTGCGCGATCCTGACAAGCCCCTTCTCGCTGTCGTGCGGCCTCGGGAAAAGACCCGTTTCACTCAGCTCGTATCGCGCGAGGAGCGCCCGGAGGACGAGCGCCGACACGTACGAGTACCGGTCGGCCCGGTCCGCCATCAGTCGTCGCTCCGATCGCCAGTGTTCTCGTGCCACGTACTCGCGATACACCGGCGGGAGAGGTCTTTCCCCGTCCGCCCAGCAACTTCCCGCCAAGTACTCGCAGAAGCTCGACAGCACGCGGTACATCTCCCACCGCAGACCCCGGTCGCGAATCCCGCGGCCCTCGCGTGTGCTCGTGTCGCCGGGTGCCCCTTCGACCTCGCCGATTCTGCGTACCCGCTTCCCGCCGAACGCGTCGATGGCCCGATAGTTCGCACTATACCTCCCGTCATGGGTCACGCCCGGCGGAACGACGATCTCGTCCCCAGCCTCCAGTTCCACGCGCTTGCCCCCGACGCTTCCCGTGAATGTCCCTTCGACCACGAGCGCGTATTCCCAGAAATCGTGGGCGGCGGGCGGACAGTGCCCGCCCCTGCTGTTCTCCCAGAAGACCACCTGCTCCCCGCCGGCCCCCTCGAATACGTAACCGCTCATCCCCTCAGGCGCCTGCGCCACCCGGTTGCCTTCCCCCCGGATGAAGTCCGGGTACCGCCGGCTTCTCTCGGACATGCCCTGGACCTCCTCTTCACGCTCCGTTCCGGGACTATCTCCCGACGATCGGATACAGCCTTGCCCCGATCACCAGGAGCACCGTCGTAGCCAATGTCAGAAACGCTAGATCCGCCCCCACCCCGTACGCGCTTGTCCCCCCGCTCACCATCAGCGCCCGCAGCGCGTCCACCTCGTACGTCAGCGGGTTGATCCGCGCGACGACCTGGAGCCACGTCGGCATGATGCTGATCGGATAGATCGCGTTGCTCGCGAAGAACAGCGGCATCGTGAGGATCTGCCCGATCCCCATGAACCGCTCGCGCGTCCTCACGAGACACGCGATGATGAGTGAGAAGGTCGAGAAGAATGCCGCCCCCAGCATCACCGCTAGGACCACTCCTGCCAGCGCTAACGGGTGCGTCCTTATGTGAACCCCCAGCGCCAGCGCCAGCACGTACACGATCACCGCCTGTGCGATCCCCCGCACCCCGGCCGACAGCGCCTTCCCTAATACCAGCGCCCCGCGCGGCGTCGGCGTCGCTAAGAACTTCTGCACGATCCCCAGGTCGCGCTCCCAGATGATCGAGATCCCGTAGAAGATCGCGATGAAAAGCACGCTCTGCGCCAACACCCCAGGCGCCATGAAGTCGATGTACCGCAGGTTCCCTGTCGGGATCGCCCGCACGCGCGTGAAGATCTGCCCGAACACGATGAGCCACAACGCCGGCTGCGCCGCTCGCGTGATGAGCTCGGTCGGATCATGTCGCAGCCTGCGGGCCTCCAGCTCCGCTATCGTGATCGTCTTGCCGACGAAACCCGCGATGGCGGCGGCCAGTCTCCCCGGCGCGCCTCTCATCCCGCTAGCCGAGACGCCTTCCGATACGCCTCGCCCTTGCCACCTCACGAAGACTTCCTCCCGATTCGAGCCCTCCCCCCGTGTAGTGTGCGAATACGTCGTTGAGAGTCGCGTCGGGCGTGCCCAGAACGCCCTTGAGTTCCCCCGGCGTCCCTAAGGCCACCATCTTCCCCAACTGCATGATCGCGACCCGCCCGCAGAGCCGCTCCGCCTCCTCCATGTAGTGCGTCGTGAGAAAGATCGTCGTCCCGAAATCGTCCCGCAGTTGCTGGATGTGCTGCCAGACCGCCTGTCGCGCTACGGGGTCCAGGCCCAGCGTCGGCTCGTCCAGAAACAGCACCTCCGGTCGGTGCAGCGTCGACTGCGCGATCTCCAGCCTCCGGATCATCCCCCCGGAGTAGTACCGCACGAGCTTGTCCGCCGCTTCCGTCAGCCCCATGAACGCTAACGCCTCCCTCACCAGGCGCCGCCGCTCCCGCCGCGGCAGATCATACAGCTTCGCGAAGATGAGCAGGTTCTCGTATCCCGTCAGCGTCCCGTCCGCCGAGATCATCTGCGGCACGTACCCGATGAGCCGCCGGACCGACGCGGACTGATGCACCACGTCCAGCCCCGCCACCCGCGCCGCACCCGCGCTCGGCGGCAAAAGCGTGATCAGCATCTTGATCGCCGTCGTCTTTCCCGCCCCGTTCGGACCCAGGAGACCGAAGACCTCCCCGGCCTCGACCGAGAGGGTCAGCTCATCTACGGCCGTGAGGCTCCCGAAGCGGCGCGTAAGCGCGTCCGCCTCCACGATGCTCCCTCCCGGGGTCTGTCCTCGACCTGTCTCCATCCGTCCCGCCCTTCGCGCTGCCCCCTCGTCGCGACGGGGCTACAGCGCCGCTAGCTGCTTGTGTCGCGCCTCCTCGAGCTCCTCGCGCTCCCTCCCCTGGATGTGGGAAAGCGCCTGGGCGACGACGTCCAATCCCGCGACCTGGTTCCACCCTTCCATGATCCGAAGCGTCGTGCGCCCGACCTCTCCCCCCGCGATCGCGATCCGGTTGGCCTTCGTCACCGGCATCACGAAGAAGGGCGTGCTCGTCTGGAACGCCTCGTCCGCATTGTACACGTCGTAAAGATGGAACGGCCTCTCTTCCACTCGGAGTCCCAGCCGTCGCGCGATCGTCATCGTTTCCTCGCGCGTGATCCCCCCCAGCACCGTCGTGGTCGCCGCCGTCACCAGGGTGTCCCCCTGGACGATGAAGAAGTTCCCGCCCGTGCATTCGGCCACCTGCCCCTCCAGGTCCAGCATGAGCGCTACCGCCCCCCCGTCTACGAGCTGCGCCTCCCGGTTCGCGATGCGGTAGTGCATTCGGCTGTGATGCTTGATCTGCGGATCTATACACGCACCCGGAACCCACCGCGTGATCGGCGTCACCACGTGACATCCCCGTACATACAGCGGACCGAACCACGCGAACGGAAGAGGAGTCGCTGTAATCGAAACCGTCGGACGGCCCAGGGAAACCTCTCGCTCAAGGTCGTACGGGCCCGGCGTGATATTGTAGTCGATGCGCCAGTCGGAGCCCGGCGCAAGGCTCGGCTCATTGCCCGCGATGAGCTCCCGTGTCGCGCGGGCCAACTCCTGCGGCGCCATGGGCGGCTCAAGGCGGCATGCGCGCAGGCTGCGCGAGAGCCGCTCGAGATGCGCCTCCGCGCGGAACGGCGCGTGACATACCGTCCGCACCGTTTCGGTCACCGTCTCGCCGAACAGCACCGCCGCGTCAAGGACCGGGATCTTCGCGTCCTCTTCCTTGACCAGCCTCCCGTTGAGCCACGCAAACCTTCCCGCCATGGCGTCGCTCCGTCAGAAATTGCCCCTCGTTGGGAACTCCGCAAAGGCGCCGCAGGCCTCTCCCCGCCCCGATGCGCGCATTGCCGGACTCTTGAGAAGGCGTCGGTCCGCTGATCGCGCCCGCTCAGGCCCGTTCGAGCTTCGGCAGCTTCAGCACAACCGCGACGTTCTCGAGACGCGCGTCGCACGCCACCTCGCCGTCCGCTAAGCCCAGGATGATCTTCCCCGTCGGCTTCTGTGACCGCAGGTCCGCGATCCGCGTGAGGATCTCCTGTGCCGTCTCGATGATCCCCCCGGCGGGAAGCGGAAGGTTGCACGTCTTCTTCCCCACCAGGTAGCACGCGTTGCTCTTCGGGTCGCATTGCCCGATGGTGAGTTCGCTGGCGCGTTCCGCCACCGCTTGGAGAATCGCCAGCGCTAGATACTTCAGCGCCAGCTCCGTGCGATCCTGCGTTACGTCCGCCGACGGCTTGGCGCCCGCTAACTTCGCAAGCTCAGCGGACACGTCCGTGGCGCTGTAGCAGGAGAGGTACTCGTTCAGTCTCTGGTGTACCTTGCGCTCAACCATTCCCTGGATCCTCCGCAATCTGAACCTTGATCGCCCCACGATGATAACGGCGAACGCCCGCCCTTCCAGTGGAAAAGGCCCCGGCCTCCCTTTCCCTTCGCAATCTCCTTTGCCTCCGCGTCTGTGGTTGTCTCTTTCCCCACCTGCTTCGGCGAGGGAACGCGCTTCGCGGTCCCTCGCAGCTGGAAGGGGGGTGCCGGGGTTCACCCTGAAGGTTCACCCTGAAGGGGGCTTCTTAACTCCCCCGCCTTCTTCGCGCTTCAGTGTCCGTAGCGAAGCCCTTTCCCTCCCCCTTCGATGCCCGCGCTAGTCCTCGACCACCCTGAGCCCTAAGAGGTCTGCGAGCCCCGCGAGTTCCTCCCGATGATCCCCCGGCATGACGAGATAGTGATTCCCGTTGAGGTGCGCGCAGAACGCCCCCCCGTCGCCCGCGAGGCCCACCCTCAGGCTCAAGGACTCCTGCGACTCCGTGCCGGCGATGTGCCCTTGCGCGATGTGCATCGTGTCCAAGCCCCTCCCGCAGATGAGGAAAAGCGTCCCCGGCCCCTTCGGGATAACCGGACGGACGGAGATGACGGCCCCCGTCCGCCCGCTGACTGCGGGCGGTGCGCCCTCACGGACCGCCACTCGCCCGCGCGCCGATAAGGCCGCCGCCGCTCCGCAATGACGGGTCGTGAGAACGCCGCTTGCCTCGTCGAGCGAGAAGACGTCGCCCGCGAACGCCCCCCGGGGCGCGAGCGCCCGTGCAAGGACAAGCGATGCCGCTAGGACCGCATCCCCTTCGCATGCTAACAGCGGACCAACTCCTCGAACTTTCTTGCTCTTCCCGCCTGCACCGCCATGCAGAAAAAGCAAACATGGCGTCACTCCGAAGTGCGGGAGAAGTGTGTTCCAGCAGTCGATCGCTATCGCGTCTAATCGTTCCCGGCGCGCAAGATCCAGGAGCGCAATGTCGAGCGCCGCCGCCTTTCGCAAAACCTCCGGGCTGACCCCTGAGAGGTCCGCGCGAATCGACAGCGCCCGCACGTGCGACGACACGCGTCCCTTCGAGATGCCGCGGAGCGCCTCCTCCACGCTCGGGATCGTGACCGGCGTCACCCACGGCCCCAGACGCCGAAGGATCGTCCACGGGTCCGCGCAGACCGACGTCAGGTTCGGATGGATCGCTCCCAGCGTCCCGATGCGCGTCCGCCGAAGGACCCCAGCCGCGTAGGCCGCGCGAAGAGCGGCTAAGAGCTTGCGTCGCACCGACGCGTCCGAAGGTTCACCGTGAACCAGGTGCGCTGGACGTTCGAGATCCCGCAGCGTCCCGGCGGCGAGCGCCGCCGACGGCAGGGAGTACTCCGTGTCGACCGCCCACAGAATGGTCGGTAGGCCCGAGCGCACCGCCGCAAGCACCGCGCTTCGCGCCGATCCCCCTCTTGTGTGAAGGATGAGAAGCCCGTCGGGCTTTCGCGCAAGAAGCGAATCCACGGCCTCGAGTACTTCTCCCTCCGCAAGCGCGGGCCCTGCGGTCAGCACGTCAACCGCTAGGCCCCTCAGCGCTTTCCGTGCGTCGGCGAGAACCCGACTGCCCGGCCGGCCGGGCTGGGCGAGAGGGAGAAATGCGATGCGCGGGCGATCGGAACCGCTTCCCATGAGAGCTCCTCGTATCTCTTCTCAAGCTGCCGGGAACCGAAGTGTAGTCTTCCCGTGTGCCTCCTGAAAGCGAAAAGTGCCGGCATCCTCAGCCTGCGGGCAGGTCTCTCGCCATTTTGGCAAAATGAGCCGAATGGGCATCATGAGCTTGCCACTATGGCAAGGCAGGCGTCCTAGTGCGCCTCTGTCCAAGTGCGCGAGGAAAGCGACGAGCCCTGAAATTCATGAATATTTTCGCCCGCTTACTTCCCCTTTTCCTCGCCGAGAAGCGCCTCCTCGCGTTCGCTCCAGGCGAACGTCCGCGTCCTGGTCCATGTCGTAACGCGAGATCTGGACAATGGATGTGACAGGGGGCCTTCGAGGTCCCTTTGGCCCGTGTCGATCCTGTCCAAAGTGTCCTCTCTTGGACGCTCCTCCTCTAAGCGCGATGTCACGGAAAGTGAATGGGCGGGATTTGGCCCGCTTATTGCTGAGTAAACAGAATACTCGCCTATGGGGATCTGATTTGGCAGACCGCGCAAACGTCTTGTTGGTTGACGACGACGAACAGGTGCGGGTCGCTCTGTCGAAGGTCTTCAAGCGCGCTGGCTACGACAGCTCCGCCGTGGCAAGCGCCGAGGAGGCCTTGACCCTGATCAGGAAGAAACCCTACGACCTCGTCGTCGCCGACATCGTCTTGGGCGGCATGGATGGGGTCGAGTTGCTGGGCCACATCCGGGAGTCTCACGACCGTACGCCTGTCATCCTTGTCACCGCCTACTCGAAGGAAGAATACGAGGAACAGGCGAAGGAAAAAGGCGCCTACGCCTACCTTCGCAAACCTATCTCGCGCGAACAGCTTCTGGAAACGGCCGAGGCCGCGATTTCCGCTCGGAAGTAGCCGGAAGAACCTGTAAGGAGGTGCTAGGCTCTTGTGAATCAGTTGTCGACATGCTCCGCGGGAGGTCATGCTGGTCGCCGACATGGCGGCATCCGGCGGAAAAAGGTCGGCAGCGCAGACGCTTCTTGAAAGGGGGTGATCGCGTTGGCGAAAAAAGCAGCCAAGAAGGCCAAGAAGAAAGCGGCCAAGAAGAAGAAATAGCGAAGGAGTCCGTGTACGATGGGGTTCCGGGGCGCTTCCAATGAACCGCTCCGGAACCTTTTTTTGCAGTCCTTGCGTCTACATTCCGACCCCTGTGCCCCATGCGCTTGCGCCTCGGCGCAACTGATTGACGCGCCTGCACTAAGCAGGTACCATGGCTCCCGACTGCGAGAAGGACGAGGAGTCAACCTCTGGTGCCCCCGAGCGATCCACAGGACCTTCCCACGGTTTCCGTTGTAATCCCAGTCCGTCCTACGGAGAGCGAGGCCTTGGCGGTTGAGGCCCTCCGCGACCTCGATTATCCTGCGGACAAGTTCGAGATCCTCCTCGTCCGAGGCACACAGCCCTCCAAGCAGCGCAACCTCGGCATCGCTGGCGCCGCCGGCGAGGTTATCTACTTCCTCGATAACGATAGCTCGGCGACGCGGCAGCTCCTGCTTTCCGTGATGCCCCGCTTCCGTGACCCCAGGGTCCTGGGCGTGGGCGGACCCAATGTGTCCACGGTGAGCGAGGGCGTCGTCCCCGCCGCTGTGGACGCCGTCTTCTGCTCCGTCTTCGGTACCGGAAGCATCCGCGCCCGTTATGCCCCGGTAGGGGGGGTCCGTGTCGCCTCCGAGCATGACATCATCTTCTGCAACCTCTCGATCCGCGCGCAAGCCCTCAAGGAAGCCGGCGGCCTGAACGAGGAGCTCTACCCCAACGAGGAGAACGAGCTTTTCGAACGCCTCCTCGACAAGTTCCAGGGCTCCTTCTTCCTCTACGATCCGCACGCCGTCGTGAAACGCCCCAGAAGCGAAACCGTCCTTGGCCATGCTATGCAGATCTTTCGCTACGGCGTCGGCAGGATGAAGCAGACCTTCTACCGCTTCAGCTTTCTCTGTGTGCTCCACTTGGCCCCCGCCGCGTTTCTCCTGTATCTCCTCGTCATCCCCTGGCTCGGAAAATGGTGGCTCTGGGCGCCCGCATGGCTCTACGCCGTGCTCGTCGTCCTCTTCTCGGCGTGGGAGGGCGCTCGCAGGCGCTCCCTCCGCGTCGTCGCGGCCCTCCTCGGCCTCTTCCCCCTTACCCACGTCGCTTACGGCGCCGGCCTCCTCGTCGGCTTCATCCGATACGCCTTCCTCCGCTGGCGCCCCAGAACCGGCGCCGCCGACCTCATGGTGGTGAAAAAGTTTGGAGAATCCATCGGCGGAACATAGGCTTGTTCCCGGCTGGCTTGCGCCCGTCGCGCTTGCCGTGGCGATGGTCTGCGTCTGCGCCGTCGGCATCACCTGGGGATTGCCCAGCCCCGAGCGTAATCGCCTCTACTTCCGCTCCCCCGCCACCCTCGCCGCACGCAAGCGTGCCATCCAGAACAGCAACCCCGACGAGGCCTGGAGAAAGTGGGGGCCCTACGCCAAGGAGGGCACCGAGAGCCCCTCCGACCGCTCCCTCTACAACGCCCTGCGCACCTATCACCCCGACGAATACGCCGTCCTCAAGGTCCTCATGAACATCCGCCCCGAAGAGGGCCGTCTCGACCCCAAGTTCTATCACCTTGGCGGAGCCTTTCTCTATCCGTATGGCGCCCTGCTCTACCTTCTCGGAAAGGCCGGCGTGCTCCACCTCACGACCGATCCGACCTACTACCTCGATCACCCTCGCGAGATCGCCGCCTTCTACCTTGTCGGGAGGCTCCTTTGCGCCGCCTTCGCCGTCGGCACGGTCCTCATCGTCTACGCGCTCGGCAAGAAACTCCATTCTCGCACGCTCGGCATCCTCGGCGGACTTTCGCTCGTGGTCATGCCCGCCTTCTCCCTTCATTCCCATTTCCTCTACGTGGATATCCCCGCCGCCTTTTGGGCGACCCTGGCCGTCTGGGGCGCGGTGGCCTATCTCGAAAACCGCAAGGCCCGCGCCGCCGTCCTCGCGGGACTCTTCGCCGGGCTCGCCGTCGGGACCAAGGTCTCGACCGCGCCCCTCGTCGGCGTCGTCGCCCTCTCCCTCCTCTTCGTCGACGGAAGCGCCCGGAAACGCCTCGCCCTCGCTGGCGCCTCCGTCCTCGCGTCTCTCGCCGCCTTCGCCGCAACAAACCCCTTCGCGGTCTGGCATTTCAGCCTCTTCTCCGGCGACGTGCGATCCAACGCTTTCGTGAACGTCTCCTTCGCTCCGTATCTTGTGATTCTCGCCAAGTCCGCCGGCCCGGTCCTCGCGGTGCTTCTCGTTGTCGGCGTCATACTCGCCCTCCTCAAGGCCCTCAAGGATGTCCGGTTCGCCCCCGCTCTTATTTGGGTGCCCGTGCTTTTCCTGGTGGCGTGCCTCTTCGGCAAACGGTACGCGCGCTATCTCCTGCCGATCCTGCCCGTCGCCGCGCTCCTGGCCGCGCTCCCGGCCGCCATGCTCTTCGAGCGCCGAAGAACCGTCTCAGGCTGGGTTGTGTTCCTCGCCGGCTTCCTCTACAACCTCGCTTGGACGGTCTCTCTCCTCGTCGTCCTCCGAAGCGCGGATACCCGAACCGCGGCAGGGGAGGCGTTGCAGGAACGCTTTCCCCTGGGGACCAGACTGGCCGTGACGGAAGTCCCTTGGCAATACGAGATGCCCGCCTTCGACGACCTTGCCTATGACGCCGCGGTGGTTGGCTATGACCCGCGCCGCCTCTCCGACTCTGCCGCAGAGCTCCTGATCACCTCGGAGGCACAGATCACGCGCTCCTCGCGCGACGATCCCGACGCGCGGGTTTTCTGGAAGGCCTTCGACGAAAATGTCGCCGCCGCCAACTACCGCCTCCTCCTGCGCGTGGAACGCCCCCAGACCTTCCTTGGACTTCCCATGAACCCCGGCATGTTCCCCGAAGACATGCGCTATCACAACCCCGCCGTGCTCATCTACTCGTCATCGGCCTCCAGTGCTGACTAGAGCCCTGTCATCGACGGGTACATGACAGGAGCGGCGGCGTCTCTTGACGCCGCCGCTCCTTCTGAGAACCACGCGCAGAGCGACTAGTTGCTGAGCGGGATCCACGTGTTGCCGTCGTTGCCGGTCTCACCGGCGTCGGCATCCGGGAACTCGATCTCCGTCGCTCCGTTCAGGAGCGCTGCGTCGGCCGCTGGCCCATCCCCGCTTCCGCTGTAGGTGTCCGCCGCGTTGTCGTCGTTCTTCATCGCGTAGATCGTGCCGTCCACGCTCACGCAGAAGACGCGCGTGCCGCTTCGGTTGCGCACGACCGGCCACGCGTACGCGATCCAGAACACCTCTTGGTCATCAATCGCGTCCTGGCTGGGGGTGCCGGCGTCGGCCGGGGGATCGTTGATCGCAGCGTCACCCGGCTGCCAGCTGGCGCCTTCCGCCTGGTTCGGGAGGTAGATGACGAAGAGGTACCCGCTCTTCGACGCATTGCCGTTGGCGTCGACGATGCCGAAGATCTGGGCCATGAACTCGCCCGGCTTCCGCGGCGCAGGGGGCGGGTTCCCGCTGAGGGGAGGCCTGGGCTGCCCGGGAGCGTTCTGCGAGCCGGAGAGTTCCATGAACAGCCCGAACTCGCCCGTCCCGTCCTCGTCCTGGTCGACCACCGCCACCGACTGCCACGTCGCCTCGTTCGACACAAGAGACCGCAGGGCCGCCACGGCGCCGGTCTCGTTCGCGGTCATGCGCGCCCGCAGGAGCGCCGGGATGGCGAACGCCGCAATCAGAGCGATGATCGCTACGACGATCATCAGCTCAATCAACGTGAAACCCTTGGACCTTCCGACTCTCATCTTCTTCTCCTTTTGCTTTAGCCTGTTACCGTTTCAAGTGAACCTGATTCTCCGGTTCAACCGCTGACCTCTTCATCACGCCCCGCTAAGCACCTCCTTTCGTAGATCCTCGTCTTTCCGTTTTCACCTTAGGCCCCTTTGGATGGAGCAAAGGCTGTGCCAAAAGCCCCGAGACGCCTCAGCCTGCTCGCCGTAACGCCCTTTCAGTCAATGAGATAAGCTCATCCTCTATTTCTCTGCTCCCCCCATTCCAACCGAAGGGTGTTAAAATGCGCAAGACAACTTGCCCGCGGGTGACGAAAATTGTCAGCCCACGCGGACCTCCGGTTCGCTCAGTATCGGCCATTGTTGCCGGGAAATGAAACGATTCCCAGACTCCCCCCCCGTCCCTCCTCTTCCCCTGCTGGCCCCGCACTAGCTCTTGGGCGTAGCTAATCGCTGACCGCTGATAGCTGACCGCTCTACCTGATGTTCAGCTTCTTGATTCTGTAGCGCAGTGATCGGAAGGACATCTTCAGCAGCTGCGCCGCGTTCGTGATGTTCTGGTTCGTCTTCTGCAGAGCGGTGATGATGTACTTCCGCTCGATCTCCTCCAGGCGCCTCTCGAGATCCATCCCCTCGTCCGAGATCTCCGTGTCGCTGACCCGTTCCGCGGGGCCGGCGCTGCGCACCGTCCCCACGAGGTCCTCGCGCCGGATCGTTGACCCTTCCGTCAGCGCCATCGCCCGCTGGAGCGTGTTCTCGAGCTCCCGCACGTTCCCCGGCCAGTCGTAACGCATGAGCGCATCGAGCGCTCCCTTGTCGATCCCCGTGATCTCTTTTCGCATCGCGGCGATCCCCGTGGTCTCCTTTCGTATCGGGGGCGCGTGCCGCGCGATGAGATGCCCCGCCAAAAGCGGGATGTCCTCCGTACGCTCCCGCAGCGGCGGCAGGTGAATCGGAATCACGTTGAGCCGGTAATACAGGTCCTGCCGGAACTCTCCCCCCTGCACCGATTCCTCCAGGCTCTTGTTCGTCGCCGCGATGATCCGCACGTCCACCCGGATCGTCTCCGTCCCTCCCACCCGCTTGAGCTCCCTCTCCTCCAAAAACCGCAGCAGCTTCACCTGCGTCTCCCGCGAAAGGTCCCCGATCTCGTCTAAGAAAAATGTCCCCTTGTCCGCCACCTCAAACAGGCCCTTCTTGTCCACGATCGCCCCCGTGAACGACCCCTTCACGTGTCCGAAGAGCTCGCTCTCCAGCAGCGTCTCCGTGAACGCGCCGCAGTTCACCGCTAGAAAAGGCGCATGGCTGCGCAGGCTGCACGCGTGCAGCGCCCGCGCCACGAGTTCCTTCCCCGTCCCCGACTCCCCCGTGATGAGCACCGTCGAGTCCGTCGGCGCGATCCGCGCGATCAGCCGCTGGATCTCCTGCATCTGCGCCGTGTTCCCGATGAGGCTCCCGGCCGCCTTGAGCACCTCCCCGGGAGGAAGATCCGCATCCCGGTACAGCTTCACCACCTCGAACGCCCGCGCGACCAGCATCCGCAGGTTCGTGTTGTCGAACGGCTTGGCGATGTAGTCGTACGCCCCCAGCCGCATGGCCTCCACCGCGCTGTCCCACGCCGAAAACGCCGTCATGATGATCACGAGTTGCCTCTGCCGGCGTTCCTTCAGCGTCCGCAGGAGCTGGATCCCGTCCATGTCCTCCATCCGGAGGTCCGTAATCACTAGGTCAAACGCCTTCTCGTCGAACAGCCGAAGCGCCTTCTTCCCTGTGTCCGCCGTGCCGACCTCGTACCCGTCTTTCTTGAGAAGCGCCGTGAGCACGTCCCGAATCCCCGGCTCGTCGTCCACGATGAGGATGCGGTTCTCAGACATCCGAAGGTCTCCGCTGACGTCTTTATCCTAAGAGCCGTCGCATCGCGGCCAAGATCTCCTCCGCGTACGGCAGGTACGCCCGTTCCAGGACGTGGCTCTGTGGGCTGATCGCGTCCTGCGCCCCCAATCGCACCACGGGCGCGTCCAAGTGATCGAACGCCGCCTCCTGGATCCGCGAGGCGATCTCGCCCGTGTATGATCCCGTCCGGACCGCCTGGCTCACGACGATCACTTTCCCTGTCTTTCGGACGGAATCGAGGATCGTCTCCAGGTCGAGCGGAATGAGCGTCTGCGGGTCGATCACCTCGGCCGACTTCCCCGTCTCCTTCTCGAGCTGTTCGGCCGCCTTCATCGCCTCCCACAGCGTGAACCCGTACGACACCACCGTGAGGTCCTTCCCCTTCCGCTTGATCGCCGCCTTCCCGAACGGGATCGTGTAGTCGTCCTCCGGCACCGCCGCCTTCATGTTGTAGAGCTCCTGGCTCTCCACGAACATGACGGGGTCGTTCGACCGGATCGCCGTCTTGAGCAGCCCCTTCGCCTCGTACGGCCCCGACGGCACCGCCACGACCAGGCCCGGCGTATGCGTCGAGTGGCTCTCGAGACTCTGCGAGTGCTGCCCCCCATACCCCTTCCCTGCCCCCGCGCTCGTCCGCACCACCAGGGGCACGCACAGCGCCCCTCCCGACATGTAGCTCCACTTCGCCGCCTGATTGAAAATCTGGTCCCCGGCCTGGAACTCGAAGTCGCTGTACATGAGCTCCACCACCGGACGCAGTCCCGTCATCGCCGCCCCCGTCGCCGTCCCGCAGATCGCCGCCTCGCTGATCGACGCGTTGAACACCCGGTCTCGCCCGAACGTCTCGAGCAACCCCTTCGTTACCTTGAACGCCCCCCCGTAGTCCGCGATGTCCTCCCCGTAGGTGATCACCCGGTTGTCGCGGGCCATCTCCTCCAGCAGCGCCTCCTTGATCGCGTCGCGCATGTTGAGCTGCCCGTCCTGCCGCTTCGGACGCTCGATCGCCTTTAGTTGCCGCGGCTTCTTCGCCTCTTCCGGAAGTGAGGGAGCCTTTTCGGTGAACACGTACCGGCAGACGGTAGAGGGGTCGGGATCGCTCGACGCCGCCGCCCGCACCGCCGCCCGCTCGTTGCGCTTCTCGACCGCCTCCCGGAGCCCCGCCACCTCGTCCCCCGACAGGATCTTCTCCTCCACTAACGCTCGCGAGAAGGTCGCGATCGGATCGAGCGGCTTCCACGCCTCCTCCTCCTCTCGACTGCGATACTCGTGGCGCGGGTCGCTCAGGCTGTGCCCGTGGAAGCGGTACGCGATAAGCTCGCGCAGGATCGGGCCCTCACCCGCTCGTGCCAAGTCCGCCGCCCGCGCGATCCCGTCCACCACCGCTAAGACGTCCATCCCCGATACCACTTCCGCGTGCATGTTGTTCATCGAGAACCCCGCCGCCCGCCGCGCTAAGTAGTCGACCCCGCTCACCTCCCCGCGCTGCTTCCCCGTCATCCCGTACAGGTTGTTGAGAATGACGAAGATGATGGGCGGTCCGAACTTCGTCTCCGCTAGCTCGTTGTTGAACTGCGCCATGTTCGCCATGTTCAGGCTCTCGAGCACCACCCCGTTGGCGTACGCGCCGTCCCCCGCGAAGCACAATACCACCTGTCCGCTCTTGCGGTACCGGATGCTGAACGCCGCCCCCGTCGCTATCCCCGTCGATCCCCCCACGATCGCGTTGGCCCCCAGGTTCCCCGAGGAAAAGTCCGCGATGTGCATCCCGCCCCCTCGCCCCTTGCAGTACCCGTCCTCCTTGCCGAACAGCTCCGCCGCCGTCCGGAAGATGTGATCCTCGATCGCCCGGGATTCCAGTTCCTCTCGGGACAGCTTCTCCTGCCCAGGCCCCAGTTGCTGTCGCAGCTCTTCGTCCGTCCTGCGCAGGATCGCCACGTACCCCTTCGCCACCGCGTCCCCGTGTCCCCGGTGCGTGCTCGTGATGTAGTCCGTGTGCGCCAGCGCGAAACACGCCCCCGTCGGTGCCGCCTCCTGCCCGATCGACAGGTGCGTCGGCCCCCGGTACTGGAAGTTCTCGAGCGCCGGATACGCGTTCGACCGCAGGCGCAGGATCATCTCCTCGAACGCCCGGATCGCGAGCATCGTCTCCAGCATCCGCTTCGCGTCCTGCTCCGTGATCCGGCCCTTCTTGAGTTCGTGCGCTAACGACCCCTTGTACTGGAAGCAGGGGATCGAGGGAAACGGAAGATCGCACGGCTGGAACCGGGGTGGCTGTACTAGGCGCTTGACCATCTCGATGTCTCGTCCTTTCGCCTGAAAAAACTCGATTGACAGACCCGTATTATCCTCCGGACCGCCACGCGGCGCAACGAAAAAGAGAGAGCCTGCCTTCGCCTCGTGGCCGTGACTGTGGACAATCGCCCCGCGATCGGGTATACGGAAGGCGTTCGCGCGGCGTGAAGAGAGGAGGCCCCATGGCGATCTCGGAAACCGAAGTGAGAAAGGTCGCCCTTCTCGCTCGGATCACCTTGAGCGACGATGAGGTCAAGCGCTTTACCGCCCAGCTCGGCTCCATCCTCGAATACGTCGGCAAGCTCAACGAGCTCGATACGACGGGCGTCGAGCCCATGGCCCACGCCGTCGAAATGTCCAACGTCTTCCGCGAGGACGAGGTCCGCCCCTCCATGGGGGGTGAGGCCGCCCTTGCCAACGCCCCGAAGCGCACGCGGAGCTTCTTCGTCGTGCCTCCCGTCTTCGACTGAGTTCGCCTCGCGCGCCCGCAAGGAGCTGCGATGTCGATCCTCGACCTGAGCGCGTTCGACCTTCTGGCCCGCATGTCGGCCGGCGACGTCAAGAGCGTCGACGCCGTCGAGGCCGTGCTCGACCGCATCCGCGCGGTCGAGGGCGACGTCCACGGCTACTTGACCCTCTTCGCCGACTCCGCCCTCGCTCAGGCCCGCGACGTGGACCGTCGGAGAGCCGCCGGCCTCTCCGTCGGCGCCCTCGCCGGACTCCCGATCGCCATGAAGGACAACCTCTGCACGCGCGATGGCACTACCACCTGCGCCTCCCGCATCCTCCAAAACTTCGCCGCCCCCTACGACGCCCATGTCGTCGAGCTCCTCAAGGGGGAGGACGCGATCATCCTCGGCAAGACCAACATGGACGAGTTCGCCATGGGCTCCAGCACCGAGAACAGCGCCTTCGGCCCCACCCGCAACCCGTGGGATCTCTCCCGCGCGCCCGGCGGCTCGAGCGGCGGCAGCGCCGCGGTGGTCGCCTCCGGCGAGGCCTTCGCCGCGATCGGAAGCGACACCGGCGGATCGATCCGTCAACCCGCCTCCTTCTGCGGCGTCGTCGGCCTCAAGCCTACCTACGGGCGCGTCAGCCGCTATGGCCTCGTCGCCTTCGCCAGTTCCTTGGACCAGATCGGTCCCATCACGAAAGACGTCCGCGACGCCGCCCTCCTCCTTTCCGTCCTCGCCCGCCACGATCCGAGGGACTCCACCTGCGTCCCCGTCGAAGTGCCCGACTACGTGGGGGCTCTCGCGCGGGGCGCTCGCGGCGTCCGCATCGCCGTCGCAAAGGAGTTCTTCGGCGAGGGCCTGGACCCCCAAGTGGAGTCCGCCGTCCGCGCCGCCCTCGACCTCCTCGCCCGTCTCGGCGCAACTGTCGTCGAAAAGAGCCTCCCCCACAGCCCCTATGCCGTCGCGACCTACTACATCGTCGCCACCGCCGAAGCCTCGAGCAACCTCGCGCGGTACGACGGCATGCACTTCGGCTACCGCAGCCCCCTCGAGTCCGACCTCGTCTCGACCTATTCCGACACCCGCCGCGATGGCTTCGGCGACGAGGTGAAACGTCGCATCATGCTCGGGACCTACGCCTTGAGCGCCGGATACTACGATGCCTACTACCTCAAGGCCCTGCGCGTCCGCAAGCTCATCCGCCGGGACTTCGACGCCGTCTTCGAGGATTGCGACTGCGTGGTCGGCCCTACCTCTCCCACCCCCGCGTTTTCCATCGGAGAAAAGGTCGACGATCCCCTCGCCATGTATCTTTCCGACATCTATACCATCAGCTGCAACCTCGCCGGGATCCCAGGCATCTCCGTCCCCTGCGGCCTGAGCTCGGACGGTCTTCCGATCGGCCTCCAGATCCTCGGCCGGCCCTTCGAGGAGGACCGCTTGCTGGCGCTTGCTCGCGCCTACGAAGATGCTACCCCCGACGCCCCCTGGCGTCGTCCCCCGCCCCTTTCCAGGGGAGGAAACTAAGTGCGCCCGCTCATAGCTTCGGTGACGTATTCCAACGTTGTGGGGCGCACGCGCCGGGGGTTGCAGGGGGCCGGCGTGGGCCCCCTGCGGGGTGACAGCGGAGCAACGCGACGAGTAGGAGCGTTGCGCAGCGCCATAGGGGCTTCGCCCCTATGGAAGTGCTCCGCGGCGGCTAGGGACAGTCGTAACCGTACGTATGACGCGGAGCACTAGCATGTCCGTTCGCGCCGTCATCGGCCTCGAGGTGCACATCGAGCTCGATACAAAGAGCAAGCTCTTCTGTTCCTGCAGCACCGCCTTCGGGGCCGAGCCCAATACCCAGGTCTGCCCCGTCTGCCTCGGCATGCCCGGCGTGCTCCCTGTGATGAACCGGCGCGCCTTTGAGCTCGCCCTCCGCGTCGCCGCCGCCCTGCGCTGCCGCATCGCCCCCTTCACCAAATGGGACCGCAAAGGCTACTACTACCCGGACCTCCCGAAAAACTATCAGATCTCCCAGTACGACCTTCCCTTGAGCTCCGATGGTTGTCTCGAAGTGCGCCTCCCCGACGGCTCGAAGAAGGAGATCCGCATCCGCCGCGCCCATCTCGAAGAGGACGCCGGCAAGAACATCCACGAGAACCCCGGTTATACCGCCGTCGACCTCAACCGCACCGGCATCCCGCTCCTCGAGGTCGTCACCGAGCCCGACATGAACACCGTCGAGGAGGTGATGGCCTTCGCCCGCTCCCTCCACGCCCTCGTCCGCTGGCTGGGCGCTAGCGCCGCCAACATGGAAATGGGCCAGATGCGCTTCGAGCCCAACGTCAACCTTCACGTCGACGAGCTCGGCCGCTCCGCCAAGACCCCCATCGTCGAGGTAAAGAACCTCAATAGCTTCCGGTCGCTGGAGCGCGCTAGCTCCTTCGAGATTGACCGCCAATACTCCGAATGGCGCGCTAGCCCCGACGACTACACCCTCGAGAAGCTCGGCAAAACCAACCGCGGCTACGACGAGACGACCGGCGAAACCCTCTTCCAGCGCTCCAAGGAGGAAGCCCACGACTATCGCTACTTCCCCGAGCCCGACCTCGTCCCCGTCACCGTTTCCCCTGAATTCCTCGCCCGGATCGAGCGCGACCTCCCAGAGCTCCCCGCCGATCGTTCCGACCGCTTCGTGCGCGACTATTCTCTGCCCGAATACGACGCCTCCGTCCTCACCAGCGACCGCGCCCTCTCCGACTACTTCGAGGCCGTCGTGAAAAGCGGCGCCGACCCCAAGGCCGCCTCCAACTGGGTCATGGGCGATCTTCTGCGCGAGCTCAAGGAGAGAAAGATCGACGTCTCCCAGTTCCCCCTGGGTCCCGAGAAACTGGCCGGCCTCATAAAGCTCGTGACCGCCGGCACGATCTCCACCAAGATCGCCCGAGAGACCGTTTTTCCCGAGATGCTCTCCTCCTCCTCCGACGCCCGCCAGATCGTGGAAAAGCGCGGCCTCACCCAGATCAGCGACGCCGGCGAGCTCGAAGCGATGGTCGATGCCGCCATTGCCGCCAATCCCAAAGCCGTCTCGGATTTCGTTGCCGGGAAAAAGACCGCCCTGAGCTTCCTCGTAGGCCAAATCATGCGCCAGACCAAAGGCAAGGCGAACCCCGCCGCCCTCTCCGAGATGATCGCGAAGAAGCTCACGTCTAAGTAGGAAAGGAGTCTCCGACGATGAAAATCCTCGTCTTCAGCGCCCACCCCGACGACGCCGAAACGGGTGCCGGCGGCTTCTGCCTCAAGGCCTCCCGCGCCGGACACGACGTCCTCGTCATCCACATCTCCAAGGAAGTCCAGGGGCGAACCTACGACGGCGTTCCCGAGAGCGCCGTGCGCGTCGAGGAGGCCCGGCAGGCCGCCAAGGTCCTCGGCGTGAAAGTAACGTTCCTCGACTATCTCATGGCCGAATGCCCCGTTACCACCGAAAGCTCCCGTGTCGTCGCCGAGCTTATCGAGCGCGAAGACCCCCGCCTCGTCCTCACCCAGTGGCCCGTCGACACCCACCCCGACCACCAGGTCGTCGGTGTCCTGCCCCTGAGACATTACATCTATGACCGCCCTTACGACCTCGGCTTCTACGAGGTCTATACCGGCATCCAGACCCTGAGCTTCACCCCCAACCGCTGGCTCGATATCGCCGACGTCATCGAGCTCAAAGAGAAAGCCATCATGTGCCACGTGTCCCAGAACCCGCAGGCCCAGGTCGACCGCCACCGGAAAATGAGCACCTGGCGCGGCATGGAGATGCGCTTGGAACAGTGCGAGGCCTTCCACATGCTCGGCTCGACGAACGTCTTCGACGAGATCTTTCCCACGCGCGCGGCCTTCGCACCTTCAGGCGGCTTCCACCCCATCCGAGGCCGACAGCCTTGAGCGTTTGTCCCTTTCTTTTCCCTTTGCGTTCTCTACGCCTCTGGTTCCTCCGAATCTCCCAGCGTTCAGCGATCGGCTCTTAGCCTTAAGCTGAAGGCTGAAAGCTGATGGCTGATAGCTCCTTTGCGCCCCTAGCGTCTTTGCGTGATGCATTGCTCATCGAGGTCCACTAACATGCTCGACGTTCTCGCCGTAAGCCCCCACCCCGACGACGTGGAGCTCGCCATGGGCGGGAGCCTCCTCCTCATGAAAAGCGAAGGCCTGCGCGTCGGCATCCTCGACCTCACCAACGGCGAGCCCACCCCTCAAGGCTCCCCCGAAATCCGCGCCAGGGAGGCCGCCTGCGCCGCGCAAGTCCTCGGCCTCGACCTCCGGATCACCCTCGACCTCCCCAACCGCTGGCTCGTCGACGACAAGCCCGCCCGCATTAAAGTCGCCGAGGTCCTCCGCGAGCACGAGCCCCCGATCGTCTTCCTGCCCTATTGGGTCGATAGCCACCCCGACCATGTCGCCGCCGCCCAGCTCGTCGTCGCCGCCATCTTCACCGCGCGCCTGACCAAGGACGAGACCATCCATGGCCGCCCCTACCGGGCGCGCAAGTTCTGCCACTACATCGCCACACACATGAATATCTCCCCCTCACCCTCCTTCTCCCTCGACGTCTCCCCCTTCTTCGAGAGGAAGATGCAGGTCGTCTCCTGCTACAAAAGCCAGTTCGGCGACACCCCCCTCGGAAGCCGCGTCATCCCCTACGTGACCGCGATGGCCCGCTACTGGGGCGCCATGATCGGCGTCGAATACGCTGAGCCCTTCGTCACCCGCGAAGAGATCGGCCTCAAGAGCCTCCGCGACCTCCTCTGAACCCCCGCCCCTTCGTGTCTTCCCTTGTGCCTTCGTGTCTTCGTGGCGCTCCCCCTCCTCATCTTAGCAGCTTCCCAGTTCCCTCAGCGCTTCGCCCGCCCGCGCGACCGTCTCGTCTATCACCTCCTCCGTGTGCGCTAACGAAACGAACGCCGCCTCGAACTGGCTCGGCGCAATGTAAACCCCCCGCGACAACAACGCCCGGAAGTACCGCGTGAAGACACTGGTGTCGCTCTTGGAGACGTCACCGAAGTCGCGGATGGGGGGGGGCGCGAAGAAGAGGCTCATCATGGAGCCGACGCGCGAAAGCGTCGCCGGTGCCCCGCTCTCCTCGACGGCCCTGCCTATGCCTTTTGCTAAGCGCGCCGAGCGCTGCTCGAGGATTTCGTACGTCCCTTGCTTCTCAAGCTCCCGGATTGTCGCCAAGCCCGCCGCTAAGGCGATCGGATTCCCGGACAGCGTCCCCGCTTGGTAGACCGGCCCGTCCGGGCTCAGCTTGTCCATGATCTCCGCCGGTCCCCCGAAGGCCCCGACGGGGAGCCCGCCCCCCACGATCTTCCCCAAGACCGTGAGATCCGGCTTGACTCCGAAAAGCGCCTGCGCCCCGCCGAAGGCGACCCGGAACCCCGTGATCACCTCGTCGAAGATGAGGAGCGCCCCCGCCTCGTCGCACCCCCGCCGCAGTGCCTGGAGGAACCCCGCCGCCGGCGCCACCACCCCCATGTTGCCCGCCACCGGCTCCACGATGATTCCCGCAACCTTGCCCTTGTGGATCTGGAACGCTTCTCTCACCGCGGCGACGTCGTTGTAAGGGAGGACAAGCGTCTGCCGCGCGCAGGCCTCCGGCACCCCGGGCGTCGTCGGATGCCCGAACGTCGCCGGCCCGCTCCCCGACGCTGCTAGGAGCGTATCCGCGTGCCCGTGATAGCACCCTCGGAACTTGATGATGACGTCTCTCCCCGTGTGCGCCCGCGCCAAGCGCACCGCGCTCATCACCGCTTCCGTCCCGGAGTTGACCATGCGCACCTTCTCGATCGACGGCACCGCCTTCGCGATGAGTTCCGCCATCTCGCATTCGAGCTCCGTGGGCGCCCCGAACGAGGTCCCCTTCTCCGCCGCTTTCCGTACCGCCTCGACCACCGCGCCGTGCGCGTGCCCTAGGATCAGCGGCCCCCAGCTCCCGACGTAATCGATGTAGCGGTTCCCGTCCGCGTCGTACACGTAAGGCCCCTCGCCGCGCGCGATGAAGAGCGGCGTCATCCCCACCGCCCGGAACGCCCGCACCGGCGAGTTCACCCCGCCCGGAATGACCTTGCACGCCCGCTCGTAGAGCCGTCTGCTCTCATCCGTTCTCATCCTTGACCCTCCGCCGCCGAACGCCGCTGGAACCCGTTGCCCCAGTGCGTTAGTATAGCCGGATGTGCCGGTTGTCCAAGACGGAGGGCGCATGGAAGAGAAAGTCATACGCGCGGGCGAAACAGGCCCGACCTTTCGCCTCGTCGTCGGCGACGCCCTTGATCTGCTTGACCAGCCGGCCCTTGCTGGCGCCGTCGATCTCGTCGTTACCTCCCCCCCGTACAACATCGGCGTCAACTACGGCAACTACGACGACTCCGCCCCCCGGGACGAATACCTCGCCTGGGTGGACGCCTGGGCGGCTCGGCTGCGTCGCGTCCTCTCCGACTCCGCCTCCTTCTTCCTGAATGTCGGCGCCAAACCCAGCGATCCTTGGGTCCCCTTCGAAGTCGCCGCCGTCCTGCGAAAACACTTCACCCTCCAGAACGTCATCCACTGGATCAAGTCCATCGTCGTGGAGCGCGAGGATATCGGCAAGGGCTACGGGAAGGCTCGCGATTTCGTCGCCGGGCACTACAAGCCCGTCCAGAGCAAGCGGTTTCTCACCGATCTGCACGAGT
The DNA here is from genome assembly GCA_043803205.1 of Planctomycetota bacterium. GTDB lineage: Bacteria > Planctomycetota > DG-23 > JAZDKG01 > JAZDKG01 > JAZDKG01. The sequence continues at coordinate 46,617 of JAZDKG010000017.1, forward strand.
ACGTTTTTCACTGGACGAAAACGGGCGCGGTCGAGCTAGAGCGCCTCGCCCTCGGCGTGCCCTATAAAGACAAGTCCAACGTCTCTCGATGGAAAGCCGCGCGCGCCGACTTGCGATGCCGCGGCAACGTCTGGTTCGTCCCCTACGAGACGATCCGAAGCCGCCGCGACCAGCGCCCCCACCCCTCTACCTTCCCCGTCAAGCTCGCTCGGATGTGCATTCGGCTGGCCGGTCGACAGAACGTCGGCCTCGTGCTCGACCCGTTCATGGGGATCGGAAACGCCGCCGTCGCCTGTGTCCTCGAGGGAAGGTCTTTCCTCGGGATCGACATCGATCCCGCCTATGTCGATGAGGCCGCCCGCCGCGTCACCGAAGCCCTTCA
>JAZDKG010000018.1:0-22447 GCA_043803205.1 Planctomycetota bacterium
CGAGCCGGAGAAACACCGATACCAAAACCAAGCACCGTAGCCTCCTTTCGTCGTGGGTGTTTGTGACAACTACCCTATCGACGGATGGAGGCTTTTCCCTTGAAGGGCCTTAAGGAAGCGCCATTAGGGACGCCATATTCAACTCGGGCCAAAGAGGTGACAGCCCTCACCTTGCTTGCCGCATCACCTTCGCCCTGTCTCCCTCCCTCAATTCTCTTCTCTGTCTCTGTTTACCCTGAGCTTCGTCGAAGGGCGCCTCAGCGTCTCTGCGCGAAGTCTCCCCATTGTGTTCATCCGCATTCATCTGCGTCCATCGGCGGTTGCCCTCTTCGCTCTGCGCTAGAGTTTCTTTGCTTCTTCTCGTCTCAACCTACAGCCTACAGCCTTCAGGCTGAGGCCCTCCCTTCGGCCTGACGCCTCAGGGCGGAAGGCAGGCTGAAGCCTGCAGCCTACAGCCTCCCACCCCTGCCCCTCCGCCCGCGTCTCTCCTTCTCCCTTCATGTCCTTTCAAGGTGAACCTTTCAAGGTGAACCTTCATGCACTGCTATGTTGAAGCTCGTCAAGTGACTCCTTCAGAGGAAGTCTGAATGTGCTGGCGGTGGGCGCGGCCTGGCACTCTGCTATTCGGGCGCGTCCCGCACGTGCGGGACGGCTCCACGCTTTCAGTGCGCCCCGGACGGACCACACTTCATGACGGGTCTTGCACCCAAGGCATGCGAATCGATCTCGTCGCCGCCAGCGCATCCATCTTTCCTTCACGGTCGGCCTTCACCATGAACCCTAAGAACCCTTTCCCGCTTTGCCTACGCCGCCAGCGCCTGATGCCACAGGAGGATCCCCATCTTTCGCATCAGCGCCACGATCATCGTCTTCCTCCCCTTGTTCCGCCCCGCCGTGTGATACGCAAACCACCTCCCCGCCCGCTCGCTCGTGCGCACCAGCGCCCAGGCCGCCTGGTTCAAGACCTTCCGCACCCTCGCCGGCCCCAGACGGCTGATATGCCCCTTACGATCCGTCGCCTCCCCGCTCTCATACGACCGGGGCGTAAGCCCCATCCAACTCCCCACCTCTCTGCGATTGCGGAAGCGCTGCGGGTCCCCCATCTCCGTCAAAAACACCATCGCCGTCAGCTCTCCCACCCCGGGCACCGTCTGCGCCTTCGCCACCTGTCCCTTATACCGGGGCCTGGCGGCCAGCTCCGAGAGATCGGCGTCCAGCCGATCCCGCTCCTCGAAGAGGAACTCCACCTGTCGAAGCAGGCTCGCCAGCGTCCGGCTCGCCCACTCCTCGAGCGTCCCTACCAGCTCCCGCAGCCACGCCACGTGCTTCTCCGTCCACAGCGTCCTGATCTCCTTCGGACGACGAACCCCCCACCGCCGCAAGAGCCCATGGATCCGGTTCTTCGTCCGTGTCAGCTCCTCCCCCAACTGCAATCGCCTGCGCACGATCTCCCGCTCGTCCCGCAGCTCCTTGTCAGGCACCCACACCGCCGGCAGGTCCCCTCCCGCCAGCACGGCAGAGCGCACCAGCTTCACCAGACGACGCGCGTCCTCCTTGTCCGTCTTGCGCCTGCGATGACGCACCGACCGCTCCACCTCCGTCGGCGCCACCACCGTGACCCGAAAACCTTCCTCCTCGAGACTGTCCGACAGCCGGAACCCCTCCCCCGACGCCTCATACACCGCATGCACCTCCTCCCCCAGCCGGCGCACCTCTTCCGCCAGCCGCGCCACCTCCTCGTCCGTCGTCCCATACCTCTGATAGGCGATCTCCCCTCGGCCTACCGCCGTCGCCACCATCATGCTCTCCCTGTGCACGTCGATCCCGCAGAAAACCATCTTGTCCTCGCCCACCTTCTCCTCTACACTTCGCATGGTCGGTGCCTCCTAAAGAACTTTGAGCGGACAGTACTGTCCAGCTCGTCCGGAGTCACCGACCTCTTTCTTCAACATGATAACTTCATGGTGAGATCCGCGTTCATCTGTCGTAGGCCCTGATCCCGCGATCGCGGGACTGCGGGCCCGTGTCCCCCTTTCCTCCTTCTCGAAAGGACCTCGCCGCAGCCGGACCAATCCGCCGCTCGCCTCGTGGAGCGCCGTCTTCTTCGCTGGAGGACAAGGGAGGGAATCTTGCGAGAGCGGAGCTGAAACGGTACATTTCCAGTTCTTGGCGGCGGGTGGTCGGGAAGACGCAAAGAGAGCAAAAAATAGGATGTCCCCTTTCGTCCCTAGCAAGTTGGTTCGGCACCTCGCGCTATCGTTGCTCCTTGTGCTGAGTTGGGCGGCAGGGTGCCGTGGGGACGGCGGTGCTCATGAGAGCCCTGTCACAGCACAGATGCTGCGCCACGAAGCCCCCATCAGCGGCGTCATTGAAACGATCCGTGCTCTTGAGAGTGCTCAGTTCCATGCAAAGGTGCGCCTTTCGAGCGGGGTCTATGGCGGCCGCACGGTTGATGCGCGGATTGATGAGCCCGACACGAAGTTGCTCGGGGTAGGCGATCGCTGTCTTCTCGTGGTCAGCGAGATTTCTGAGGGCGTATACTCCATTGAGGTCGCAGGGCCGCTGCGCGAGAGGACGCTGCTCGCTTTCGGCATCGCCACAGTTATGGTCGTATTGATCGCCCTGCGGGGCAGGGGCGCGCGGGTGCTCGCGGCGATGGGCTTTTCCGCCCTGGCGATCTTCGGCGGCTTCGTGCCTCTAGCGATACGTGGGTGGCCGCCAGTGGCGGTGTCGCTGGGTGCTGGCGCTGTCGTGTGCACCGTGGGCATTGTCCTGATCGCGGGATGGAAGCGGGCGGCATTCTGTGCGATTGTTGGAAGTCTTCTCGCGATGGCAGCAGGGTCCTGTGTCCCGATTCTCATGGCCAGGGCGCTCTCCTTCACCGGACTGGAAGTAAGCTTCGGGACGGTCTTCAATCAGGACGCTATCCTCTGGTACAGCCAATATCTAGGTAGGCTGGATTTCGCGGGACTCCTGGTCGCCGGGATGATCATCGCAGGCCTCGGCGCGACAATGGACATCTCCGTGACGGTATCGTCGGCGATAGCGGAGGCGGCGAAACTGGCGCCAGGGACCTCCAGGATGGGTCTTGTTCGCACGGGACTTGCCGTCGGCAGAGATGTTTTTGGCGTGATGGTTATCACCGTGGGGCTCGCCGCACTGGGGACGGGACTTGAAGGATATCTGCTGTTTTCCCTTTCGGGACACAGCGGGATTCTGACACGGATTCTTGACTACGAGGAGGTTGCGGCGGAAGTGGTCACAGTGGCGAGCTGCGCCTTCGGGATGGGTCTTGCTATTCCAGTTACGGCCCTCGTGGCCTCTTGGATGGAAGGAAAACGATGGCGGGCCTCAGGACCCGCAGCGGGGGCCGATCAGAGCAAGTCACCCGCAAGGCCAGGTGGAATGAGAAGGCTCGAAGATGTGCTGATCGGACTTGGAGTGGTCGTGGTGGTGCTGACATGCCTGGGTGCATGGCTTTCGATACTGAGAGCCTACGACGGGAAAGAGGTGCGGCAAAGCAGCACGGTCGATGGCCGATCCGCGAGTGAGCAAAATGTCCTGGCAAAGGTGATCGGTGTAGGACTGCCCGTCGAGGACACCTTCGACTTTCCTCCGCGTGAGAACCCGGTTCGTGGTTCGGCACGTGCCCATCACCAGCCGCTTGCACTCGATGTCCTTACGGGGATGCAGCGGGGACGTCTCGTCATGGTGGATCACATCCTCCGATTCAATCCTGCGCAGAACGCGGCCGTCCGCGATGGGTCCATCGTGCAGGCCCACCTTGTGTGGGGAGATGACATCGATGCGCGCATCTACAAACCCATCGGCCGATCAAGACACATCATTTGGTGCGTGGGCGCACTGCTTGCGGGGGTGATGATCCTCTTCAGAACAGCGGGCGTGAGACTGAACGTGTCGCTCGTCGCTGTCGGACTGGGCGCAGTGTATCTGCTCTTCACGCTGCTTTATTCTGGATTTCCCCCCCTGGGGGCCGCGTTCGTCTATGCTGCAGCGGCGGCAATTCCGATCCTCTTCGTGACGGACGGAAGATGGAGAGTGAAACTGTGGGCGCTCTTGGGAGCATCGGCAGGGCTCTCGCTGGGCACAGCAGCTATAGTGGGTGGGACACAGTTCATGAAGATCAGCGGGCTGGCGACAAAGGATGCCCTCTACCTCAAACAGGCACTTGGGGAAGGTATGGACTTCGCGTCCTTGGCAAGCTGTGGGATGATTGTGTTAGTCGTCGCAGCGGCGCTGGACATCGCAGTCAGTGTAAGCGTCGCAACACACAAAGTCGCCGCGGTCAGCATGGGGCAGCGCGCCACGGCGATAGTAGGCGCTGGGTTGCGCATGAGCGGGAACATCACGGGCACAATGATGCTCACGCTCGTGTTTGTGTGGGCGGGGCTGAAGGTGCCGGGATTCATGATCCCGCTCGCAAAGGGGATGCGTTTTCGCACCCTTCTCAACAGCGAGATGTTGGGGCTCGAACTGCTGCGTCTGCTGGGTAGTTGCGTGACGCTTGCGGTGACGGGTCCGCTCACGGCGGTAATCTGTGGCAACTTCCTACAGCGGCACGGATACAAGACAAAAGAAAGACCCGGGAGAGACAAAAGCTTCCTCGTCGCCGGGCTTGCCGCGGCATGTGCTCTGCTGGTTGTCTTGGCGATGGTCGTCGGACGGACAGCGTTGGGGAGGTCCGCGGATGGAAGGTCGCAAGTATCAGAGTTGAAGCGGTTCATCGAAAAGGGATCCTTTGACGCTCTCTATCACTACGCGGCCGGCGGGGAAAAGGCGGGTCGTTCAATCCCTCCTAACGACGCCGGTCTCGCGCTGTGGAGTGCCCTGTCGATCGATCCAATGAATGGGCCGGCGCGGCGGTGTCTTGCGGATGTCTACCTGCAAAAAGGCTGGAACATTCTCGCCCTGTATGAGGCGGGACAGACGCTGGAGATCCTGGGTGATGATGGCGGGGCTTACCGCATCGCGGCCACTGCGCTTGATAGATTGGGGGCGCATGAGCAGGCGGAAGTATACCTTCAGAAGTCCGCAGAGGCGGAGAAGGGCAAGGAGCCTGCGCAGCAGAGGCAGCCCCCCAACTGAGAGGGGACCGAGGAGCAAAGAGAACGTTATCAGTGACCGCTAGTGGCAATGGTTGCGATGTATTCGGACCGTGTCCGGAGAGCCCTGTCTTGACAGAGTCGCGATATTCCCGGGGGAGAAAAAGGGATCGGGAGTGGCTCCCGCCCTGCAGCACCTGGGAAGTGAGTTCCAGGGAAGTTCCGCGGACGCCATATTCAGCTCGGGCCAAACAGGCGACCCGCCCTACCTGCGCCTCCCGCCCCAGCATCATCCCTCCGCCCGCGTCTCTCCTCCGTAGTCCCGTCCCGCGACTGCAGAAGGACGAAAGAGGATCACGCCCACAGCTCACAGCTTATCGCTTGTAGCTGATTGCCGATAGGTAATCGCTCATAGCTTATGGCCTTTCCCCCTCGTCCCTCATCCCTTCCCCCTTCTGGATACTGGCCTCTGGATACCTCCCTCCGATAGCCCTCTATCACTCTGTCCTAACCGTGTCCCCCTTTGCCCCCCCCTCCCCCGTGCGGCGGGCGTCCCGCCCCGCCGACGCGGGAGGATCAGGTCCCCGGCTTCTCTTTTGCGCTGTCTTCGTGGTGAGAGAAAGCGCACACGTTTACGTGAAGAGCCCACAACGCTCCCCACATTCGCCCCTTGCGGCGGAATGCGCTTCGCATTCCGCCGCGTCTACTAGCTAGAAGGGGGGCCTGGGGGGCCTGTCAGGTCCCCCAGGTTGTCTGTGTTCTTGTGTTGATGTGTCCTATCTTCCCCTAGCGTTCCGCTCCAGTGCTCGGAAGAGTGCCCGGTAATACGAGAGCAGTCTCTCGGCGTCCGCGCTCTCCCCGATCTCCGCTAGGCAGTACCCCTCGAACTTCGCCTCCTCCAGGAGAAAGAAGAGCCTCTCCCACGGATACTTGGTCCACAGCTCATTGATGTGAACGATCTCGATATACTCCTTGAGCATCCCGAAATACTTGTCGATTCTGCTTGTTTCATCCAGATCGGTCATGTTCGAGTTCCAGCACGCGAACACGTTTGGGTGGTCTGCTCGCGCAAGCATCTCCTTTACGACAGGCGGATGACACGTCCCCTCCCCGTGCACCTCGAGCCTGATCTTCACCCCGTGCCCCCTAGCGAACTCCCCGACCTCTCGAAGCCCGTCCCCGATCTGCGCGATCGTCTTCTCCCTTGGCACCCCTTGTACAAACCCGTTCGGGCGTACCTTCACCCCTTCCGCCCCCACGTCCCGCGCAAGCTCCACGTACTCCTTTGTCCCCTCGATGTTCCGCGCGAGCTCCTTCGCATCCGTGCTGTGATACTCGAACGCCGAGCTTAATCCAACGAGCTTCACCGCGGAACCCTCAAACCGCTTTCGCACTTCCGCGCGTTCGCGCTTGGACAAACTGACCTCGACCCCGTGCGCGTGAGACGTCCGGAGTTCCACCCCCTCATACCCCAGTTTCTCGCACGTCGTGATGATCGTCCCCAAGTCCCACTTCGCCGCTACGTTGTACGTCGTCAGTCCAAGCTTCATTTCGTCTCCTGCCCTCGAAAGGATGTGCTCGATGCTGACCCGAGCGTTCTTTGCACGCTCTTTCGCTCACTCCGATCTCCGGGCGATAAGCATAGGACCCCTGTCCTCTCCTGTCACGCTCGAAAGCCGTAGCCCTCGAGCTTGCGGAACAACTGATCTCCCCTCCAGCGAAAGCCGAATTCCGTCCGTCCCTGACTTCATGCTCGAGAATCCCTCAGGGGGCGCCTCGATTTCTGAGAGCCCAGCCTCAGGCCCAACAAGCCCTTACAACCAGCTAGAAGGAAATAGCGAAAAAGAACTTGACACGGAGCAAGAATATGGTATACTTAAAGTCGCTGGCGCAGAGGCTTCCTTTCATGTCATGCACCCAAAGGCTCGCGAGCGTCTTACCCATGGCTTCCCCGTTGGTCATTTTCCCCCCTTCCGATCCGTTTCCTGGTTCTCCTCTTGTGGTGTCGGTCAGATGGCGGTCTCTTGTCGGTGCCGTGTCGGGGCAATGTCGGGGAGCTGGCGGTCCAAACTGACGCCAAACCGAAGCGTCCTGACGGGAGCCTGACGGGCCCTATCTCCTCCCTTGTAGGCATGCCTCCCCTCGCGCAAGATAGTGGCGATGCCCGCGGCGCCCGCGCGCCCCGTTTACGAGGTCCCTCCTATGGTCCGCTCTAACGTCCTGCCGCGAATGTGTCTTGCGCTTCTTGCGTCTATTCTCTTGGCGTTCTCTTCGCCTGCGCGATCGGCTGAGCGCCTCGTGGTCTTCCCCTTCGAGTCCGCTTTCGACTCGGGGGAAACCGGAGCGCGCGTCGCGGGGAAGTTCCGCGCAAAGCTTTCCCGCTCAGGAGCTTTCGACGTGGTGAGCGAACTCGAAACGGACGAAGCGCTCGCGGGGAATCCTCCCGGCGATTGGGAGAAGCTCGCCCGCCTCGCCCGCGAGAGCCTTTCCGCAACTAGGCTCCTCTGGGGTTCCGTCGAAAAGGACTCCCGCGGCTTCACGATCGCCTACAGGCTCGTGGACTGCGGCGAAGGCGCTCGCGTCCTTTCGGATGAGGTCGCCCGCTGCGCCAAGGACAGGGAGATCTCGGAAGCCGTCCAGGCCTTCGTCGATTCGTTCGCCCAAGGCCCTAAGGAGGAAGAAGATAAGACGCCGGCCGTCTTCGTCGCGGTGGGCGAAAACCTCGTCCTCAACGGCGACTTCGAAGCGGGTCCCGCGAATGCGGGACCGGACCACTGGCAGCGGATCGACAACCTCACCACCTTCGCCAAGAACGAGGGGAAGAGCGGACGCGGCCTCGTGATCGATTCCGACGTGCTCCTCTCTCAGTGGAAGGACTGGCGCTCCGCGCTTGACGCGGGCACGAACCTCGCCGATGCGCCGGCGAAGGTTCCCACGAAGGAGCCGAAGTATGACACGGTCGCGGGGACGTATGGCGTGCCGTACTTGAGCGACTACATCAGCGTCGAGCCCGGGAAGACCTACGAGCTTTCCTTCGACATGAAGGGCCGATGGATCGACGGGACCACGGTCTTCGTCGCGAAGGTGTTCGTGAAGGGCTATGGCGACGTCGCGGGGGAGCAGCGCGAGATCTACCGGACGTACAAGGCGTGCCGGACGAAGACGCAGGGCCGCGAGTATGAATTCTTCCGCCGAACGTTCACCCCCGCGCTCGAGGTGCGGTCGCTGCGCGTGCAGATCTACGCGTATTGGCCCCCTGACGTCTATCACTTCGACAACATCAGCATCCGGGAGGCGCGCAAACAATGACCATGATTCGACTAGCGCCGGCGTTCCTTCTCTGCGCCGTCGCTCTTGGCGCGGAGGAGGCGCCTCTCCCGCGCCTTGTCGTGTTTCCGTTCGAGTCGGCGTCCGCGGACCTGAGCGCGAAGGTGACGATGAAGTTCCGGTACAAGTTCGCGCGGATCGGCTTGTATGAGGTGCCCAGCGAGATCGAGACGGACGAGACCGTGCAGTCCGAGGGGTTCCTATCGGGGTACGACGCGAAGCCGGAAGCGGTCGCCGCGTTCGCCAGGGAGCATTTCCGCGCGACGTTCTGCATCTACGGGACGGTCACCGATTACGAGGTGCGGTACAGGTTCCTGCGGTTCGAGGACGGGATCGAGGTGCTGAAGGAGGCGAGCGCCCCTTACACGGACGAGCGGTCGATCTCGTTCATCGTGGAGAAGCTTGTGGACGACCTCTACAACCTCGACCGCGACGCGGACCTCGAGAAGGAGAGGGAGAAGGACGCGCCCCTGGGGCCCAACATCGTTCCGAACGGGGACTTCGAGAAGGGGGGTGAGCGCCCCGACGGCTGGATGGACGTGGACAACATGGTGGTCTTCTACGTCACGGACGACCTAGCGCACGGGAAGGTGATGCGGTTCGGCACGGACGTGCTCCTCGGCGAATACCAGGCATGGAAGGCCAGGCGCGAGAGCGGCGCGCCGCTCCGGGATGCGCCCGCGAAGACGCCGCCTCAGGACCCGGGGTACGACACGGTAGGGGGGACGACGGGCGCCCCTTATCGCAGCGACTTCTTTCCGGTCGATCCGTCAAAGGCGTATAGGCTGACGTTCGAGATGAAGGGGCCGGCGGGGGCGAAGCTTTTCGTGAAGGGGTACGCGAGGGTCGCGGGGGAGCTGCGCGAGGTGGGGAACGCCTACAAGGCGTGCCGACGGCGGACGCCGGAGGGGGAATGGGAGACGTTCACGCGGACGTTTCATCCGTTCCGCTGGAGCAAGACGCGTCCGATCGAGGCGCTCAAGGTGCAGCTCTTCGCGTATTGGCCGCGAGGGACGTATTCCTTCGACAACGTGCGGATCCAGGAGATGCTTGCGAAGAAGGGGACGGGGGAAGAAGAAGCCGGGGGACTTGACAAGTCCCCCGGACCCTGAATCTAGTGGTGGCGGAATGCGAAGCGCATTCCGCCGTGGGGGGAGAGGGCAGCGGGGGCGGACGATGAGCGGTTCCGGGTTCCTGGTCGGTCGTTCGTACGCGCTGCGATCGGGGCGTAGAGGGGGAGGGGATGGAGTGGGGAAGCCGATTTCAAGAAGTGGCGCTGTTGTTGGGTCGGGGGTTTTTTGCAGAGGATTTGGGGGGTTGTGGCATCTAAGATTATGGGGAAGCGGTGGGCGGTCAGCTTTCAGCGGTCGGGGGAGGGAAGGGGACAGGAAAGAAGGGACAGGGTCGAGGGATGGCAATGTTGCGGGAAGCTAGACCGCGGCGTAAAGTGCAGCTTGAAGGGGGCGGATGGGAGGAGGGATGGTGGGGAAGGGGGTTGCGTTCAGGAGGGCAGGGGTGACGCCTGCGCAACTGGTATTCGTGATCCTTGGGATTCTCATTATCTGGCCTTTGTGGAGGGTCATGCTCGCCAGGCAGATGGCGATCGGGACGAGGTTCACGATTGCGGCATGGCTGCTCTTTGCGTGGAGCATCCTTTTGGACGACGAGTTCCTGGTCGTCTTGCTGGGGCTCACCATTGCTGCGGGTGTAGTCGGATGGGTCTATACCTTTCGTGAGAAGGGCAGCCTGACGACGAGAATTCTTTGCACCGCCGTCGTCGCTCTTGCTGCTTCGCTGGTTTTCCTATCGTGGCGCGCTGAGACGGGATGAAAGGGGAGGCGTTCAAAGGGCGAAGTTCCGCTTGGGACGGGGTGGCGGAGGCTCGGGGGCGGATGAAAAGGCGAAGGAGTCCGGAAATACGTCATTGGTGGCTCAGATGAAGACCGTATCGGCGGCATTCGTGACGATTCTGCTATCGGGCTGTTCATGGATCTGTGAGCCGAATCCGGCGATCACCTTCACTCCCGTACAAGCCGAAAAGGTGCCGGCTAAGGTGCGGGAGGCTTTCCAAGAACTTCATCCAGATGTGAAGATCGAACAAGTCTTGCTTCGGGAATTTCACAGCAAACATGCTGGATGGCGATACTACCTTTTTCGATTTCGCGGGGCCGCCGGTCGCGTTGAAACGGACGCGATCAGCGAACGGGGGAAACAGCTTTCCGACAAGGCGGAGCCAGCAGATTCGCCTTGGTGGAGATAGAGGCGGTCGGGAGTCGTGAGGGAGAATACCGGAGAGGACCGTGGCAGAAGAGGAAACGTCTCGTTTCTTCCGGATGCAAAGGAAGAGATTCCTTTTCCAGCAAGAGAGCTTCTTCCGGGGCTGTGGTATTATGACGATGCGATGAGGCCGGAGAGCCGTGCGGTCGGTGCTGAGTAGAATGGTCGGACTTGCTCAGTGAGCAAAGGGCGTCTCAAAATGGCGTCCCAGACGGTCAAGGGGCACTGGCGGAAGCTTTGGAGGAACAAGTTCTTCATTCCGGCGCTGGTGGTGTCTTGCCTCGGGGGATACCTCTTTCTTCCGACGTTTCTTGGGTTATCGCCCGCGAGGATTTTGGACATTCGGGAGAAGACGATACGGTGGGTCTATCATCACAATCACTCGGGCATACGGGATACGCTTGAGGTCTGCTACATAGGAATAGGGAGGTCATTCGACATAAGGGCGGACGATCTTCGGACGGAGGATCCGGCAGCGGAGCTACTATCGCGGTTGAGGGACCTGGAAGTGCCATGCCGGCCGCTCTCTGAGTGGCCCGGAAAGGAACGCAACAGAGAGAGAATCATCGTTGGGGCGGGGGACGTGTCGAGGATATCGCTGGGCGTCGTCCGGAGTAAGGGGTCTTACTATGTGAACGGTCTCAACGCGGGGGCTTATGATGTCTATTTCCTCTGGGTGCCTTTTCGATGGGTTCCGGTTTGCTGGAGGATGCTGTGGATAAGCTGAGGGTGGGGCGATGAAGGCGCGGGACGAGGTTGGGAATCCTGAGGGGAGGGAGCGGGGCGGCGGGGACGCGCTTGGGGGGGAGGAGTGGGGATCGTGGAGACACATCGGGCGGGTGGCGTGGCGTCTCTCTGTGCTCGGAATGAACGTGTCGGCGGTCTTTATCGGTGTCATCGGCGTGGTATGGTTCCTGGATTTGCGGGGAAACAATGGCGCCGCCAGGTTGTTTCTGGCGTTGGCCATTTGGGTGGGTTTCCTTCTGCTTCTGCGAGCGATCCTGAGACAGGTGTATCCCGAGGCGAGGCTGGCAAATATGCTGGGCATCCGGCCGCTACGCACGGAGGAGCATCTGGATGCCGATGGAATACCGATAAGGCTCACGTTCTATATGGGAGCGGAGCGGTGTCTTCGCTGCCTGGAGCGGACGGTGGGGAGGGTCATCGTGAAGCCTCGCGTCTGGCTGGCGCTGCACGTCGCGGGGATGGCGCTTCTTGCAGTGGCGCTGGCGGCTGTCTTCATCATGTTCGGCTTCCGTCGGATGGTTTCGGATGGAGTCGTGATGATCGGTTTCTTCGGCGGTTTCTTTGGGGGTTTGGCTGTTTTCGGGGCGAAGGCGCTACCGGGGAAAGGGTTCTGCACGAGGTGCGGCGACTACACGTGGGCGTTGTGGAAGAAGACGCGAGCGGGCGAGAGGAAGAAGCATCTGAGCTGGAAGGAGCCGAAGGGGATTCGGCGGATCCGCGAGGCAATGGAACGAAAGCCGCTTGCCGCCCACATGCGGTGGGGTCTAGCGATCTGGATCCCGATGTTTGTGGTGGGGCTGGCCCTGTTGTGTCCAGAGGTCTTGTGGGCGAGGGACCGTGGCGAGGCGCGGAGTTATGGCTGGCTTGTGTTGGGCGCCGCTATGATGGCGAGCTTGTTCCTTGGGTTGGTTGGGGCGCCGCTGGTGATGCACCTTCTATGCAGGTCGAAAGTGACGCTGACGGGAAACGGCGTGAAGCACACGATCGGCGACTGGACGCGGACGCACCTCTACGAGCGGATCAGGAACTGTCGGATTGCGCAGCAGAAGATGGGGGAGGGGACGGCATCCGTCCTTGTCCTTACGGTTGAAGGAGCAGCAAAGCCGGTTCTCCTCGGGATCGCTCCGGGGATACGTCTCGACGAACTTGAGAGGGTGCTCCGGGAGCACGGCGTAACCGTTGAGCGGCAGAATAGGGTTTCTCAGGGCGGGTGAGGCGGGCATGTCGCGGCCCGCCCCGGCGGGCGCGACAGCCTCACCTCCTGCTCCTCTCCCAGGGGGAGAGGAGGGAGGATGCGTACGGTGCAAGGGAAGAGCGGCGTTGGGGGTGATGGTGGCGGTGACGAGTGCGTGTTTCGCCGCCGAGGGGAAGGCGTATCAGCCGCTCTTGGCGCGGCAGAGGGATTTCGACGGGCGCTCGGACGCGGTCGAGGTGAAGCTGCCCGACGAGGTGACGGTCCGCGTCTTCAGAAAGCGCGGCAGCGACTACCAGCCGTTCAAGGTCACGCTTTCGTTGTCGCAGATCGAACAGGAACCGATCACGCTCATGGAGACGAGCGGAGATGCATCCACCCCGATCGTGAGATACTGGGGGGAATGAGGGACTGCAGTAGTCTGTGGGCCGCGATTGGGAGCTGCACGTGAAGCGAACACTTACCGCAGAAATGGAACGACTGCGAAGCCGGCGCAGGGCACTGGCCCACAGGCGCCGGCGGATCATTATGAACGATGATGGTCTTGCGTTCAGGCCGGTACCTTCACAGGATCTCGCGTCGCCGACCTCTGTGGAAGAGTTCCTTGCTATGCGAACAGCAGGTCTGGCGGGGACGCTGGTGGACACGATCAGTTTCTGTGTCGTCAACCACGCTTTCGGCGTGGGCATGCATCGCAGCAAGGTCTGCGACGTGTTGCGAAGGGACAGGCTGGGCGTCATTCCTGCGCCGGGAGGGTGGGACGAGCCGGAGGTGCTGCTGGAGGGGAGGGATTGCCTTGAGATTATGATCGATTTCTGCCGGGAGCACGAGATCGAGATATGGGCGTCGGTCCGGATGAACGCCACGCGCGATCTCTGGCCGGTGCGGGAGCGGACGCCCTGGAACGGCGAACGTCCGGAGAGGTGGCTGGGGCGGGCGTTGGACATGGGCGGTGGACTGGAGGAGAAGGCGTTTCTGATTTCGGAGGGCGCCCTCGAGCATCCCGAGCGGTGGATCGCGAGGGGATCGTACGGGATATTCCACGCTGTGGATTACGGGCGCGGGGACGTGCGGGACCAGGTGTTCGAGATCCTTGCGGACATCTGCGAGCGCTACGACGTGGACGGGATCGAGATGGACTTCCTGCGGATGCCGGTCTGTTTCCGCGCCACCGCTGACGGTGCTCAGGACGTCGGCCAGGAGAATCGCGACACGATGACGGAGCTCGTGCGGTGCATTCGCAAGATGACCGAGGATGCCGGCCTGCGGCGCGGGCGCCCGATCCTGGTCGCGACGCGGGTGCCCGATGACATGGAGGCGGGAAGCACATTGGGGCTGGAGACGCCGGTGTGGTTGAAGGAGGGGCTGACTGACATCCTTGTTGCCGGGATGGCGTGGCGGATGCGCCCGTGGAAGGAACCCGTGGAGCTTGGGCACGCGCATGATGTCCCGGTCTATGCATGCGCTACCGAGGAAGGGGCGCCTCACGTGGTCATAAGGGGAAGGGCGCTCGCCGCGTGGGCAGGCGGGGCCGACGGGATCTACACGTTCAACGAGTTTGATCCCGAAAGCCCCGTGTGGAGCGAGTTGGGCGACCCGGAGAAACTGCTGCAACTCGATCGGGTCACGGCGGTCGAGAACGCGAGGATCGGACGCCATCGGATGTCACACATGAAGCGTCTTCCGGGAGTGTCGCGGTTTCTGGCGCGCGCGCCACGGCTGCCCCTTCCTGTGCCCGTGGGCAGAGAGTCGTTATTCGAGTTCACGACGGGCGAGGACGGGTCGCGGCTGGCTCAATCGGCCACGCCGTACGCGTCGCTATGCCTGCAGTTCCACAACATTGAGGACGGCGACGAGATATGCCTCGTCCTCAACGGACATTCGTTGCCCGGGGCAACCTTCTGCCGGGACTGCCCTAAGACCGGCTGGATCGCCTGCGAGCTGGATCCATCTTTCCTTCGCTGGGGCGACAACCGCGTAACGGTGTCGCTTGTGAAACGCGATCCAAAGGCGGCTGAGGCGCTGGCGCTCGCCGACCTCCAGTTGCACGTGACGGCGCGTCCGCAGGGGTTCCAGCGGGCGCCCTTGCAGTCGCAGGAGGCGCGCCCGCAGGCGGGCTACCTTGAAAGCGTTGCTTTTATGATGACGGATACGGATATCGTTCCGCCGCCGGGGAAGGCGAGCGCGCAGAAGCAGTGGTTCCTTGATGAACTCAACTTTGCGCGACCGCGGACGCCGGCCGTGCGGCGGATGCTGGAAGCGCAGTTGGATTATCCGCCCGATCCTGCGGAGAAGCCTCTGTTGGGTTGGTCGAGCCTTGCGGTTTTGTTCGACGCAGATCAGTTTAGGGTTCCCTGCGAGAAGGAGTTGATCCTGGCGTTCATCAAAGAGACAGAGTCAGATGGGTTCAAGAGCGAAGGCGGGCTTTACGCCGGGTACGTGAGCGGCACTCCGAACCTTGCAGCGCTCGTGGTTCGGAGTCGTTCTGCCGAGGATCTGGAGTATGTCACGCGCCGATTTGGCGAGGGCTGCACCGCGCGCGGATTGCGCCCTCTTTCGATACGATTCCTGCGTGCGGAGAATGACGGACATCTCATCCCGCGGGCGTTCGCCCTTGTCTTGCGCGGGATGCTCAAGGAGGGCAGATTCATACAGGAGCGCGGGGAATGTCCGGAGGATCTGGTGCGCCGGGACGACTTGGCGCATACAACCTGGAAACTCGCATGACCGCGTGAACGAAAGAATCGGAAGGGACGGAGCATGCAGGCATTGGCCACCGGCGCGGTTCTCCTGCTCTCAATCGTGGGCGCGCTTCTCGCGGGAGAGGAGCCCGCGGTAATCTTCAACTCGGGGTTCGAAGAAGAGCCCGAGATCATCAGCGACGCGATCCCTCCCGGCGCCGACCCGACGCAACGCTGGCGTCCCGACGACCGCGGAGAGAATATCGTCGAGTTCACGAGGGAGACGCAAAGGGCGCACTCGGGACGATTCTGTCTCAAGTCGAGGTGCCTGTGGTGGCGCTGGGGCAAAGGGAGCGTCGGGGTCCTGTCGCCCAGGTTCAGGCTGCTCAAGGACAAGAAGTACGTGTTGAGACTGTGGCTGAGGGGTGAATCTCTTTCACCGAAACGTGCTGTCGCGCTGATGGTGAGAAACTCGGCTGTGCAGGACGCCGCGTCTCTTCCCGGGAAGCCGCTTCCTGCGACGTGGGCCGTCCATGCAGAACGGCGGTGTTCGGTTTCCGCGGAATGGCAGGAGTATGTCCTTAATATTGCGCCCGAGTACGACGCCGACGTCGAGATACGTTTGCGATACGAGTCCGTGGGGACGGTCTGGCTCGACGATGTATCCGTGTCCGAAGGCGGCTTCGCGAGGGAGAAGACGTTTGGGCTTGCCTCTGAGGAATGGGTGCCCGCTCAGCCTTCAAAGGAACCTCCGCGCAAGGGAAACCTTCTGTACAACGGGAGCTTTGAAGTCGGGACGAGCGGATGGGGTCCGTTGAAATTCGATGCGCTGGATGTGGCGTATAACAGGCGGCATTACGGTGCGCGTCGAATGAGCGTTACCGCGGAGAAGACGGACGCATTTCACGGCCAATACGCTTTGCGCGTTGACGCCACTGCGAGCGATCTTGTCGAGTCGGAGTACATTCAAGTTCGCCCGGGTCAGGAGATCACGCTGTCAGCGTATATGAGAGCTGAGAGGGAGCCCACGACGGTCAGCCTCGCCTTCATCGATGGGGCTCAGATCACGTACATGAGGTTTGCCGGCTATGGCACGAGATGTGACGTGAGCACGGAGTGGCAGCGGTTCTCGGTCAGCGGGCGGCTCCCGGCAAGCGCGAACAACGGGATCGTGGTTCAAGTATGGGGCGGCAAGGAGGTCTTCCTGGTGGACGGGGTGCAGGTCGAGGAAGGCGATCTGACGCCGTTTGACGTTGGCGGAGAAGTTGAGCTTGGGACGTCCTGGCACGAGTCTGAAACCGGGATCTATCGTCCGGGAGAGACCACGAAGGTGCGCCTCTACACGTTTGGCGAGCCACACGCCAGGTTGAAGGTCGAATCTCATATAGAAGACTACTATGGCAAGACGCGCTTGACGTTCGAGTCAGACCTAGCACTGGACTCGAAGGGCGACGGTTTCGCGGACCTGGCGTTCCAACTCCCCGCGCCGGGTATCTATCGCCTCGTGAGCGACGCTCCGGGGACAAAGCGAGCGGCGGAGCGGATCCTCGTCCAGGTAAGGAAGGCAAATGCGCCCCGCGCCGGGATCCATACGCAACTGCTTGGCCATTCCTTTCGTTTTGCCAGGGACACCTGCTTCGGCTGGTGGCGGCTCTCCGACTACTTCCATATCACCGGATGGACCAAGGCCGAGCCGGAGAAGGGCAAGTTCGTCTACGACGATGACGGACTGGAGCTTGTGCTATCCACCGGCGTGAAGGTGCTGGCAACACTGGGGGGGTACGGGGTCCCGGAATGGGCAAAACAGCATGATCCGAAGGATCCGGACGCGATTGCTCTAGCGGCCGGACAGGCCATCAGCATCGAGGACTGGAAGGACTATGTGCGAGCAATGGTCCGCCACTACAAGGACAGGATCAGGCACTGGGAAATCTGGAATGAACCGCGGCAGTGCGGGATAAGCCCTGAGCACTACTTCAGGCTGTGCAAGGAAGCGTACACGTTAATCAAGGCGGAAGACCCGGAGGCATTTGTCGTGGGCGGGGGAGGGCTGTATTACCGCAGGCAACCTTCTGATCCGTACATCGAGAAGCTCTTTTCCCTGGGTGCACTCGAATATATGGACGCGTACTCGTTTCACGGGTATTTCATGGGAGCAGGGGACCCGTGGAAGTTCGGCGAAGGCCTCAGAGAGCTGATGGTGAAGAACGGCAAGGTCGTCCCCTTGTGGGACAGCGAATGGGGCAAGCAGTGCAACACCTTCAGGCGGATAAGCTACTACGGAGGACAGCATCGCGGCGGCGACCCGACCTACTCCTACCGGACGGCGGTCAACATGTCCGTGAGACATGAACTGTCGGAAAGGGCGCTGGGCGTGGAGGCGAGTTTCTGGTTTCTCTTGGACAAGTACTCTCCGATCAGGAACAACAGCGGGGGATTGATGACCCTGTTTGAATACGATGACTCTCCCAGGGCGACGGTGCCGGCATTGATCAACATATGGGAGCTCCTGGGCGAGGCCGACCTGGTCGAGACGCTCTCGCCCAGCGACATCGCCCGGGTGTATACGTTCACGCATCCGGCAGGGGCGCTCTTCGCCGTTGACGCCCTGCTTCCGGAAGAGCTGACTGCGCAAGTTGTTCTTCCCCTGGATCGCGAAGGAGAACAAATCAACGTCATGGGGGAAAGGACATTCGTTCGGCCGCGCGGCGGCGAGCTTATGCTAGCGGTAAGCGATGAACCTCTGCTTGTGCTCTTCAAGGGGGCGGAGGCCGAGGAGATCGCTCGGGCCGTCAAGGGCGTCAGGTTTGTGGGGATGCCTCCGGCGCGGGTCGCGGAGCTCCTTGTCATCGATCCCAGGAACGAGCCGCCCCAGGCACTCAGGGGCGCGCGCTACGAAAGGGAGGTCCCGCTGGGTGTCGGCCTCGCCGGATGGGTTTTCAGTAAGGCGGACGGGGAGTTCCTGGTCTTCGCCGGAGAGGGTCCTGCCGGCAGCTCGCAGACAGTGTCGGTTTCAAAGACCCCGATCACGATCTGCGACAGTCTCGGAAACGAAGTCCCCGTAGACGACGGGCGCATCGTCATATACAACGGCGCCCCTTATGTTGCCGTGGGAGATAATCCCGAGGAATCTCTGAAGTCGGCGTCGGCCGCAACGTCGCCGGGAGCAGGGGGCTCGGTTTTCAGCTCGGGATTTGAAGAAGAATTCGAGGCGATCGGCGCCGTAACGCATCCCCGGGGTGACTCCGCGCGATGCTGGGTGCGCGACAACTATGGGGAGAACGTTGTTCAGTTCACGAGGGAGACGCGCGATCCCCATTCGGGACGCTCTTGTTTGAAGTTGAACTGCCCGACCTGGCATAGCGGGATGGCGGCGGTGCTGTCCCCGAGGTTCAGGATACTGAAGGACAGGAAGTATGTCCTGAGGCTGTGGCTGCGGGCCGACTCGCTTCCGTCAGAGCGTTCGGTTGCGGTTGCGGTCAGGAACGCCGCTGTGCAGGACGTGGTGCCTCTTCCCGGCCAGGTGCTTCCCAAGAAGTGGGCCGGCCACGCATCGCGCCGGTGCTCGGCAACGGTCGAGTGGCAGGAGTATGTTCTCAATATCGCGCCCGAATACGACGCCGACGTCGAGATTCAGTTGGGATACGAATCCGTGGGCACAGTCTGGATCGACGACGTATCGGTGTCCGAAGGGAGCGTGGAAAAGGATTGGGCGCCGGCTCCGCCTTCAAAGGAACCTCCGCGCAAGGGCAACCTGCTCTATAACGGGAGTTTCGAGGTTGGCACGAGCGGGTGGGGCTCGTTGAACTTCGAGCCGCTGGACGTGCCGTACAACAGGCGGCATTTCGGCGCCCGCCACTTTCGGGTCACCACGGAAAAGACCGACGCCTTTCACGGGCAATACGTCCTGCGTGTCGACGGAACCGGGAGCGACGATGTTGAGTCGGAATACATTCGCGTTCGCCCGGGTCAGAAGATCACGGTTTCCGCGTATCTGAAAGCTGAGAAGGAGCCCACGAGGGTCAGTCTTGCTTTTCTCGACGGGTCGATGATCAAGTATTGCCAGTGGGCGTCGTACGGAGAAACCTTCGACGTCACCACTGAGTGGCAGAGGTTCTCCGTAAGCGGGCGCCTCCCGGCGACCGCCAACAACGGGATCATCGTTCGCATCAGAGGCGGCAAGGAGGTCTTTCTCGTTGACGCAGTGCAAGTCGAGGAAGGGGATCTGACGGCGTTCGAGACGGTGGGTGAGGTTGAGCTGGGGTCCGTGTGGCAGGGCTCCGAGACGGGTGTGTATCGTCCGGGACAGACATCGAAGGTTCGCGTTTACGCGTTTGGCAAGCCACACACCAATTTGAAGGTCGAATCTCATCTGGAAGACTACTACGGCACGACGCGCATGACCTTCGAGTCACACGTGGCGCTTGATTCGGAGGGCAACGGCTTCGCGGACCTGGAGATCGAGCTTCCGGCGGCGGGAATCTATCGCCTCATAAGCGACGCCCCCGGAGCGAAGCGCCCGGCGGAGCGCATCCTCGTCGAGGTGATCGAGGCGAGCGCCTCCTATGCCGGGATCCATACGCAGCTCTATCGCAACTCGCTTGCCCTCGTAAAGGACGCCGGTTTTGGATGGTGGCGGCTTTCGGACTATTACAACATTGTCGGATGGCAGCACGCCGAGCCGGAGAGCGACAAGTTCGTCTATTACGATGAGGGTCTGGCAATCGTCCAATCCACCGGCGTGGAGGTGCTGGCCTGCCTGGGCGGATACGGGACGCCGAAATGGGTAAAAACGTTTGATCCGAAGGACCCCGACGCGATTGTGCTTGAGACCGGGGAGGCGTTCAACATTGCGGACTGGAAGGACTACGTCGGCGCGATGGTCCGGAACTACAAGGACAGGATCAAGTGCTGGGAGATCTGGAACGAACCGGGAATGCCTGATCCTGCCCACTACTTCAGGCTGGTCAAGGAGGCCAGCACCATTATCAAGGGAGAGGATCCTCAAGCCACGGTGATCGGCGGCTATGCGATGACTGCCAGCGAGAAAGCCGAGACGCTGATTTCTCTGGGCATCCTTGATTACCTGGATGGTTGGACCTTTCACGGGTACTGCGTGGACGGGGGCGACCCTTGGGAGTTTGGCCGTGGCCTCAAAGAGCTCATGGCCAAACACGGCAAGGTCATCCCCTTCTGGGATACCGAATGGGGCGTGCAGTGCAACACCTTCAGGCGGACAAGCTACTACGGGGGTCAGCCGACCTATCGTTGGCCGTCCGTCCCGTACCGGACAGCAGTCAATATGGCGGCCAGGCACGAGCTCTCAGAGAAGGCGCTGGGGGTAGTGGCGAACTTCTGGTTTCTCCTGGACAGGTACTCTCCGGTGAGAAACAACAGCGGGGGATTGATGACGCTGCTGGAATACGACAACGCGTCCAGGGCCACGCTCCCCGCGCTGGCGAACACGTGGGGCCTCTTGGGCGAAGCTGAACTCGTGGAAATGCTCTCGCCTAGCGATATCGCGCGGGTGTATACGTTCACGCATCCGGCAGGGGCGCTCTTCGCCGTGGACACCAAGCTTCCGGAAGGACTGTCTGCGCAGCTTATTCTTCCGGTGAATCTCGCAGGAGAACAGGTCAATGTGATGGGGGAGAGATCCTCCATTCAACCGCGCGGCGGCGCGCTTGCGCTGACGCTCAGCGATGAGCCTGTCTTTGTGTTGTTCAAGGGCGCAGATCCCGGGCAGATCGCCGCCGCTGCCAAAGAAGCGCGGTTTGTCCGCATGCCCCCGGCCGAGGCCGTCAACCTCCTATCCTTCGATCCCACCAATCAGGCGCCCGAGCTACTGAGAGGTGCGCGGTACGAGAGGGAGGTTCCCCTGGGATTTGGCCTGACCGGGTGGGTGTTCAGCAAGGCCGACGGTGAACTGGTGATTTTCGCAGGGGAGGGCGCTCCTGACAAGTCGCGCTCCATATCGGTGACCGATTCGGAAACGAAGATTTTCGACTGCCTGGGAAGGGAGCTTCAGGTTGCGGACGACCGCGTCGAGATTGCCAACAGGGCGGCCTATGTCGCTGTCGGGAAGAACTGCGAGACGTCCATCGGGTCGCCGGGCTCTGCCGGCGGCGCCAACCTGCTCGAAAACCCGTCTTTTGAGGAGGGAGAGGACCGTAAAACGCCCGCCCGCTGGACCGAGTGGACGAGGTTCTCAGGGGAATCGACGTTCGTCAAGCAGATGGGCGGTCGCACGCCCGAAAGCAAGGGGATGGCGGTTCTCGTTCAGTCGCCCAAAGACGCGTTCGTGATCGCAGAGCAGCTTGTCAAGCAGCCCTTGGCGGGCGGGGAGCGTTACGGGTTTTCCGCCTGGATTCGCAGCGCCAGGCCCGTGCGGGCGGACGTGTACCTGGAAGTGCGCGGCGCCACGGGCAGCGGCCTGTGCGACGGCAGGTCGCGCCATACGATAACGACATCGTGGGCGAAGTACTCGACCTCTGTCATGATACCGGAGGGAACGGCGCCGCAGAAGGGAGCCTTGCGGGCGATCGTGCAGCTTTTCGAGAACCCGAACACGGAGGTTGAGATCGACGACGCCGAGCTTCATTTTCTCGGAGTAGCGCCGGCGGAAGAAGGGCCAGCGCATTGAGCGGCGTTCGAAAAGGCCTGCGAATCCGTGGTGAGACTTGCAGGGATAGGATTGATCCGGTAATAGGTGCGGATCGCGGTAGTCTGTGCTGAGCTGGACGAGCATAGGGACAGTGCGACGATGACGGCGACTGATGAAGACGCAGGAGCGGCCAGGCACGGGAGCGCGGCCGGGAACGGGCCGTTGATGAGGGTAGTCGCTTCGACATTGGTTCTATTGCTAGTCACCGCTACGTGCGCTGCCGAGCGAGGAGCTGCCTTTCGTCAGCTGCTCAAGGGGCAGAGGGATTTCGACGGGCGCTCGGACGCGGTCGAGGTGAAGCTGCCCGAGGAGGTGCGGGGGCAGGGGCAGGTGACGGCGACGGCGTTTGTGCTCAGCAGTCTTGTCGTAATATGACGGACGCTGCACAGGCTACCCGTTTCAGGACTTCTGTGGTTAACTACAGAGACGCCCACCGTGGAAGGCAACGATCTTCCATCTAAGGCGCGTGAACTGAGAAAGATGGTCCAAGCACCTT